>NZ_CP054836.1:2859375-3177083 GCF_013358405.1 Oricola thermophila
GAAGGCCATGTTGTCGTAGACCGTCATGTGCGGATAGAGCGCGTAGGTCTGGAACACCATGGCGATGCCGCGCTGCGACGGCGGCACGTCGTTGACGACCATGCCGTCGATCTCAAGCGTTCCGCCGGTAATCTGCTCGAGGCCGGCAATGCAGCGCAGCAGCGTGGACTTGCCGCAGCCCGAGGGCCCGACGAAGACGATGAACTCGCCCTTGGCTATGTGAAGGTTGATGCCGTGCAACACCTTCACATGGCCATAGGCCTTGTCGAGATTCGTCAGCTTCAGTTCCGCCATGGTGCTTCTTCCTCCCTCAGCTGCCGCGCCAGATCATTTCACACGGCCAATGAAACCGCCAAGCGCCTTCAAACGGACAACGCCGTCCTCCGCGACACCGTCCAGCCCGGCGGCCTCGACAGGTGCCGCATTCACGCCAGGTGCAAACTCGCAATCCTCGTGGCCTAGATTGAAGGCGCACAGAAGCGTCGTCTCGCCGTCGGTGCGCAGGAATGCCACGACGTCCTCCGGCGCATCCACGAAGCGAATGTCTCCCTTGGCCAAGACCGGATGGTCGCGCCGGAATTCCAGGAAGGCACGGTAAAACTCGTAGACGCTTTCCGGATTTCCCTGCTGGGTATCGACGGCCATCGCGCGATGGATGTCCGGCACCGGAAGCCAGGGCTTGCCGGTCGTGAAACCGCCATTGGGCAGGTTGGACGACCAGACCATCGGCGTGCGGCAGCCGTCCCGCCCCTTGTATTTCGGCCAGAAGCGGATGCCATAGGGATCCTGCAGGTCCTCATAGGCGATATCGGCCTCGGGCAGACCGAGTTCCTCGCCCTGATAGATGCAGACCGAGCCGCGCATGGTCAGGAGCATCGCCGCAACGAGCTTGAGGAACCGCTGGGGATCGCGCTCATGGGCGCCCCACCGCGTGGCGTGGCGCGGCACGTCGTGGTTGGAAAATGCCCAGCAGGACCACCCGTCCGCCGCCTCGCGCTCGAACCTCTCGATGATCGAGCGCACCCGGGACGCGTTGATGCGTACCGGCGCAAGAAAATCGAAGGAATAGCACATGTGGATGCGGTCGTTGCCCGCGGTGTACTCGGCCAGAAGCTGCAACCCGCGGTGCGCGTCGCCGATCTCGCCAACCGCCGCGGCGGCCGGGAACTCGTCCAGCACGGCACGGAACCGCTTCAGGAACTCGATGTTCTCCGGCTGGCTCTTGTCGTAGAGGTGATCCTGGTAGTTGTAGGGATTGACGTCCGGCGCGATCGCGTTGTTGCGATGCTCCGGCGGCAGGACCGGGTTGTCCTGCAGCGTCTTCGAGTGGAAATAGAAATTGATGGTGTCCAGACGGAAGCCGTCGACGCCCAGCTCCAGCCAGAAGCGGGTGATGTCGAGCAGTTCGTCCTGGACGTCCGGATTGTGAAAATTGAGATCCGGCTGGCTCGAAAGAAAATTGTGCAGATAGTACTGGCGGCGGTTCGTGTCCCATTCCCATGCCGAGCCGCCGAAGATCGACAGCCAGTTGTTGGGCGGCGTGCCATCCGGCTTGGGATCGGCCCAGACATACCAGTCGGCCTTTGGATTGTCCCGGCTGGAGCGGCTTTCGACGAACCAGGGATGCTGGTCCGACGTGTGGGAGATGACAAGATCGATCATCACCCGCAGGCCGAGGCGATGCGCATCCTCGACGAGAGCGCGGAAATCCTCCAGGCTGCCGAACATCGGATCGATGCCGCGATAATCCGACACGTCGTAGCCGAAATCCTTCATCGGCGAAGGGAAGAAGGGGGAAATCCAGATCGCATCCGCACCGAGATTGGCAATGTAAGGCAGGCGCTGGCGGATGCCCGCCAGATCGCCGATGCCGTCGCCGTTGGAATCCTGGAAGGAACGCGGATAGATCTGGTAGATCACCGCGCCGCGCCACCAATCGGGATCGGGCTGAACCAGAACCTCCGGTTGTTCAGCCACGGAAGCGAATACGCTCATATATCAGAACCTCACTTGACGGAGCCGGCCAACAGGCCGCGCACCAGATAGCGTTGCATTGCGAAAAACACGACGAGCGGAACGGCAATCGATACAAAAGCCGCCGTCGCGAGAATTTCCCAGTTTCCGCCACGCGTGCCCAACAACTCGACGATCTGGTTGGTCATGACCGTCGTGTCGCCCGTCGCGTCGATCAGGAACACCTTTGCGACCAGCAGGTCGTTCCAGGTCCACAGGAACTGGAAGATGGCGAAGGACGCGAGTGCCGGGAACGACAACGGCAGGACGATGCGCGTGAAAATCTGGAAATCCGTGGCGCCATCGACCTTTGCGCATTCGATGATGTCGCGCGGAAGGCCGACCATGTAGTTGCGCAGAAGGTAGATGGCCAGCGGCAGTCCGAAGCCCGTATGGGCAAGCCAGACGCCAAGATAGCCCTTGCCGATGCCGATGCCCAGATGCAGGCGCAGGAGCGGAATGAGGGCCAGCTGAAGCGGCACGACGAGCAAGGCGACGACCGCCGCGATCAGGAGCGCCCTGCCCGGGAACCGCATCCAGGCAAGCGCGTAGGCGGCGAAGGCGGCGATCACGATCGGGATCACCGTCGCCGGGATCGTCACGGTCAGCGTGGAGAAGAATGCCTTCGCCATGCTGTCGGTCGTCTGCGCGCCCGCGACGGTACCGGTGGAAAGACCGAACAGGTAGACCAGGGCGACGAGCAGCGCGATGCCGCCGACCCAGGGCGCCGCCGACGCGACCATGTCGGTGCGCTCTCTCACCAGGAGCCGGACAACCGCCCCGAAGGCCACGGCGGCGAGCATGAAGAGCAGCAGCCGCTGGACGACGTTCTTGCCAAGCACCTTGTCATAGTTCTCAAGGGTGAATTCCGGCGGGGTGGTCGCGGTCACGAAAACCCGCTCGCCTCGACGCCCGGAGAACTCCACGTCGTTCTCGAGCCGATAGTCGCCATTGGCCTGGACGGTCAGGCGCCCGTCGTCACCCATGTCGGCCGTCTCTCCGGGGGCATAGTCGGAAATCGCTCGCGACGATATCCCCCAGGCGGATATCTCCGACTCCGCGACACGGTCATTGTCCGAAAAGATGTTGCCCCGGATGACGAACAGGTCGCCCTCGCGGACCTGCGTGTCGGGCGCCGACGTGCGCAGCACGAGATTCTGCTCCTGCGGAAACAGCGCCTTCCACCAGCCACTGGCCGATATCTGGTCGGCGGTGCGGAAGGACGAAACGAACAGGCCGACTGTCGGGAACAGCCAGAGAAGAACCAGCGCGAGGACCGAAAGATGGACCGCCCAGGTGAGAGTCGGCTTGCTGCCTGCAATCGATGACATGACTTCGTCCCCCCTCAGCGCATTTCCTTACGCGCGTTGTAGACGTTCCAGACCAGGATCGGCAGAACGAGCAGCATGATCACGATCGCGCTCGCGGAGCCGACGCCCCAGTCATTGGCGCGAAACAGCTTGTCGTACATGTAGTTCGCCAGGACCTGCGTCTCCCACTGGCCGTTGGTCATCGCGAAGACGATGTCGAAGACCTTGAGAACGACCAGGGTGATGGTGGTCCAGACGACGACGATGGTGCCCATGATCTGCGGCACCTTGATCCGGAAGAAGATGTCGAAGGGATTGGCACCGTCGATGACGGCGGCCTCGATGGTCTCTTCCGGTATGCCGCGCAGCGCCGCCGACAGGATGACCATCGCGAAGCCGGTCTGGATCCAGACCAGGACAACCATGAGGAAGAAATTGTTCCAGAAGGGAATCGTCAGCCAGGTCTGCGGCTCGCCGTAGGGCAATGCCACGGTGAGAACCGGGAGAATCGATCTCGACGCCAGGAAACCGAGCCAGGCAGCACCCGCGGCGACGATCACGCGCACGAGCGCGGTCAGCCGGGACCCGCCGGAATGCGCCGTGTTCCGGCGCAGCAACGGCACGAGGGCGAGGTAAATCACGTAGAGCATGAGGACCGCGAATGCGGCCAGCAGGACCGCGGGCAGCAACCTCAGGACGACGAAGGACCAGACACCGCCGTCGAAAGCCAGCCACACGGCATTGAGAACGCCGATCTGCTCCTGTCCGGCGGGACGGGTGTCATAAACAAGCTTGAAGATCACCGAGGCGCCGACAAAGGAAATCGCCATCGGCATGAAGATCAGCGACTTGGCGATGCTGCCCCACTTGATGCGGTCGGTGAGCTGGGCCGCCATCAGGCCGAAGGCGGTCGACGCCGCCGGCACGACGATCAGCCAGAGCATGTTGTTGCGCATGGCCTCCCAGAACTTCGGCTCGCCAACCATCTGGCGATAGTTCTCGAGGCCGACGAACGCGCCCCCGAGATTGCGGTCGGTCAGTGACAGGCGCAAGGTCTCAATGACGGGATAGGCCAGGTACAGCCCGAGGGCGAAGATCGCGGGAAAAAGAAACAGCCAGGGCCGTACCATGTTGGCGCGGTTGATGTTGCGCCCGGCCTGCGGCCCCTTCGCCGGAAAGAGAAAACGGTCCAGGACGAAATTCGAGAAATAGAAGTAACCGACGCATCCACCGACGCCGATGATGATCGTTATCAAGCCTTGCAACGCCGGATGCATGGTTATCCCTCCCCCGATTGCGCGTCATCTGCGCGATCCGGGGCCGGAGCCCCGGATCGCAATGAAGCGTTGTCGACCGGTTACTTGAGCGATTCCCAGGACTTCTGGATCGCGTCGGCGACTTCCTCGGCCGACTTGCCGCCGGCATAATCCACCATTCCGGTCCAGAACGAGCCCGCACCGACGCCGCCCGGCATCAGGTCGGAACCGTCGAAACGGAAGGTCGTCGCCTGCAGCAGGATGTCGTTCATCTTGCGCAGGGTCGGATCGCTGAAGGCCTCCGGATTGACCGCCTTGTAGGGCGTCAGGAAGCCCTTGAGGCCCATCCAGATCTCGTGCGCCTCGGTGGTCTGCAGGAAGGCGATCAACTCATGCGCGGCATCGCTCTCGTTGGTGATCACCCAGGTCGTTCCGGCGCCGAGCACCGGCTTGCCGAGATCCTTGCCCTCATAGGCAGGGAAGTAGAAGAAGTCGGCGTCGTCGCCCATCATCGTGCCCTCGGGGAAGAAGGCCGGGATGAACGATGCCTGGCGGTGCATGTAGCACTGCGGCGGCGAGGTGAAGAGGCCCTTCGGCGAATCGCGGAAGTCCGTCGAGGCAACGGCGCCGGCGCCGCCGGCAACGAAATCGTCATTGCGCGCGAACCAGCCGAATTCCTCGATCGCGTTGATGACCACCGGATCGGTGAACTTCATCTCGTTGGTCACCCACCTGTCGTAGTCTTCAGGCGAGGCCGTGCGCAGCATCATCTCCTCGACCCAGTCGGTGGCCGGCCAGCCGGTGGCCGCACCCGATCCGAGACCGATGCACCACGGCGTGCCGCCATCGGCGACGATCTGCTCGGTGAGAGCCTTGAGCTCCTCCATCGTCTCCGGCACCTCGTAGCCGGCGTCCTCGAAGTTTTCCGGCACGAACCAGACAAGCGACTTCACGTCGATCTTGAACGGGAAGCCGTAGAGCGCGCTATCTCCGTCGGGACCGACATAGGTGCCGAGATTCACCCAGGACTCGCCCGCGGCATAGTTCTCACGAAGCCAGTCGGCGACATCCTCGCCGAGCGGCGCAAGGAAGCCCCGCTTCGCCATGTCGGAGGCGAGGCCCGGCTGCGGGAAGGCCGCGACATTCGGCGCCGAACCCGCTTCCAGGTCGACCACGATCTGCTGCTCGAAACTGTCGGACCCGACATAGCGCACGTCATGGCCGGACTTCTCGGCGAAAGCCTCGAGAACAGCTTCGACATAGGACTGGTCCGGACCGAGCCACGGGCCGAACACCGTCAGCTGTTCGGCGGACGCCGAGCCGGCGGCACTGGTCAGCAGGGCGGCGGCGAAGCCCGCCATGACTGTCTTCTTCATAGGAAATCCTCCCAGGATTGGTTCGAAGCGAGCCTGCCGACCCGCTCCGGGCACAGTAATTCATTCAAACGTCCAAAGCCAATCAAAGCGCTTTGGCTGTCGCAAATCTCCGCCGGAGGCGACCGAGAGTCAAGATGAAAATTTCACGCAGGACGGCCCAATGCGGCCGATTTTTGCATGCCAGGAGGCATTAGGGACTGGTCAGCGGGGCCATTGTCTGGCAATATTCAAAGCCCTTTGAACGCCTCTGGAGGAGGGGACGTCCGTTGAATCTAAAGGAACTGTCGGAAAAGCTCGGCCTGTCGCAGACAACGGTCAGCCGCGCCCTCAACGGATATCCCGAGGTCAGCGAGAAGACGCGCGAGCGCGTGCTGGAATTCGCGCGGATGATGAACTACCGGCCGAATTCCAACGCCCGGCGCCTGGCCATCGGCAGATCGAACACCATCGGCCATGTCGCGCCCCTTTCCGATCACGACATGATCAACCCGCACTTCACCGATTTCATCGCGGGTGCGGGCGAGGTCTACAACGAGCGCGGCTACGACATGCTGATCTCGGTCACCAATGACGGCGACGAGGAACAGGTGTACCGCAAGCTGGCACGCGATCGGCGGGTCGACGGCGTGATACTGCACGGCCCGAAGGCCGACGATTCGCGCATAGAACTGCTCAGGGAACTGAAACTGCCATTCGTCGTCCACGGGCGCATGGCCGGCCCTGCGGAAGGCTATTGCTGGGTCGACGTCAACAACCGCCGCGCGTTCCGCAAGGCGGCCGAATACCTGCTCAAGGCCGGTCACCGGCGCATCGGCCTGATCAACGGGCTGGAATACTTCGCCTTCGCGACGCGGCGGCGCGAGGGCCTGGAAAGCGCGCTGGCCGAATACGGAATCGCCCCGGATCCCGACATCATGTTTTCCGGCGAGATGATCGAGCCGAACGGCTTCGCGGCAATGACGCGGTTCCTGGCGCACCCGAACCCGCCGACCGCCGTGCTGTGCGCCAGCGTTCTGACCGCGATCGGCGCCATGCGCGCATTGCAGGCGCGCGGGTTGAGCGTCGGCCACGACGTCTCGCTCGTGGCCTATGACGACTGCCTGTCCTTCCTGCCCTCGACGGGCGAGGACCCCAGCATGACGGTGATGCGCTCGTCCATCCGCCTTGCCGGACGGCACTGCGCCAACATGCTGATCGACCAGATCGAGAAGAAGCCCGGCGAGCAGCATCTGCTGCTGGAGGCGGAATTCGTCGTCGGCGCCTCGACAGGGCCGGTTTCCCAGAAGGCGACCTCCTGAACGCGGCGCTGTGCGATTGCACACAGCGCCGCGGCCGCCCGAATGGCAACCTTCCACGCCAGCACATTTCCCGCGGCTGCAAACGGAAGGGACACATGCCGCTTGTTTTCGTCTTGTTTTCCGGACTGCTTCTCAAGCATTTTCTCGCCGACTTCGTTTTTCAGCCCAGATGGATGCTGGCCGGAAAGGGGCGGCTCTCCGCGCCTGGCGGCTATGTCCACGCGGCGGTCCATGCGCTGGGTAGCGGACTCGTGCTGGCGGCCTGCGGAATCGCGGGACCGGTGATCGCGGCGGTGGCGGTCGGCGAGTTCGCGGTCCACTACGGTATCGACTTCGCCAAGGACCGCATCGGCGAGCATTCCCGGGCCGAGCGCAGCCCCAGGCTCTACTGGCAATTGCACGGGCTGGACCAGCTGGCCCACCAGATCACCTATGTCGCCATCACCTACATGGCGACGGCATCGCTCGCCTAGATGCGCCCGTTCCGGTCGAGCAACTCGACGAACAGGGCGGAATGGTCGAGGCCGGCACCGTCGAGTTCATCGCAGAGACGGGCAAAGCGGGCGCGGATGTCGTTGCCCAGGGGCAATTCGAGGCCGAGACCGGCGGCCTCGGCGAGGATGTTGTCCATGTCCTTCAGGTGCAACACGGCACGGCCATGCGGAGCGAAATCGCCGGCGGCCATGCGCGCGCCGTGCAACTGCAGGACCTTGGAATCGGCCAGCCCCCCGGCAAGCGCGTCGCGGAAGGCGTCCATGTCACCACCGCCCTCGCGCATCAGCAGGGTGGCCTCGGCGACGGCGGCGATGGCCGCGCCAACGATCAGCTGGTTGGCGAGCTTGGCCAACTGGCCGGCGCCGACCGGACCGACCCGCGTCGGGCGGCCCATCGCGGAGAGGACGGGGCGCACCCGCTCGAACACTTCCGGATCGCAACCGGCCATGATGGCCAGCGTGCCATCCCCGGCGCCGGACGGCCCGCCCGAAACGGGCGCGTCGCAGAAGGCCACGCCGCCCTTCGCCAGTTCGGCGGCAAGCGCCCGCGCCTCCCCCGGCCGGGCGGAACTCATGTCCACGAACACCGTCCCTTCCGGCAGGACATCGGCGAGGTCATTCTCCGCAACCAGCGAGAGGACAGCCGGCCCGTCCGAAAGCATCGAAATGGCAATGTCGGCACCCTCAGCCGCCTCGCGTGGCGAGGCGCAGGCAACGACATTGCCTGCCTCGACCGCCCGCGCCCTTTCTGGCGTACGGTTCCATGCGCGCACGGCGTGGCCGGTGGCAGCGAGGCGCCGGATCATCGGCGCCCCCATGAGCCCGACACCGAAAAACGCGATCTGCCGGCTTGTTCCGTCCATGTCCATCTCCCTCGCCATCCGACCGCGAGGGGATGCCCGCGCGGGCAAAATGTCAACATCCGGGCGCGCTTGATTTCTCGCGCGATGCCGATAGGTTCCGCACCCGACGCCAACCGGGAGGACCGAGCCGATGAAACTTCTGCGATACGGGGCGCCGGGACACGAAAAGCCCGGACTGCTCGATTCGGATGGCAGAATCCGTGACCTCTCCGCCCACCTGCACGACATCGACGGGGCGGCACTGCACCCGGATTCGCTGGCCCGGCTGGCGGATATCGACCCGGCCACCCTGCCCGAGGTCGATGCCGGCACGCGGCTCGGCCCATGCGTCGGAAACATCGGCAAGATGATGTGCATCGGCCTCAACTATTCCGACCACGCGGCGGAATCGAACCTGCCGATCCCGGACCACCCGATCCTGTTCATGAAGGCAAATTCGGCGATCGTCGGACCGAACGACGACGTCGAACTGCCGCGCGATTCGAAGGCGACGGACTGGGAAGTCGAGCTCGGCGTCGTCATCGGGACACGGGCGAAATACGTGACGCGGGACAACGCGCTCGACCATGTCGCCGGCTACTGCATCGTCAACGACGTCTCCGAACGGGACTTCCAGACGAAGCTCACCGGCCAGTGGACCAAGGGCAAGTCATGCGACACGTTCGGACCGACGGGCCCCTGGGTGGTGACGAAGGACGAGGTTGCCGACCCGCAGGCGCTCGACCTTTGGCTCGACGTCAACGGCGTGCGCCGGCAGACCGGCAACACGTCCAAGATGATCTTCGACGTGGCGACGATCATCGAGCACCTTTCACGGCTGATGACGCTGCATCCCGGCGACGTGATTTCGACCGGAACGCCTCCCGGCGTCGGCATGGGCATCAAGCCGGAGCCCGTCTACCTCAAGGAAGGCGACGTGATGGAACTCGGCATCACCGGGCTGGGCACGCAGCGTCAGAGGGTCGTGCAGGGCTAACGCCCTGCCGTCACATGCCCTCGCGGAACGGCGACGCCCGGTAGACGCCGAGGATGCGGAAATCCTCGGAAAAGAACCCAAGTTCCTCGAAAGCCAGCCGAACGTTGCGATCCTCGGGGTGCCCCTCGATGTCCGCGTAGAACTGGGTGGCGAAAAACTTGCCGCCAAGCTGGTAACTCTCCAGCTTCGTCATGTTCACGCCATTGGTGGCGAATCCGCCCATCGCCTTGTAGAGCGCGGCCGGTATGTTGCGGACGCGGAAGACGAAGGTGGTCATGATCAGTTCGTCCGGCGAGACGCGATCGGGAACCTGCTTCTCCTTCGAGAGCACCACGAAGCGGGTGACGTTGTTCTCCTGATCCTCGACATCGCGGGCGATGATATCGAGGCCATACATCTCGGCGGCCAGTTCGGGCGCCAGCGCGGCCATCGTGCTGTCGCCAGTCTCCGCTACCAGCTTCGCGGCCCCCGCCGTGTCGCCGGCGACCATCGCCTTCCATCGGTGCTTGCGGATCACCTTGCGGCACTGGCCGAGCGCGTGGATGTGGCTGTGGACCGACCGGATCCGCTCCATGGAGACGCCGGGCAGGACCATCAGGTGAAAATGGATCGGCAGGAAATACTCGCCGACAATGTGCAGCCGCGACTCGGGCAGCAGGTGATGGATGTCGGCAACGCGTCCCGCAATCGTGTTCTCGATCGGGATCATGCCGAGCCGCGCCTTGCCGCTTTCCACCGCGTTGAAGGCATCCTCGAAGGTCGCGCAGGGAAGCGGCTCCATGTCCGGAAACATGTCGCGGCAGGCCGTGTCGGAATTGGCACCGGGTTCGCCCTGGAAGGCGATGAGATTCGAGGATTCCGTCATGTCGCTTGCTTTCCCTGGCCCAGGATCGCGCGGGCGCGTTCCAGATCGGGCTGCGTATCCACCCCGAGCGGCTCGGAGTCAATGATTGCCGCATGGATCTCCATGCCGGCCTCGAGGGCACGAAGCTGCTCCAGCCGCTCGCGCGTTTCCAGGACGGAGGGCGGCAGCGCAACGAAACGGTCGAGCGCCGCGCGGCGATAGGCGTAAAGGCCGACATGATGATAGAGCGGCCCCTCGCCCCAGGGCGCAGTGGCGCGGGTGAAATAGAGCGCGCGCAGGATCGACGGTCCACGCGGCGAGCCCACGATCTTGACCACGTTGGGGTTGGTTTTCTCCGCCTCGTCCACGATTTCCACCCCCAGCGTCGCAATGTCGCAGGCAGGGTCGGAAAGCGGCGACAGGGCGGCGCGAATGTCCGCCGGGTCGATGGTCGGCAGGTCGCCCTGCACATTGATGACCGCGTCATGCCGCCCCTCCGGATCAAGCGCGCCCAGCGCCTCGAATATGCGATCGGAGCCGGACGGGTGATCGGCCCGTGTCATCACGGCGGCGAAGCCGGCATCGCGCACGGCCTCGGCGACCCGGGCATCGTCGGTCGCCACCGCAACCGGGCCGCAGTCCGCCTCGCGGGCGCGCTCGGCAACGTGAACGATCATCGGCCTGCCGGCGATCTCGGCAAGCGGCTTGCCGGGAAGACGGGTCGAGGCCATTCGGGCGGGGACGAGAACGAGTGGGCGCATGACGGCAGGTATCGAAGTCCGATTGGAACGAAAATGGCAAAAAGTCTCAAAACCAACGCGCTTATATGTGTTGCATAAGCGGAGCAAAAGACCTAGTTTCCGCGCCAATCTGCGCCGCTGCGTCGCGCGCAACCATTCAGGAATCGGGATTTGGTCAAGCGATGAGTTCGTCGAATCTGAACACTTATGCCGGCACCCTCCTCGGCGGGGTCTTCATCATGATGACGGTCGGCATCCTCGGGGAAGCGATTTTTCACACGGAAACACCGGAACAGGCCGGATTCGCGATCGTCGTGGACGAGAGCGCAGGCAGCGACACCGGCGTGGCGGAAGCCCCGGAAGTCGAACTGATCGCCCCGCTGCTCGCAAGCGCCGATGTCGACAAGGGCGCGAGCGTGTTCAAGAAGTGCCAAGCCTGCCACACGACGGAAGAGGGCGGTGCCAACAAGGTCGGCCCGAACCTCTGGGACATCGTCAATCGCCCGGTCGCCGCGCATGAGGGCTTCAAGTATTCCGGCGCGATGACCGAGTTCGCCGCCAACGGCGCGGTTTGGGATTACGAGCACCTGAACGAATTCATCAAGAAGCCGAAAAACCTGGTGCCGGGAACGGCAATGGGCTTTGCCGGCCTCTCCAAGATCGACGACCGGGCCAACCTGATCGCCTATCTGCGCACCATGTCGGCCAACCCGGCTCCGCTGCCCGACCCGAACGCGGCACCGGCGGACGAAGCGGCCAGCGCGGAAGGCGCAGCCGAGTAACAGCCTCGCGGCGAACGGAACGGATCGAAGCCGGGCACTGTCCCGGCTTCTTTTTTGCCTTTGTTTTCCCGCATTAGCCTTTAAATTCGTGACAAGCCCACTCGGCAGGGAGAGCATGGCGTGCGGATCAGAACTGTCTTCTTGGTCATTGGCATGGTGGTGGGGTCGCTCCAGGCGACAACGGCACAGGAAGCGGAGTGGCGTCACGCCACCAGCCTGATCGGAGAGCCGAAATACCCGCCGGACTTCCGGCATTTCGACTATGTCAATCCGGACGCGCCCAAGGGCGGAGAATTGCGTCTCTCGGAAACGGGCAGCTTCGACTCGCTCAATCCGATCCTGCCCAAGGGCGAAGTGGCCACCGGCATCGTCGGCTTCGTCTACGAGACGCTGATGACGAGCTCCGAGGACGAGGTGTCCACCGAATACGGCCTTCTCGCCGAGGCTCTGGCCTTTCCCGACGACTACTCCGAAGTGACCTACCGCCTGCGCGAGAACGCGCGCTGGCACGACGGCGAGCCGGTGACGGCCGACGACGTGGTGTGGTCCTTCGACAAGCTGGTCGAGATCAACCCGCAACAGCGTTTCTACTACCAGCACGTGACCGGCGCCGAGGCGCTCGACGAGCGCACGGTGCGATTCACCTTCGACGAGGCGGGGAACAAGGAACTGCCGCACATCGTCGGCCAGCTCCCGGTGCTGCCCCGACACTGGTGGGAGGGAACCGACGCGGACGGGAATCCGCGCGACATCGCCGAGACGACGGTGGAACCGCCGCCAGGATCCGGTCCCTACCGCATAGCGACGTTCAGCCCCGGCTCGACGGTCACATTCGAGCGTGTCGAAGACTACTGGGGCCGCGACCTGCCGGTGAATGTCGGATCTCACAATTTCGACCGGATCACCTACACCTACTATCGCGACCTCAATGTCGAGTTCCAGGCCTTCAAGGCGGGCGAGTTCGATTTCTGGCTGGAAAACGAGGCCAAGCGCTGGGCAACGGCCTACGACTTTCCCGCCGTGCAGGAAGGCAAGATCAGGCGCGAGAAGCTGGAAAACCCCTATCGCAGCGCCGGCATCCTCGTCGGCTTCGTGCCCAACCTGCGCCGGCCGCTGTTCCAGGACTATCGCGTGCGCCGCGCACTCAACCTGGTTTTCGACTTCGAGACGCTGAACCAGACCATCTTCTACAACGAGTACGAGCGCGTGGATTCCTTCTTCTACGGCATCCCGCTACGCTGGGAAGGCCTGCCACAGGGCCGCGAACTGGAAATCCTGGAAACCGTGCGCGACCTCGTGCCCGAGCGGGTATTCACCGAGGAATACCGGAACCCGGTCAATGGCGGAGGACGGGCACACCGCCAGAACATGCGCGAGGCATTGCAGCTGCTGCAGGAAGCCGGCTTCGAGCAGCGCAACGGCATGATGGTCAACAAGACGACCGGCGAGCCGTTCTCCTTCGAGTTGCTGCTCAACGGGCCGACGATCGAGCGGGTTGCCCTGCCCTTCGCCGAGGACCTGCGCAAGCTCGGCATCGACATGCGGGTGCGATCGGTGGAGCCGTCGCAATATGTGAACCGGGTCCGAAGCCGCGATTTCGACATGATCTATACCGGCTGGGCGCAGTCGCTGTCGCCCGGCAACGAGCAGTTCGATTTCTTCGGCTCGGAGGCCGCCGACCGCGAGGCGTCCCGCAACTATGCCGGCATCAAGGACCCGGCCGTCGATGCCCTGATCAGGCGGGTGGTCTTCGCGACCGACCGCGAGGAACTGGTGGCGGCAACAAGGGCGCTCGACCGGGTGCTGATGGCCAACCAGTACGTCATCCCGTCCTACACGTCGCGCAACGCGCGCATCGCCTACTGGGACAAGTTCGGCCGACCGGAACCGCTGCCGGAGTACTCGATCGGCTTCCCGACCGTATGGTGGTACGACGCTGACAAGGCCGCGAGGTTGCAATGAGGCCGGACCGCAGGCGCTTCCTGATCCTTTCCGGCGGCCTGACCGTCAGCGCCGCCTTCCCCGCCCTTCCGCGAGCGGAGAACCCGAGCGGGATCGAACTTCACGGGCTGTCGGCCTTCGGCGACCTGAAATACCCGCGCGGCTTTTCCCATTTCGACTACGCCTCGCCCGAGGCGCCGGATGGCGGGACATTCAACTTCCAGCCGGGATACTGGTACTTCAACCAGAACGTCCAGACCTTCAACACGCTGAACAGCTTCGTGCGCCGGGGCGACGCGCCGCCGCGCATGGAATACTGCTTCGACGCGCTGACTGTTTCGGCCTGGGACGAACCGGACGCCGTCTACTGCCACCTCGCCGAGAGCGTTACGATCTCCGACGACCGGAACCGCTTCACATTCAGGCTGCGCCCGGAAGCGCGCTGGCACGACGGATCGCCCGTCACCGCGCATGACGTCGCCTTCAGCTACGAAACACTGAAGGCACAAGGCAATCCCGAATTGTCCCTGCCGCTCTCGGTGCTCAAGGAGGCGGTCGCCGAGGACGAGGAGACCGTGACGCTGGTCTTCGACGGAACGCAATCGGCACAGGCCATCCTGGCGATCGCCGGTTATCCCGTCCTGAACGAGAGATGGTACGCCAACCGGCCCTTCGATGCCGCGACGCTGGAGCCGCCCCTCGGCTCGGGGCCCTACCGGGTCGGGAAATTCTCGGCCGGAAGCTACATCGAATACGAGCGCGTCGACGACTACTGGGCGAAAGACCTGGGCACCGCACGGGGGCTGGACCATTTCCGCACCATCCGCATCGAGTTCTACAAGGAACGCCAGGCGGCATTCGAAGCATTCAAGAAGGGCGCGATCACCTGGCGCCAGGAATTCACATCGAAGAGCTGGGCGACGGAATACGGGTTCCCGGCAGTCCAGGACGGCCGGGTGGTGCAACGGCTTTTCCCGCGGGAAACGCGGCCGAGCATGCAGGCCCTGGCGCCGAACCAGCGCCGCGCGCAGTTCCGCGACAGGCGCGTCCGCGACGCGATCGCGCTGTGTTTCGACTTCGACTGGACCAACAAGAACCTGTTCCACGGCGCATACGAGAAGAGCCACTCGCTGTTCGCGGGATCGGACTACGAAACCTCCGGCCCGCCGGATACCGACGAGCTGGCGCTGATCGGGAAACTGTCGGCCGAACACGCCATTCCCGAAGGCATCGAGGGCGACGCCTATCGCGAGCCGCCGAGCGACGGATCGGGCCGCGACCGCAGACGGTTGCGCGCTGCCATCGGGCTGCTCGACGCGGCCGGGTGGAAGAATGACGGCGGCGTGCTGCGCAACTCCGACGGCGAAACGCTCGACGCGGAGATACTGATCCGGTCGAGCGTGTTCGAGCGCATCTACAATCCCTGGGTGGAGACGATGCGCGCGCTGGGGATCAATGCCTCGCTCCGACTCGTCGACCCGGCACAGTTCCAAGAACGTACCAACAGTTTCGACTTCGACATCGCCGGCTTCGCGCTGTCATGGACCGCGACGCCGACAAGGTCCGGACTGGAAGGCGTGCTCGGCAGCAAGGCGGCGCAGGAGGAAGGTTCGAAAAACTGGACCGGAACGGCCGACCCGCTGATCGACGCCATCATCGCCGAGGTCGGCGCGGCGCGGACGCGCGCGGAACACCGCACCGCGATGCGCGTTCTCGACCGGGTCTTGCGCCTGAGGCGAGACTGGATTCCAAATTGGACATCGGCGAATCACCGTGTCGCCTACTGGGACATGTACGGCTTCAAGGAACCGAAGCCCGATTACTTCTGGCCGGTGGAGCGACTGTGGTGGACCGACCGGGCAAAAGCTGAGGCGCTTGGAAAGGCTTGACGTGAAAGTGACACACCGCGGGGGAGCCGCCTGATGGGGGCATACATCCTGCGAAGACTGCTGCTGATGATCCCGACCATCCTCGGGATCATGGCGATTTCCTTCACCGTCATCCAGTTCGCCCCCGGCGGACCGGTGGAACAGGTGATCGCGCAGCTGACCGGACAGGGCGGCGACGCAACCGACCGGATTACCGGCGGCAGCGGCGACTTCGGCGCCCAGGAGGAGTTCGGCTCGGACCTCGCCAGCGGCAACGAGATCTCCTCTAAGTATCGCGGCGCGCAGGGACTCGACCCGAAGTTCATCGCCGAGCTGGAAAAGCAGTTCGGCTTCGACAAGCCGCCGCTGGAACGCTTCGGCCTGATGCTGTGGGACTATCTGCGCTTCGATTTCGGCGAAAGCTTCTTCCGTCACATCTCGGTGATCGACCTGATCAAGGAAAAAATGCCGGTCTCGATCTCGCTGGGACTGTGGATCACGCTGATCTCCTACGGCATTTCCATCCCGCTCGGCATACGAAAGGCCGTCCGCGACGGCTCCGCCTTCGACGTGTGGACAAGCGGCGTGATCATCGTCGCCTATGCGATTCCCGGCTTCCTGTTCGCGATCATGCTGATCGTGCTGTTCGCGGGCGGATCGTTCCTCGACTGGTTCCCCCTCAGGGGCCTGACGTCGGACAACTGGTCGGAACTGTCCTGGCCAATGCGCATCGTCGACTATTTCTGGCACCTTGCGCTTCCGCTGACTGCCATGGTGCTGTCGGCATTCGCCACGTCTACACTGCTGACCAAGAACTCGTTTCTCGACGAGATCCGCAAGCAATATGTCGTCACTGCCCGCGCGAAGGGGCTGAACGAGCGACAGGTCCTCTACGGCCACGTGTTCCGCAACGCCATGCTCATCATCATCGCCGGTTTTCCCGGCGCGTTCATATCCTCCTTCTTTACAGGCTCGCTGCTGATCGAGACCATCTTCTCGCTCGACGGGCTTGGCCTGCTCGGCTTCCAGTCGGTCATCAACCGGGACTACCCCGTCGTCTTCGCGACGCTCTACATATTCTCGCTGATGGGATTGCTGGTCGGACTGCTGTCGGACCTGATCTACACTTGGGTCGATCCGCGCATCGACTTCGAGCGCAGGGACGTGTGACGATGGAGCAAACCGCCGCATTGACCGCACGGAGCGGACCGAAACCACGCAGGCGCCCTTTCCTGTCGCCGCTGAACCAGCGCCGCTGGCAGAACTTCAAGGCGAACCGGCGCGGCTACTGGTCGCTGTGGATCTTCCTCGCCCTGTTCATCCTGTCGCTCTTCGCCGAGTTCATCGCCAACGACAGGCCGATCCTGGTTTCCTACAAGGGCCAGTACCTGACGCCCATATTCAAGACCTATTCCGAGCGGGTGCTGTTTCCCGACGATCCGCTTGCGCTGCCGCGCATCGACTTCACCGACTCCTTCATACAGGAGGAAATCGCGGCCAATGGCGGATGGATGATATGGCCTCCGATCCGCTATTCCTACCGCACGGTGAACAAGGAGGTGCCGACCTCCGCGCCGTCGAAACCGGCCTTCCTGTTCGACAGCCGGGAGGAACTTTGCGTACGCTACCCGAAGGGCGCGGACGACCCGAACTGCACCTGGGGCAACTTCAACTGGCTCGGCACCGACGACCAGGCGCGCGACGTGCTCGCCCGGCTGATCTACGGATTCAGGATCTCGGTGCTGTTCGGCCTGATCCTGACGGCGCTCTCGGCGGTGATCGGCGTAACCTTCGGCGCGATCCAGGGTTTCTTTGGCGGATGGACCGACCTGATCGGCCAGCGCATCATCGAGATCTGGTCTTCCATGCCCGTGCTCTACCTGCTGCTGATCATTGCCGCCATCCTGCCGCCGGGCTTCTGGATCCTGCTCGGCATCATGCTGCTGTTCTCCTGGGTCAGCTTCGTCGGCATCGTGCGGGCGGAATTCCTGCGGGCGCGCAATTTCGAATATGTCAACGCTGCGCGCGCCCTCGGCGTGCCGAACCGCACCCTCATGTTCCGCCACCTGCTGCCGAACGCCATGGTGGCGACGCTGACATTCCTGCCCTTCATCCTGAACGGCTCGATCACAACGCTGACGTCGCTCGACTTCCTCGGCTTCGGCCTGCCGCCCGGCTCTGCCTCGCTCGGCGAACTGATCCTCCAGGGCAAGAACAACCTGCAGGCACCGTGGCTGGGTTTCGCCAGCTTCATCGTCATCTCGGTCATGCTGTCGCTGCTGATCTTCATCGGCGAGGCGACGCGCGACGCCTTCGATCCAAGGAAGACGTTCGCATGACGAATCCCCCTCTTCTCTCCGTTCGCGATCTCTCCGTCGCCTTCACCCAGGGCGGCGAGACGACCACCGCCGTCGACCGCATCTCCTTCGACATCGCCGACGGCGAGACAGTCGCGCTGGTCGGCGAGTCCGGTTCGGGCAAGTCCGTCTCCGCGCTGTCCGTACTCAAGCTGCTGCAATATCCGGCAGCAAGCCACCCGTCCGGCGAAATCCTGTTCGAGGGAAAGGACCTGCTGTCCGCGACCGAGAACGAGCTGCGCAAGGTGCGCGGCAACGATATCGCGATGATCTTCCAGGAGCCGATGACCTCGCTCAATCCGCTGCACACGGTGGAAAAGCAGATCGGCGAGACACTGAGGTTGCACGGTGCGCGCGACGTGGAGATCCCGTCCCGGACGCTGGAACTGCTCGAACAGGTGGGCATCCGCGACGCGGCCAAGCGCCTGAAGGCCTTCCCGCACCAGCTTTCCGGCGGGCAGCGCCAGCGCGTGATGATCGCCATGGCACTGTCCAACCGGCCGAAACTGCTGATCGCGGACGAGCCGACGACGGCACTCGACGTCACCGTGCAGGCGCAGATCCTCAAGCTGCTCGACGAGCT
The DNA here is from genome assembly GCF_013358405.1 of Oricola thermophila. Lineage (NCBI taxonomy): Bacteria > Pseudomonadati > Pseudomonadota > Alphaproteobacteria > Hyphomicrobiales > Ahrensiaceae > Oricola > Oricola thermophila. Next base: position 2,878,077 of record NZ_CP054836.1, read on the forward strand.
GAAGCGCGAGGAAGGCATGTCGATGCTGTTCATCACCCACGATCTCGGCATCGTGCGGCGCATCGCGGACCGCGTCTGCGTGATGACGGAAGGCCGGATCGTGGAGACGGGACCGACAGAGAAAATCTTCTCCGACCCGCAGCACGGCTACACGAAGCACCTGCTGGCCGCCGAGCCGAAGGGCAAGCCGATCCCGCTCAACGACAATGCCGAGACGGTGCTGACCGGCGAGAACGTCAGAGTCTGGTTCCCGATCCGCAAGGGGCTGCTGCGCAAGACCGTCGACAACGTGAAGGCAGTCGATGGTGTCGACGTGACCGTCCGCAAGGGCCAGACGCTGGGCATAGTCGGCGAATCCGGCTCGGGCAAGACGACGCTGGGGCTGGCGCTGACGCGGATGATCGCATCGCAGGGCAGGATCGATTTCGGCGGCCGTGAGATCAGCACCTACTCCTTCGAGGCGATGCGTCCGCTCAGGCGCGAGATCCAGATCGTGTTCCAGGATCCGTTCGGCAGTCTCAGCCCCCGCATGTCCATCGACGAGATCGTCGGCGAAGGCCTCGGCATCCATGAGCCGAAACTGTCACGCGACGAGCGCGACGCCCGCGTGACAGGGGCACTGGATGAGGTCGGACTCGACCCCGACACCCGGTTCCGCTACCCGCACGAGTTTTCCGGCGGCCAGCGCCAGCGCATCGCCATCGCGCGGGCCATGGTACTGAAGCCGAAATTCGTCATGCTGGACGAACCGACCTCGGCACTGGACATGAGCGTCCAGGCCCAGGTGGTGGACCTGCTGCGCGACCTGCAACGCAAGCACGACCTCGCCTACCTGTTCATCAGCCACGACCTGAAAGTGGTGCGCGCGCTGGCCAACGAGGTCATGGTCATGCGCAACGGCAAGGTCGTCGAGGCCGGGCGGGCGGAAGAGATTTTCGACAACCCGAAGACCGACTATACCAAGGCTCTCATGGCCGCCGCCTTCGACATAGAGGTGGCCCCGGCCGGCATCGTGAACGAGTAGACCCATGGCAAAAGGCACCATCCTGCTGTCCGTCACCGGCTTCGATCCCGCGACATGGTGCGCCGAACTCGAAAAGGCGGCACCCGACCGAAAGGTGGTCACGGAACCCGCAGGAGCGAACGACCCGGACATCGAGTATGCCGTCGTGTGGAAACAGCGGCGCGGCGTGCTCAACGGTCTCCCGAACCTGAAGGCGATCTTTTCCATCGGCGCGGGCGTCGACCACATCTTCGCGGAGGACGAACTGCCCGACGTACCGATCGTGCGGGCGATCGCCGACGACCTGACCGAGCGGATGAGCGAATATGTCGCCTGGCAGGTGCTGGACCACCATCGCAAGGGCCCGCTGTACCGCGAACAGCAGGCACGGCGCCTGTGGCACGAGGACATCATGCAGCCGGCGGCACGGGACGTGACCGTCGGCATTCTCGGCTACGGCACACTCGGACGCGATGCCGGCAGGAAGCTGCGCACACTGGGCTTCGAGGTGGTCGGCTGGAGCCGGAGGGAGAAGACAGGCGAGAAAATCGACGTTTTCACCGGAGACAACGGACTCAACCAGTTCCTGGCCGTTGCCGATATCGTGGTCTGCTTGCTGCCGCTGACACCGGCGACGCGCGGCATCCTTTCGGCGCGGCTGTTCGACCGGATGAAGAGGCGCGGACCGCTTGGCGCCCCGATACTGATCAATGCCGGTCGCGGTGGCCTGCAGAAGGAGGCGGACATAATCGCGGCGCTGGAAGACGGACGGCTGGGCGCAGTCTCCCTCGACGTTTTCGAGACCGAGCCCCTGCCGGAGGATAGCCGGCTGTGGAACCATCCGCGCGTGACCATCACACCGCATGCGGCGGCGACCTCGATGCCGCACGCGCTGGTGCCGCCCATGATCGAGCAAATGGAGGCGCACGACCGCGGCGAACCGCTCAGGAACGTGGTCGACCGCGAGGCAGGCTACTAGGGCCGCCTGAACGAGGTGGGCTGACCGTAGTGCGGCTCGATGCGGGCGATCGCATCGGCAAGCGGTTCGAGCGCCACGCTCATCGTGCTGCCATTGGCGTGCAACAGGCGTGTGTCGTCGACCATGATGCCGACATGCCCCTTCCAGAACACCAGGTCGCCGCGGCGCAGCCCTGAACGGCCGACCCCGACCTCGACGGCCTCGCCGATGCTCGCCTCCTGCATGTCGGTGTCGCGCGGCACTTCCGTTCCCGCCATGCGCATGGACAGCTGGACGAGACCGGAGCAATCGACGCCGAAACCGGACGCGCCGCCCCACAAATAGGGCGTTTCGAGGAACCGTTCGGCGACCGCAACGAAATCGGGCGCGTGTTTTCCGACCGGCGCGACATGAACGGCCGGCAGCGCCGTACCGTCGGCCAGCATCGCGTAACGCGTGCCCCGATGCACCTCCTCACCCGCGATGGCGACTTGCGCACCGATGGAGAGCGCGGCAAGCGGCGGCTTCTTCAGTTCCGGTTCCGGAAAAAGCCAGGTGCGGAGCGCGGTTACACGATGCGTTGGCGCAGGCTCGGTATCGAATGACAACGCACTGCCCGGAACGTATCCGACATAGCCGTCGCGCACGCCCTGCACCCACGCCCAGCCCTTTGCCACCTCGAAGACGCGCACCGGTTCGCCCAGCAGGAACTGCGTGTCGATGCCGGCCTCCCGGGACGGCGCGCCGTGCAGATCCGCAACCGGCACCGCAATGACGGCCGGGCGGGCATCGACGAACCGCTCCGCAAGAACCCGGCCTTCCAACACCCTGTCTGCCAGATCGGGACGATAGGCGTGCAGCCGGGGATCGAGCGTCACAGCGGCAGTTCCCTTGCCTTGGCGATAATCACGTCCGCGAAACGCTCAAGATAGAGCGAGCCTTCCACCGTGCGCGATATGACGACATTGCGCCTGTCGTTCGGATCACGATGCCGGGTGACAAGGCGGCGCGCGCCCATGGAATCGAGCGCACGGGTGATCACCGGCTTGGTGACGTTCAGCTTTGCGGCGAGACCGCGCACGGTATGCGGCGGCGGCTCCAGATAGATGGACAACAGCACCGCCATCTGACGAAGCGTCAGATCCGGCTCGTCGTCGCGCACCTCCGATAGGGCAACCTGGTGCCAAAGGGCCAGCGCCTGACTCGGCCTCAAGCGAATGGACATCTTCCCGTCATCGCGTTCGTTTCGGCTCCGGCACAATAGGCACCGAACCGGTGAAAACGCAATATGGGGACGTCCCCGCGGTGCCTAGTCGGCCACGCCGTAACGCTGTTTGAGGGCCATCAGCAACGCACGGATGCCCTGTGCCTCGCCGCCCACGGGCGCGTGTGCCTTTGCGTTCAGGCTCCAGGCGAAAATATCGAAATGCGCCCAGCTCTTGGCCTCGGTGACGAAGCGTTTCAGGAACAGCGCCGCAGTCACCGATCCGGCCATGCCGTCGGTGGTGACGTTGCAGAGATCGGCAACCTGCGAGTTGAGGCCCTTCGCGTAGGGTGCCCACAGGGGCATGCGCCAGAGCGGATCGTGCTCCAGCAGCGAGGCGGCGGCGACCGCATCGGCAAAGGTATCGTCGGTGGTGTAGAATGGCGGCACGTCCGGGCCGAGCGCGACCCGGGCGGCACCCGTCAGCGTGGCCATGTCGATCAGCAGGTCTGGCTTCTCCTCATCCGCCAACGTCAGCGCGTCGGCAAGAACCAGCCGTCCCTCCGCATCAGTGTTGCCGATCTCGACGGTAAGCCCCTTGCGGCTGGGAAAGATGTCGCCAGGGCGGAAGGCATTGCCCGCGATGGCATTCTCGACGGCCGGTATCAGGACGCGCAGGCGCACGTCCAGCTTCATGTCCACAATCAGCCCGGCCAACGCCAGCACGTTGGCCGCGCCGCCCATGTCCTTCTTCATGTTGCGCATGCCGGATGGCGGCTTGATGTCGAGTCCGCCGGTGTCGAATGCGACGCCCTTGCCCACCAGCGTCAGGCGCGGCGAACCGCGCTTGCCCCAGCGAAGGTCGATCAGGCGGGGCGCCTGGGCCGAAGCGCGACCGACCGCGTGGATCAGCGGGAGGTTCTGCTTCAGCAGCTCGTTGCCCCTGGTTACCCGGACGGTCATCTTGCGTCCCTTCGCGACAGCGCGCGCCGCCGCCTCGATGCCGTCGGGGCCGAGATCGTTTGCCGGCGTGTTGACAAGGTCGCGCGCCAGCCACACGGCCTCGGCGACAGCGCCGATTTCACCGCGGTCCAGGTTCCGGTCGAGGACCAGGCGCGGCGCAGGGGACGCGGGCTTGCGATAACGCGAAAAGCGATAGGCTCCCATGAGGAACCCGAGGCTGGCAAGGCGCAGGTCGATCTCGCCGCCATCCTCGAAATACCAGTCTCCCGCCGGCAGCTTCCTCGCCAAGGCACCGGCGGCGAAGGGATCGTCGGCTTCGCCCAATCCGAGCACTGCGCCGGCGACAGTACCCGGTTCGTCGCCCGGGACCAGCAACACCTCCCCGGCGCCCGCCTTGAAGCCCGTTTCCTCTATCCACCTGGAAGCAGCCGGGGCCAGAGCGGCAATGTCCGCCGGGCTGTCGGAACGGATCATCCAGACCGGCCGCGCCGTCCTGGTGCGGCGGGTCGTCGGAGCCAAGACATCATTCAGATTCATTCGACCAGTTCTCTCCTGCAAGCGCCCGACGGGCGGAACGTTAACCATTGGTTAGGGTTAACAGAATATTGCTTCCAACAAGAGACTCACCGTCAATCGTTGCAGCGTCATCCACGGAAACGCTGCCTGGGAGCGCAGCATGAGGCGAATCGCCAACGGTGCCCGTCCGGCATCCTCCCCACAGAGGCAAGAAGCCCGCCCGTTCCTTCGCGCCATGGTCATACTGCTCGCGGCCTCGACCGCGACGGCCTGCGCCGACCGGTCGATCACGACCGGATCGATCAGCCCGGCCGCGTCGCACAAGGCGGTCGAACAGATGACGGCGACGGAACTGGAGCAGGCGCTCGCCTCCTATTCGAAATCATACGAGCGCAATCCCAAGGACAAGAATGTCGCCATGACATTCGCCTCGATCCTGCGGATGAACAACCGGAACGAGCAGGCGCTCGCGGTAATGCGCAAGGCCGCCATCGACCATCCCGACGACAAGCAGGTGCTCGCCGCATACGGCAAGGCACTTGCCAGCGTCGGCGAATTCACACAGGCGCTCGATGCCATTCAGCGCGCGCAGGATCCGACCCGTCCGGACTGGCGGTTGCTGTCGGCCGAAGGCGCCATCTACGACCAGACCGGACGTTCGGGCCAGGCACGCCGCATATACGAGAAGGCGCTGACGCTGCAGCCGGGCGAACCGACCATCCTGTCCAACCTGGGCATGAGCTACCTGCTCGAGGGCGATCTTGCCCGGGCGGAAAACTACCTGCGCGAGGCGGCACAGAGCCCGACCGCAGACAGCCGCGTGCGCCAGAACCTCGCTCTCGTCGTCGGCCTGCAGGGCCGCTTCGAAGAGGCGGAGCAGATCGCACAACGCGAACTTTCGCCGCAACAGGCACAGGCCAATGTCGACTACCTGCGGAAGATGCTGTCGCAGCAGAATGCCTGGAACATGATCCAGCAGGAAGACGAGAAGAAGACCGCACAGCAATAAGCACACATCCCCGACGATCCAACGAAAACAGGCGGCCCTTGCGAGCCGCCTTTTCCGTTGTCGGAAGCGGGCCTCTTCCTAGAAGATGCCGCCGCGCTGGGATACCTGGATGCCGGCAGGGCCGAGGATGACGCCAAACAGGACCGGCAGGAAGAACAGGATCATCGGCACGGTCAGTTTCGGCGGCAGGGCGGCTGCTTTCTTTTCGGCCTCGTTCATGCGCTGGTCTCGGCTCTCGGCAGCCAGCACGCGCAGCGCCTGGCCGACCGGTGTACCGTAACGCTCGGCCTGTACCAGCGCCTGGGCCACCGACTTGACGCTTTCCAGCCCGGTGCGGTTGGCCATGTTCTCGTAGGCCATGCGGCGCTCCTGAAGGAAGGAGAGCTCGGCGCCGACGAGAACGAGCTCCTCGGCCAGCGGAACGGATTGCGTGCCAATCTCCTCCGACACCTTGCGAAAGGCCGCCTCGACGGACATGCCCGACTCGACGCAGATCAGCATGAGATCGAGCGCATCGGGCCACGCCTTCTGTATAGACTGCTTGCGCTTCGTGGCCTTGTTGGAAACGTAGATGTTCGGCGCGTAGAAGCCGACATAGGCAAAGCCCACGCAGGCCAGGATCCTGATCGCCGTCGGCTGCTCGGCAAGAGCATGCAAGCCGAACACATAGGCCAGGGCGGCGACAAAGAAGACCAGCGGCAGCACGAGACGCAGGAACAGGAACACGTTCAGCGGCTGCTGGCCGCGAAAGCCGGCCGCGCGCATCTTGTCAATCGTGGACTGGTCGGCGAGCGCCGTCTTCAGGTCGAGGCGCTCCACGATGCGACGCACACCACCTTCCTTGGCCTCCATGCGCAACGAATTGCGGTTCTGTTGCTTCTCGGCGGCAAGGCGTGCGCGCTCGCGGGCGCGGATCTCGTCGCGCTCGGTGGCTACCGTCTTCATGCGGCTCTTGAGTTCATTGCCGCCAAGCATTGGCGCCAGAACGGTGAACAGCGTGGCAAACACGCTCACCGACACCAGGATCGCAAAGACGAACTGCTGAGAGGTCAGCAGGTTCACGATATCGTCGGTCATCGGCTAGACCTCGAAGTTGATCATCTGCCGCATCACGAAGACACCGATCGACATCCACACGGCCGAAACGCCAAGGATGAGAAAGCCGGTGTTCGTGGTGAACAGAAGGGTGATGTAAGCGGGGCTCGTCAGGTAGACGAGAACGGTAACGACAAAGGGCAGCGACGCGATGATCGCGGCGGAGGCCTTGGCTTCCATGGACATGGCCGCGACTTTCGCTTTCATCTTCTTGCGCTCGCGCAGGACACTCGAAAGGTTGCCGAGCGCCTCCGCAAGGTTGCCGCCGGCCTTCGCCTGGATCTGGATGACGATGGCGAAGAAATTTGCTTCCGGAAGCGGCATCGACTGGTACATGCGGCCGCAGGCCTCGGGCGTCGAAAGACCGAGCTGCTGCGCCTCAATGATGCGACGGAACTCGCCCTTGACCGGCTCGCGCGCCTCCGAGGCGATCAGGCGCAGACCGTCATTCAGCGGAAGGCCCGACTTGATGGCGCGCACGATCACGTCGATCGCATTGGGAAACTCGTTCAGGAACGCCTTCATGCGACGCTTCCGGATAATGGCGACAGTCCAGCGGGGCAGGCCGAAAATGCCCACGAAAAGCACCCCGATCAGGTAGAGCGACGGCACGCCGGACAGGAATGCCACGACAGTGAGCAGCGCCCCGCAGACCGCCGAATAGATGTAGAATGTGCGAACATCGATCTTCAGCCCCGCCTGAACGAGCATCTTCTTCAGGGACGGATGCGTGGCATCCCTGGCGCGATCCTTGTTGCGCTCATCGAGCTCGGCCAGTGAATCCGCGATCTGCTTCTTGCGCTTGGCCCCCTCGGAGGCGCGCTCATGCGCGGCGCGGCGCGACGCGCTGTCGGTGGACTGCGCCTTGATGCTTGACAGGCGGCGGTTCACCTTCTGCTCGTTCTCGATGGTGGTGAAGAACAAGGCATAGAGGACGCCGCCCACACCGAGACCGGCGAGAACGACAAAAGCGACAACAGACGCTGGCAGACCGAATATCACCATAGCGATTTACCGATACTGACTGGCCCCGACACGGTCACGCGGCTGCAACCTCCATTGCATCGAGTGCCGCGGCGAGGCGCTGTTCCTCGTTGTAATAGCGGGCACGGTCCCACATCGCCGGCCGGCCCACACCCGTGGACCGATGCTTGCCGATGATCTTGCCGTCGGCATCCTCGCCCTCGATGTCGTAGACGACCAGATCCTGGGTGATGATGACATCACCTTCCATGCCGATCACCTCCGTGACGTGGGTGATGCGACGCGAACCGTCGCGAAGGCGCGCCGCCTGGATGATGACGTCCACCGAGCCCACGATGATCTCGCGCACGGTCTTCTGTGGCAGCGTGAAGCCGCCCATCGCGATCATCGATTCCATTCGGCTGAGGCATTCGCGCGGGGTGTTGGCGTGGATGGTGCCCATCGAGCCGTCATGGCCCGTGTTCATGGCCTGGAGAAGGTCGAAGACCTCCGGACCGCGCACCTCGCCGACGATGATGCGTTCCGGACGCATGCGCAGGCAGTTCTTGACGAGATCACGCATGGTGATTTCGCCCTCGCCCTCCAGGTTCGGCGGGCGCGTTTCGAGCCGCACCACGTGGGGCTGCTGAAGCTGAAGTTCCGCCGAGTCCTCGCAGGTGATGATGCGCTCGTCCTCGTCGATATAGCGTGTCAAACAGTTGAGAAGCGTCGTCTTGCCGGAGCCCGTGCCGCCGGAAATGACGACGTTGCAGCGCACGCGACCGATAATTTCCAGAAGCGTCGCCCCCTCGGGCGAGATCGATCCGAAGCTGACCAGCTGATCGAGGGTCAGCTTGTCCTTCTTGAACTTACGAATTGTCAGCGCCGTTCCATCGATGGCAAGTGGCGGCGCAATGACGTTGACGCGGGAGCCGTCCGGAAGACGCGCGTCACAGATCGGGCTCGATTCATCGACGCGGCGGCCGACCTGGCTGACGATGCGCTGGCAGATGTTCAACAGCTGCTGGTTGTCACGGAAGCGCACATCGGCTTCCTGCACCTTGCCGTTGACTTCGATATAGGCCCTATCGGCACCGTTGATCATGATGTCGGCGATGTCGTCGCGCGCAAGGAGCGGCTCGAGCGGGCCGTAACCCAGGACGTCGTTGCAGATGTCCTCGAGCAACTCCTCCTGCTCGGCGATCGACATGGCGAAATTCTTGATGGCGATGATGTCGTTGACGATGTCGCGGATTTCCTCGCGTGCCGAATCGGCATCGAGCTTGGCCAGCTGCGACAGGTCGATCGTCTCGATCAGCGCCGAAAACACCTGCATCTTGGTGTCGTAGTAGACGTCGTTGCGCTGCGTCCGGGCGCGCGGCTTTTCATCCGGCAGATCGCGGGGCGCCGCCGCGGGCTGCTGCATCGGCGCGGCCGCGGCTTGCGGACGACTTTCCGGTGCCGGCGCGGCCGGCGCCGGCATGACATCAGCCGGCGGCGCGGCGGGCGGCGGCGCAGCCGGCGCGGGCGCTACATCCCGCGGAGCCGGAGAAGGCGACGCACCCCCGAAGGAGCCACCTGGCTTGCTACCCGTTCCCTTTTTTCCGAACATCGTTCAGTCCCGTTACACCGTTTCGACGAAGCTTCACTTCTTCTTGAGCTTTTCGAGAATCCCCTTCAGGCCGGATTTCTGCTTTTCCTTGATGACCCCGCGTCCGGTAACCAGATGCGCTATGTTCGACAGACTGGCGACGATCGGATTGGCGGCGTCGGTCTCGGCAAGCATGCGGCCATTGTTGGCCGCGGTACCGAACAGCTGTGCATCAAAGGGAATCACCGCGACCGGATCGAGTTCGAGCGGCTCCGCGAAATCGTCCGGATCGATCTCCGGGCGTTTCGGCATTCCGACCTGGTTCAGCACCAGACGGGGCGCGAAGTCGTTGGGGCGCAGCTTGCGCAAGGTATCGATCAGATTCTTGGCGTTTCGCAGGTTGGCAAGTTCCGGGGTGGCCACGATGACCACCTCATCCGCCTGCTCCAGCGTGCGTTGCGTCCAGCCGTTCCACACATGCGGAACGTCGAGGATGACATATGGCGATGTCCGCTGCGCAACCTCGATCAGCTGGCTGAATGCATCCGGGCTAAAGTCATAGACCTTGTCCAGCATGGAGGGCGCGGCCAGAAGCGACAGATGCTCCGCGCAATCCGCCAGCAACCGGTCGAGATAGACCTCGTCGATACGATCGGACGAGAACACGGCCTCGGCGATGCCCTGCGCCGGATCCTGGTCGAAATTGATGTTCGCCGTGCCAAAGGGCAGATCCATGTCGGCAATCACCACCTCGGACTGGAACAGCGTCGAGATGGACCAGGAAACGTTGTGCGCGATGGTCGAGGAGCCGACACCGCCCTTTGCGCCGATAAAGGCGACGGAACGGCCAAGCGGCTCGGCCTCGGGATCGACGAACAGGGTCGACACGACATTCATGATGTCCGCGATGGTGACCGGCGCCACCATGTATTCCGATATGCCGCTCTTGATCAGCTCGCGGTAGAGCGCGACATCATTGTTGTGGCCGACTATCACGACCTTGGTGCTGGGATCGCAGACCTCGGCCAGTTCGTTCAACGTCCTGAACAATTCGTCGGTCGGCGCCGAGGATTCCAGAATCACCAGGTTCGGCGTCGGGGCGCTCTGATAGAATTCAACCGCAGCCGGGATACCGCCCATGTAAACACGGGTCTGGGCCTTGGCCATCCGGCGATCCTCGGCCATCCGCCCGATCGGCGCAGCCACGCCCTCGGTCTCGCAGAAAGCCTGGATCGAGATTCGCGGGACCGGGCGCACCTCGGCAAGCGCGGCGACCTCGCCCGGTTCGGCTGCCGGCCTTTCCTCGAAGTCTTCGTTGTAGGCAACGTCTGACATGGTTTTCTCCAAACCCGCTCTAATACCTGACTTCGGACGCGGCGCCGCGCGGTCCGGACTGGTAGTCCTCGATCACCGCGGCGCGCTGGGTCGCGTCGATGGAACTCGACTGACGGGGGCCCATCAGGTCAACAGGATTGGCGATGATTGCCGCCAGATTGGCCTGGGACGAGCAGCCGTAGTCGTAGTAGTTCCTGTTGTACTTCGTATCGGCCAGGTCGTCGGGCCAGTTGCCGCAGGGGCCTGCCGAAGCGCTGACCGTGTTGTAGGAAAGCCGTACAGCGGCCGCGGATCCATGCGCGCTGGCATCATAATGCTGGAGGATCAGCCGGTTGCGCGGCGCTCCGCCAGCAACCAGGCTCTCAATGATCTGTTCCTTGACGGCACCGACCGCATGGGCGTTCGGCGATCCGGAAGGCAGTATCACGAACAGCGACCCCGTGCCGGCCTCGGCAAATCCGGATGCGAAGCCGCGGATGTTGCTGCGGACCGCGCTGTTGAGCTCCCGCGCGCCCGACGCTATCGGAATGTCGATCGTCTTTTCCTGCTCGTCCAGCACGATGGGATGGCGCGCACGGTAGTCAAGCGGGATGCCGCCAACCTCGATATGCTCGCGGTCCGTCCTCGCGCAACCGGCGAAGGCGACTGCCACAAGAAGCAGGCCCGCGGATTTGACAATTGCTCTCGAACGCATAGGCCCGACTCCTATTTGTATATGAACCCGACCGCGCCATGATAGCGGCCATCGGGAAGCTTCTTCTTCGCCGTGCCGTAGATGCGGTTCACGCGACCGAGAAGATAGGTCGTGCGATCGCTCGGCGGCGCGAGATTGTCGGTCGGCAGCGCCAGCTTGTTGGGCGCGGTCGGCCGCACGAGATAGGGCGTCACGGTAATGACAAGTTCGGATTCGTTGCGGATGTAGTCCCGGCTGCGGAACAGGGAACCGATCACCGGAAGCTTCTGCAGTCCCGGGAAGCCGCTGACCACCTGGCGGACATCGTCGCGGATCAGGCCGGCAATCATCATCGCACCCCCGGACGGCAGCTCGACAGTCGTGTCGGCAAGGCGCCGGCGGATGGAAAGGACATTCGTCGAGGCACCGTTGGATGCGCCGATCGACAGCGGTACGGTGCCCTCGACTGTCGGCTCGGACACCGAGGTGCGTATCTTCAGGCTGATACGGCCGGGCGCGAGCACCACCGGCGTGAATTCCAGACCGATGCCGTATTCCACCGTCTCGATGGAATAGGTCGTGCCATTGTCTTCATCGACGGTTGAGCCCTTGATGATGTTGTAGTCGCCGCCGACCTTGAACACTGCCGTCTCGCCGGAAACCGCTGTGAGCGTCGGCGTGGCGAGCGTGCGCATCACGCCGGCCTCCTCCATCGCGCGGAAGTAGGCCTCCAGCGAGAGGCCGCTGACCGAGGCGGCAAGGCCGAGTCCCGAAGGCGCAAGCGGCTTGCCGAGCGCGCCGGCAATCCCCTCGGAAATCGCGGCAAAGGAAATGCCGTCCCCAGCCGGCCTATGGCTTCCGACCAGATTGAGGCCGAGCTGCTTCATGACCGAGCGCTGAACCTCGGCAACCGTGACCTTGAGCGTCACCTGGTCGCCGCCAACGATATCGAGCATGTTCACGATCTGGCTGTTGCCGGTCTGGAAGAACCACGAGAAGCCGTTCTGGGTGGCATCACCGCCCTTGAGGAATATCTCGGCGATCTGGCTGGCCTTGGCCGCATCCTGCGGCGTCTGCACGGTGCCAGTCAGGACAATGTTGTCGTTGATGATTTCCGTCTTGATGTCGGAATCGGGGATGAAGCGGGCGAGATAGCGATCCAGCCCTGAAACATCGCGTTCGATACGCAGATCGAGGCTGACGACCTGCCGGCCCGACTTGTCGAAGATGAAGATGTTGGTCTCGCCGACCTGCTTGCCGAAGAGATATATCCGCCGCGCGGTCCGGGTCACGGCATCGGCGACCTCCGGATTGGCGACGAGAATATCGTGCGCGTCGACCGGCAGGTCGAGGACGATCGACTTGTCGAGGCCGAGCGTCACACGTTCCGATCCTTCGGTCGAACGCCCGACCTTGATGATGTTGCCCGGCTCGGCGACCGCGCCGAAAGCGGACGGCGCAATGAGCGGGGAGGCGGCTGCCAGGGTGGCGCCAACCGCCACCGACAGTATGGCCGATTTCAGTTGCTTGATGGTCATGCCCGGAGAGCTCCGTTCGGCGGTTTCAAAGCTTGAGCGTGGAAGAAGGCCGTTCATCGCGTTTGGACCTCGCTGCGCTGGCCGGACTTGATGAGGGTGACGGCACCACCGACCCCTCCGGAGAGCAGGTGCTCGGCGCCACCTGTATCGGTGTCCGGCTCCACGTCGCGCACCGAGCGCAGCGCCAGAGTCAGGCGTTCCGCCATCTGCTGCGCGACAGTTATGATTTCCGCCTGGCGGGGGGTGAGCTGGAGCGTGGCCGTCTGCCCGACCTGGACCAGCTGGCCCTCCTCGTTCTCGCGAATCGTCTGGTCGATGGCCAGTACGCGGATGTTCTCCAGGATCGTCTCGGTAACGTATCCGCTTCCACCCGGCATGGTCCGGGTCATGATGACGTCGACATAGTCATCCGGCAGGATGAAGCCGCCCGCCGAGGTGTCGGCGGCGATCTGCGTGGCGACGGCGCGCTTGCCGGCGGGAAGGATCGACGACATGAAACTCTGGTCGGGCCCGAGCAGCTTGATGGGGCGGATCGGCTCGCCCTGGGCAACGCTGGACCGGATGACCGAACCGCGCAGCTCTTCGATGGCGTTCGGCCGCATCGAGCGCGTGATGAAATCGGGCGAAAGAGCGCCGACCGGCCATTCTTGCCAGCGCAGCTGCCCGTCGATGGCGGCGCCGGTGTTCAGGTTCTCGGTGGCGACCAGAACCTGGTCGGTCTCCACTACCGGCCGCGTTTCGGCCAGCTCCACATTCTGCTGAGGCGCGGCCATGTTCATGGCAAGATAGCCGGCGCCTCCCGCAGCGAGAACCGCAACGCCAAGAATAATGATACGCTTCGACATAATGGCACCCACCTCACGGACAGATTCCGAACCTCTCGGGTGCATGTTTCATTGGCAAAGGTGTAATTAGGGTTAATGACCCCGTAATTTTCTTGCTTAATAAATATTAAATGCGAGCTATCTGCCGCAGAGTTAGCCAGCGACCTGCGCGAGCGCCCATGTCATCGCAGGCGATTGCGGGAAGGCGATGAGGCCGCCAATGGCCAGCGCAACGCCGTAGGGAACGTCCCGCTCGTCGATCATGCGGCGCAGGATCGGGATCTCGCCGGCATAGACGGCGAGGGACGACTTGCGGAAGAAGACCAGGAACAGCGTGAAGATGCCGCCCCACACGGTCGCCCACAGGAGGTAGTCGAGCAAAGACGGGCCGAGGCCCATCCAGAGGCTGGTGGAGGCGAGCAGCTTCGCATCGCCGCCGCCCATGGTGCCGGTCGCGAACAGGGCGAAGGTGACCGCGAGCACGAGGGCGAAGGCGGCGACATGCCAGCCGAACTCCGCCCAGGACAGGCCGATGAAGGGCGCGACGACGAGGAAGGCGCCGATCAGCACCGCAGAGATGCGGTTGCCGATGGTCATGGTGAAGACATCGGACAGGGCCGCGAATATCATCGAAAAGGGAAACACGACCATGATGATGGCGGCGATCATCGCTCCACTCCCGCTCTTTCACATGCCCCTTCCTAGCCCCATCGCCCTTAAGAAAGGCCAAACGCGCCGCAGGGGCCGTACCGACGAAAAAGGCCCGCCGGAAACGACGGGCCCTGATCATGCAGTTTGCGCTGCCGCGTGGCAGCCTATCGATTAGACGCCCTTGACGGTCGTGCCGATCGCGTTGAACTTGGCGTTCAGTTCGGTACCGAGCGTGGTCGCGCCGGCGATGATGGCAACAGCGATCAGGGCAGCGATCAGGCCGTACTCGATGGCGGTCGCACCGGACTCGTCTTTCAGGAAACGTGCAAACATGGTGAGCTCCTATTCTCGTTCACAGCACTGTCGTCGACACTCTTCGGTGCCAACCGGACGTGGGGGAAACTACCCGGGGCCTGTTGCCACCGGCTTAAGGAACACGGTTTCCAAAGTTTTAAGCGCCGGAAACCGCCGCCATGGTGAAGAAAGGGTAAGCGGCGACGCACGGGCGGGCGCGCCGGCCCGCCGCGGCGCGCATCACCGGTCGAAGGCGATGAAGCTCTCGTATATGTAGCCGCGCCGGCCGTCCCAGGCGACGGCGCACCAGCCGGAGCAATCCGGCTCGACCCGCAGGTCATCGCCGCCGGGCACGACGGCCAGGACCTCCGCCCCGTTGTCGGGGCCGGCGCGCAGATTGACCCATTCACGCGCGCGCGCCGTCACCATTGCCGGTTCCGCGGGATCGGCGGCGGCGGTTTCCGCCGGTGCCTCCGGCAGGGCGAAGGTGTCCGCGCCGGCCGCGGCAAGCTCGGCCTCGATGGCGACCACGTCCGCCTCGGTCTCGGCGACGGGCACCGGCTCCGCGGCCGCGCCGGGAAGGGCGGCAACCGGGCCGTCATCGACGGCCGGAACCGCGGGACGCGGCGACTTCGGCGCGACGACGAAACGCTCCGAGCCGTCGGCAAGCGGCCGCTCGACCTGCGCCAGGCGCGGCGCCGTCGGCGAAACCGGCCCGGCCCCGCCCTCCGGAAGCGGCGTCGCGGAGACATCCGCCGCCGGCTGCGGCGCCACGGGCGCACGGCCCGCGCCGGGCCACAGGATCGCCACGGCAAAGGCGGCCACGACGACACAGAACAGGACCGCAAGAACGACGATGGCGGCATGGCTGCCGCGCGCCTTGCCGGCGCCTCCGCCCGGCACAACACGGCCGGGCGCGTCTTCCCAGACAATACTCATGTTCACTCCACCCCGTACCTGTCGAACGCGCGGCACGGGTGCCGCGCCGGGGCAGTTCACACGGCATATGCGCCGGGAATTTGGCGATTGCGCCGCGCCGCTTCACGTTTGATTGCCGGCGGACTCCGGCGCGTGAAGCCGGCGAAACGGAACCCCGCGCGTGCGGACATGCCCCATCCTCGCCACGCCCCGGAACCAACCGGTCTGGCCATTGAAACTCCTGGAAGACGGGCGGTCGGAGGCCGCTCATCTCTTGTTTTGCGCGGTCCCCCGACCGCCCGCTCGGCATTCTCACGACATCAGTCATCCCGCCGCCTTGCCCGTGGGCAGCTCGCAGGCCGGATACGGCACGCATCTGTGACCCGCCTTCCCCGTGGCGGATGCGCTCGCGTTCCGGCGCCGCTCGCCCGCCGCTGCTGCTACCGCCCGGGGGAGCCGGCGGCACGGCGGTCACGCGCGGGACCGATATGCCTCCCCGGTTTCGGAGCTGTTGGGCGACTTCCGTCAAGCCGGCTCCTGCCCGCGCCACCTGCACGCGGACACCGGGTACCGTCCCCCTCCCCGAAATGCCGGTGCGCACTCAGGCTTCCGCGAGGGGGCAAGGGGAAGGATAGGCGAGGCCGGAGGGCGGTGGACAAGTTTTCGCGGAAATGCCGGAGTTCCGGGAAAGGAGCGCGAAATTTATCCAACTGGGGGCGGGGGGCGCCCGTCAGAAACCCAGGGCGGGCAGGACGAGGACGAGCAGCCAGACGACCGCCGCGGCGACAAGGGCGAGGAAGACGGCGGCGCTGCCGGCATCCTTGGCCGCCTTCGCGAGCGGGTGGATTTCCGTCGAGACGCGGTCCAGCGTCTGCTCGATCGCCGTGTTGAGAAGCTCGACCACCAGCACCGCGACGACGCTGGAAAAGAGAAGCGCGCGCTCCGCCGCACCGACATCGGCCAGCACGACGAAGGGCATGGCGAGGGCGGCAAGCGCGACCTCCTGCCGGAAGGCGGCCTGGGAGCGGAAGGCGGCGGCAAGGCCGGCGCGGGTGGCAAGCCATGCCCGCCAGACGCGGCGCAGGCCGCCGCCATGGCCGAATTCCGGCGCGCTTCCCTTGCCCTGCCCTCTCTTCATGATGTCCCGGCTCCCCTTCTCCGGCGCCGCGAAGGCGGCGGCGCGGGCGGGACCCTAGCCGGGTTTTGCAAAGAAGGGGTTACCCGGCGGCGCGGCGGACCCGCCATGCCATCCAGGACAGCGCCAGGCCCTCGCAAAGAAGCTGGATGCCGACGAGGAGGCCGAGCAGCCAGGCGGCCGCGACCGGCATCTGGGCGAAGAGCAGCACGCCGAGGCCGAGGCCGACGATGCCGGAGCCGAGGATCCAGCCCCATTCCGGGAAGGGGCGGATGGTGAGCGCGAAGACGATGCGCGCCATGCCGCCGACGATGAAGAAGACGATCAGCAGCAGGGTGAGCGCCAGCAGCCCCTCGCCGGGGCTGGCGAGGAACAGGAAGCCGACGACCAGCGACAGCGCCGCCGAGACGAGCTGCAGCCAGAAATGGGGCACGTGCGACGCGCCGACGAGGCCCAGCGCCTGCAATATGCCGGAAACGACGAGCAGCCAGCCGAGCATGACCACCACTGCGACGGAGGACAAGGACGGGAAAGACCAGCGCGACGAAGCCCGCCAGCACCATCAGTGCGCCCTGCGCGAGATACCAGAAGGAATGGCGCCTTATGGCATCGCGCATCGCCGAACGCATGATGCGGGCGGCCTGGTCGACGGTGATGGGGGTGGAGTCGGAGGGCATAGGGTGGGTTCCTGTGCGATGGCGGGTGAGAACGCGATGATAGAGACGCGGAATGGTTTCGGGAATGGGAACTAGGGTTGACCAAGAGTGTAGAAGGACTGCTCAGGATTTCGATTAAAAGGAAATTGAATATAGACCTCACGACCAAATCTTCCATTTTCCTTTAGGATTGATAATTTCGGAAATCATAATACGAATCGGATATGATCCTCAGCAGTTAAGACTTGGATTTTAGGTATCTTTAGAAGATGTCTCTCGAACGCATAAATCTGAGAAAGCTTCTTGCGCTTATCTATCTGCCGCCGAGAGATCGTGTTTCAGCGCTTCGGAGAGATATAACTGAAGATAGAAGACGAGAGGGGCGGCTGCGTGGTAGCGGCGGCGATTTCCATGTCCCGTTTTGGGCGGATGCTAAATCGCAGGCGAGAGGTGTAGGAAATCTAACTCAGCTCACTGAGGTTCGAATTGAGAGCAATCCCCGCCGAGGAAGGCTATACCCCCTATTGCGGGATGGATTTCTCACTTGGTGGAACGAGCGCCGCCGTTGGATTAACGAACCTTTTGAAGTCCTCGAGGAAAACGTACGAGCTTACTACGAAGTTGAGGCTCTTGGCTGCACCGTCAAGGTAGAGAACATACTGGCGGTAAGGATGGATGACGGCTCCTATCGCCTGATCTATCCCTATTTCGCAGAATATCCCGAACTTTCTCATGATGCCGCGCTACTCGGCCTTTGGGTCATGAACCAAGCACTTCCAGAGTATGACCCGAACGGATTTCGAATTCTCGATGTTTTGCGCAGCACTTCGTTTCGCACAGAGGACTACCCATTTCAGGGAGATGAAGAGGAAAGATTGTTGCGCGAGTACGAGTCGCTGTTATCAGATTGGGAACATCTCCGATCGCAATACGGCTAAGGATTTACAACGGCGCAAATTCGAGTGCCTATGCTGCGATCAAGGCGATAGCTCACGGGACCAACCTAGCCGTATGATCGACGCCACCAAGAACGCCGCCAGGCGCCACAAAATCGGATTGGTGTATGAAAATCAACAAAGAATAAGGGGGATTGTTTGACAAATTTACCTGACATTGCCCGGACTATGCGGGCTCGAATGCCGTGGCCGGTCGGGCGTAAAATTCTCAATCAAAATAGCTTTCCTCGCGGTCAGGGATGGGATCGTACGCTCGAAAAACTGATAAATCTCTCCGGTCAGCCCACCGAAAGCTTAGCCGAGCTTACCATTGCGTTACGAGAACACACGTTTAGCGGAGAGAAACTGTCGGGGTTTTACAGAGTGAAACCAGAGAAGATTGGAAAGGTGCGCGATAAGATATTGAAAACCAAAGTCCCAGACTCGGATTATTCGAGACTCTACCCCGTTGCGTTATCGGACGAACAACTAGCCCTCCAACCCATCGGTTCCAAATTAGCGGCGATTGAACCCACAGATGATGGCGTTGCCGTAGTTTTTTCGTCGGTACGCGTAATTACGATACGAGAAGAAATTGAACTGTCACAATTTTCAGATGAAGCCGCAAATTTGTTAGAGGACTATCAGGAAGTCTTTGGTCTTAGAACGTTACGATTTCAGGCTTTTGATGTTGTCTGGCTCCCGCATAACGGGGCCCTCATCGACGTTCGTGTAGATTTCCCATTTGGTACGCACCACGACGTCGCCGTAGCCGCATTCGCACAGACTGTAGATACGTTCCACAAATTAATAGGCGAGAACGTCCTTGTTGATGAGTTGAATTTGTTCCCCCTTATCGATCGGATCTATAATGATAGGAATGAAGGAATTGTGGTCGAATTGGGTTTCGGCACAACGACAGCATCACTGAAACATGAAAAGATGCGCAGAAAGCAACTCGACCTTCGCGATGAGCAATATCATAAGGGCGGGAAAGCTGCCCTTGCTTCGCCCATTGAGCCATTCCGGCTTAGCGTTACCTGGAAACGAAATGCAGGAGGCGGATTAGTATCGAACCCAGAACTGAGCATAAACAGTAGCGCCCGCGCCGCTGGCGGCGAAAATCCTACAATTAACAGCGTCGTTATTCGCAAATGCATGGGGCAGGCCGACTACGAATTTGTCCGCTCTAGAATTGAAACCCACCTAACGCCCCCCTGAAAGGCACCAGACCTTTGAAAGAGTCATCAAAGTGACACTCGATAAACTTCGCGCCGAAATACTAAATGAGTGGGATTCAATTTCTGCCGCTGAAATATGCGTTCAGATATTAGAATATTTTGAAAACCTGCCTCCTAAAGAACTTAATTTTCTTACTTTTCGCACCCTTCGTACCGCCGCAAATAGAGACAGCATAGACGATGAGTTATTATTT
This sequence comes from Oricola thermophila, assembly GCF_013358405.1. Taxonomy (NCBI): domain Bacteria; kingdom Pseudomonadati; phylum Pseudomonadota; class Alphaproteobacteria; order Hyphomicrobiales; family Ahrensiaceae; genus Oricola; species Oricola thermophila. Next base: position 2,897,773 of record NZ_CP054836.1, read on the forward strand.
GCCATAAACATTCTATCAAATTCAAATCCCCCTCTACTAGAATTACATACACTTTTTATCGATGAAAATGATGAAGAGTTTGAGATAGACCCCAAGGAAATAGGCGAAGCAAAAAAAACTGGTATCTTTATACACCCTGATACAGGCGAACCAGTTAATGATTATGAAAACTATATTATTCCATTTTTTTCGCCTACGAAACGCCTGATAGCGGAACTTAAATGAAATCTTATAGCCCTTCCCTCGCAGACCTTAGAGCTGCCGCAAATCAATCAACCCCCGCTCAGATTGCGCTAGAATGGTTGATTGCTACGGATTTCGAAGAATTGCACAAACTAGTTGAAAGGGCGATAGACTGGATATCTCAAGAGATGTCTAAGACATGTCACCTTAGACAAGAACGCAGTGAAGACCAGATATCTATAGATTTTGTAGGGATGCTCAAAAGCATGGGCTTGAACGCTGCCCATGATACCCAGTATGGAGGACACTGCGATATTATCGTCGAAGGGCGCAATGAATTTCTATGGATAGGGGAAGCGAAGATACACTCCTCTTATTCGTGGCTTGAAAAAGGGATGCACCAGCTTTCTACGAGATATTCTACCGGCCTTCAGGGTCAAGACACAGGAGAGATATTAATTTATACGTATGATAAACGCCTAGATAGAATTCTCAAAGCTTGGCGTGAAAGACTCATAGAACTTGTTCCTGATATTGAAGTCGATGAAATTGATATGGAAAAATTAATTTTTAGATCGACGCACATTCATGAGAATACAGGACGTCTATTTAGAGTTCGGCACAAAGGTATTACACTTCATTTCGACCCTAAAGCCTGAGAGATCAAATTTTCTTCGAAACAGGCCGTCGCAAAACGTAATAGCGTTCGTGACGTAATATCGCGATTCCCTATTCACCCACCTTCAGCACCTGAATAAACGCCTCCTGCGGGATTTCCACCTTGCCGAACTGGCGCATGCGCTTCTTGCCCTCCTTCTGCTTTTCCAGAAGCTTGCGCTTGCGGGTGACGTCGCCGCCGTAGCACTTGGCGGTGACGTCCTTGCGCATGGCCGAGATGGTCTCGCGGGCGATCACCTTGCCGCCGATGGCGGCCTGGATCGGGATCTTGAACATGTGGCGCGGGATCAGGTCCTTCAGCTTCTCGCACATCTGCCGGCCGCGCTTCTCCGCCGCGGTGCGGTGAACCAGCATGGACAGCGCATCGACCGGCTCCTCGTTGACGAGGATGCTCATGCGCACGAGATCGCCCTCGCGGTAGCCCTCCAGCGTGTAGTCGAATGAGGCATAGCCCTTCGAGATCGACTTCAGGCGGTCGTAGAAATCGAACACCACCTCGTTGAGCGGCAATTCGTAGGTGACCATGGCGCGGGTGCCGACATAGGAAAGGTCGGTCTGGATGCCGCGGCGCTCCTGGCAGAGCTTGAGGATGGCGCCGAGATACTCGTCCGGCGTCATGATGGTGGCCTTGATCCACGGCTCCTCGATGGAGGCGATCTTGACCACGTCCGGCATGTCGGCCGGGTTGTGCAGCTCGGTCGTGGTGCCGTCCGTCATGTTCATGCGGTAGACGACCGAGGGCGCGGTGGCGATCAGGTCGAGGTCGAACTCGCGGGACAGCCGCTCCTGGATGATCTCCAGGTGCAGAAGGCCGAGGAAGCCGCAGCGGAAGCCGAAGCCCAGCGCGGCCGAGGTCTCCATCTCGTAGGAGAAGGAGGCATCGTTGAGGCGCAGCTTGCCGATGGCGGCGCGCAGATCCTCGAAATCGGCGGCATCGACCGGGAACAGGCCGCAGAACACCACCGGCTGGGCCGGCTTGAAGCCCGGCAGCGCGGCGTCGCAGGGGCGCTTGTCCTCGGTGATGGTGTCGCCGACGCGGGTATCCGCCACCTCCTTGATGGAGGCGGTGATGACGCCGATCTCGCCGGGGCCGAGCTCGGGCACGACGACCAGCTTGGGCGTGAGCACGCCGACGCGGTCGACCGGGTATTTCGCCCCGGTGCCCATCATGCGGATGTTCTGGCCCTTCTTCAGCACGCCGTCGATGACGCGCACCAGCACGATGACGCCGAGATAGGCGTCGTACCAGGAATCGACCAGCATGGCCTTGAGCGGCGCGGACCGGTCCCCGCCCTTCGGCGGCGGCAGCTGCGTGACGATGGCCTCCAGCACCTCGTCGACGCCCTGGCCCGTCTTGGCCGAGATCAGCAGCGCCTCCGAGGCATCCAGCCCGATGACCTCCTCGATCTGCTCCTTGACGCGGTCCGGCTCGGCGGCCGGCAGGTCGGCCTTGTTGAGGACGGTGACGATCTCGTGGTCGGCGTCGATGGCCTGGTAGACATTGGCCAGCGTCTGCGCCTCGACGCCCTGGGAGGCGTCGACGACGAGGAGCGAGCCCTCGCAGGCGCGCAGCGAGCGCGAGACCTCGTAGGCGAAGTCGACATGGCCGGGCGTGTCGATCAGGTTGAGGACGTAGTGCTCGCCGTCCCTCGCGTCGTATTCGAGGCGCACGGTGTTGGCCTTGATGGTGATGCCGCGCTCGCGCTCGATGTCCATGGTGTCGAGCACCTGCTCCTTCATCTCGCGCTCCTCGAGGGAGCCCGTCATCTGGATCAGGCGGTCGGCGAGCGTCGACTTGCCGTGGTCGATATGGGCGACGATGGAGAAGTTGCGAATGTTTTTCAGCGGTGTGTCGGTCATGCCACCATATAGGCGCAAAGCAGCAAATCTGTAAGCCGGTTTTTCGCCGATCCACGACCCGCGGGCGGCGGGCGGGACACGCGCGATCCGGCGGGCGACATCTCGCGGTGCGGAGGCGACGCCCCATCCGCGGGCGGGAGCCCAAGAGGCGCGCTCCGTTGAATTGATTTAAAATATTGAGATCCCGCGCAATTCCGACTTATACACAGCCTGTGGACAACAATGCGGCGACCAGAACAACAGCCACCCCTCAAATATTGTCGTGCCATCGCATAAATGCGAGTCCTTGCCACATCATTACATTTTGCGATGCAGCAGGAATACGCCTTTCGGATGATTTTCACTTGTCGCTGCATGTCGTTTCTTCACATGTGCTTCGACAGGCAGGAAATATTCGCTTGATTTCACGCCTTACGCTTCGTTAACTCATGCGGGCGCGCAAGCGCGATCAAACCATAAACAGGGAAGGATCGATGCAATGAGAACAAGCATACTCGCAGCCATTGCAGTACTCGCCATGGGCGGAACCGCGTTCGCGGGATCGACTGTCGACATCGACCAGCTGGGCACCGGAAACTCGGCGAGCGCACTGCAGCAGGGTGACAACAACGAGACCTATGTCCGGCAGCTGGCGCACTACAACCTCAGCGTCAGCAAGCAGGTCGGCGACAGCAACTACATCGTGGTCCGGCAGGAAACCAGCTACAACAAGGTCGGCAACGCCGACGACAACTCGGGTGTTGTCCAGCTCGGCAACAGAAACGAGGCCCGCGTCACCCAGAAGCAGGGCAACGAGAACGATGTCCGCAAACTCCTGCAGAACGGCAACAGGAACGATGCCAGGGTCGTCCAGGACGGCAGCAGCAACGTGATCGACCGGGTCGAAACCCACGGCAACGACAACACCGTCAGGATCACCCAGACCGGTTCGCAGAACGGCAAATGGGGCCTCGGCTCCGGCAACCTGCCGGGCGGGTATATCGATACCTCAGACGCGAACTTCGCGCTTTACGGCGGCACCCGGAAAGCCTCGACCTTGCTGCAATATGGTGACGGCAACGACGCCATCATCGGGCAGAGTGGCAGCCGCAACTTCTTCGAGGTCTACCAGGGCGTGTCCGCCGGCAACAACTCGGTCGGCTCCGACTACGATCTGACGCAGGTCGGTCACTACAACTATGCCTATGCGATGCAGACAGGCACGGGCCACAACTCGACGGTCGATCAAATAGGCAACACAAACCGCTCCTTCGTGCGGCAGGACAACTAGGCAGCCCGTTCGTACCGGACCGCGAAATTCGCGGTCCGGACGCGAAACGGCCGGACCCGCGATGCGGGCCGGCCAGCGGATGACCGATGCGAGCCGTATCCATGGCTGTTTCGAGACGACATCACGGCCGATCCCCGTCACCCCGGCATTGCCGGGCGCAACAGGGCGGGCGATACCGCCGCAACCTTCCGGGCCTCGCGCTCGCCGTCGCAGCCTGCGCGGGCATGGCTTCCGGCGCGCTAGCGCAATCGCAGGTGCAGATCCTGTGCGAGGCGCGGATCGAGCGGGCGGGCGACATGCTGGACATCCACGGATGGGTGCAGACGGACCAGCCGGCGACGGTCGACTACACGATGACGGTCACGACCATCGCGGCGGCCAATATCGGATCCACGGCGCAACGCGGCACCATCTCGCTCGACCCGAACACGCCGCAGCGCACATCGCAGGTCACGGTGAACGTCACCGAGGACGGCTTCTACGAGGCCGAACTGGACGCCCGGGAGCGCCTCACCGGAAACAGCTGCAGCTCGAAAGCGACGAGCCAGGGCCAGTAGCGGAGGAACAGAATGCGCATTCGCCAATTCACACGCCCGGCGGCGACCGCCCTTCTCGGCGGCACGCTTCTCATCGCCGGTGCGCCCGCGCGTGCCGACGACCCGGAATTCGACCCCGGCGGAATCCATATCGGCCAGATCGGCCAGCAGGCGGCCCCCGCACCGCGCGACCGCGTGCCGATCGAACAGGAATACGCACCGCATATCGACGGCCGCGTCTCGCGGATGCTGGGCATCGCGGAGCGGCTGTCCGAGACGACGGTCGTGCAGAGAGGCGACGGCAACATGGCGGCCAGCAGCACAAGGGGCCCCAACAACGTGACCGGGCAGTTCCAGATCGGTTCCTTCAACCTTTCGGAGATCGGCGTCGCCGGCTTCAACAACAAGGTCGTCACCATGCAGAACGGCAACCGGAACGCGTCCGAACTCGAGATCATCGGCGGCAACAAGACAGTCTATCATTTCCAGATCGGGGACACCCAGCGCGTGAAGGAAATCTACCGGGGCAACAGCCGGGAAAAGCTGCTCATCATCGATGCGGGCCGGAAGGGGGCCTATGTCGCGCGGATGAAGTGACGGCCGGCGGGCCAAGACCAGGGAGGGCAGAATGCTCAGGACACTTGCAACCATGGCCGCGGCGCTGCTCGCCGGCACGGCGGCGGCCAGCGAACTGGTTTACGAGCCGGTCAACCCGTCCTTCGGCGGCGACCCGCTCAATTCCTCACATCTCTTCCAGGGCGCCGAAATCGCCAACACGTTCGAGGACAGCAGCCTCGACAGCCTGTTCGAGGAGCCGACGGCGGCCGACGAGTTCGCCGCGGCGCTGCAGAGCGCGCTGATCGGAGGCGCGGCATCGCAGATCACCGACGCGATCTTCAACGACGGCGCCCCGCCCTCCGGCACCTTCTCGCTGGACGGCGCGACGGTGTCCTACAACACGGTCGGCGGCAATGTCGTGATCACCATAAGCGACGGCATCTCGACCAGCACGTTGACCGTGCCGGTTCCGTAACCGCGCCGGCAGGTTTCGAAAAGGATCGCTTCATGACATCGCCGTGCTTGCGTCTCTGCTTCCTCGCGCTGCCGATCCTCCTGGCGGCCTGCGCGACCACCAACGAGCCCCTGATCTCCGCCCCGGCGAAGATCATAGAACCGACGGCCGCCACCTCGCTGGTCAACGAGCTCCCGCCACCATCGGAGCCGATCTTCGTCGCGGTCTACGAGTTCCCCGACCTGACCGGCCAGTACAAGCCGGGAAGCAAGTTCGCGGAATATTCCAAGGCCGTGACGCAGGGCGCGGACGCAATCCTGGTCGACGTGCTGCAGAATGCCGGGCACGGCAAATGGTTCGAGGTCGTCGAGCGGCGCGGGCTGACGAACATACTGAAGGAGCGCCAGCTGATCAGCGCGACGCGCCAGCAGTTCCTCGGCAACAACGCCGAACCGCTGCCTCCACTCAACTTCGCGGGCATGCTGATCGAGGGCGGCATCGTCGCCTACGAGAGCAACGTGACGACCGGCGGGCTGGGCGCCAAGTATCTCGGCATCGGTGGCGACACGCAGTTCCGTACCGACGTGGTGACGGTCAACCTGCGCGCGGTCAGCGTGCAGACCGGCAAGGTGCTGCGCTCGGTGACGACGACGAAGCGGCTCTATTCGACGGCGCTGCGCGGATCGGTGTTCAAATATGTCGGCCTGAACGAGCTACTGGAGCTGGAGGCCGGCGTGACGCAGAACCAGCCTGCGCAGTTGGCCGTTCGCGAAGCCATAGAATATGCGGTCTACGCACTGATCCTGGAAGGCGTCGAGCACGGGCTCTGGCAGTTCGCCGACCCGCAGGAAGGCGAAAGACTTCTCGCGACCTACCGGACAAGACAGGCGACGGCGTAACCACCGGTACAACGGCCGAAAATGCCCGATTCGCCGCCGATGCAGCGGGCAACTCCCGTGATGCGTGTGCCAAACACGCATCCGGGATTCAGCATTTCTTTGGAAAATCAAGATAACAGGCATGAAATTGCAACCCTACGGAGCATTGTCATGCGCCCCCATCGCATCGCCTGCGCCCTTTTCATGCTTGTCGCGGCGATCGCTGCGGAACCGACGCTGGCTGCCGAATGGGTCGCCGCTCGCGTCATGCAACCTGCAGAATACTCCACCGACGGCGGCAACTGGATCGACCTGGAACGCGGCATGGACGTGCCGAACGCCGCCTGGATCCGGACGGGAAGCCGCGGGCGCGTTCAGCTGGAACGCGACGAGGACACGATCCTCGTCATGCCGAACACCATGATGGTCGCGTACAAGACCGACCGCCGCGGCAGGCGGCACGCGATCCGGCAGAAGTACGGACGCATCCGTCTCGACCTCGAGAAGCGGAACTACGATCACATGACCGTACGCACGCAGTTCATGGCGGCGGTCGTCAAGGGAACGCGCTTTACCGTATGGACGAATCCGTTCCGCTCCGTCGTCTCGGTCTCCCGCGGGCTTGTCGAGGTGCGCGACACGCGTACCGGATCGAAAGCCAGCGTCGGCGCAGGCGGCAGGGCGGAAGTCGAAAAGGATGCCGGCCGCGGCATCGGGCTTTCTCTGGGCAGCAAGCGCGTCGGCACCGTCGGCGGGAAGCAGGGCGCCAGCGCCGGCAGCGCCGGTGGCGGCAAGGGCACGAGTGCCAGCGCGAGCGTGGGCGGCGGCAACGGCGTCAATGCCAGCGCAAGCGTCGGCGGTGGCAACGGTGTCAATGCCGGCGCCAGTGTCGGCGGCGGTAGTGGTGTCAATGCCAGCGCAAGCGTCGGCGGCGGCAACGGTGTCAATGCCGGTGCCAGTGTCGGAGGCGACGGCGGTGTCAGTGTGGGCATCGGTGTGGGCGGCGGCAACGGCGTCAGCGTCAATGTCGGCATCGGCGGCGGCGGCCTGGGCATCGGCATAGGCGGGAAATAGCGGCGGGGGCATGCCCTGCCATGAAGCAGGATACGCGAAATAGGACACTTCTCGGCGCGAGCCTGCTCGCGCTGCTCCTGTTCGCCCAGTCGGCGGGCTGGCTGGCGCCGCTGAACCGGTACCTGTCGGACCACCGCTACGTCTTCGGCGACCGTCCGGTTTCCGGCGAGATCGTGTTCGTGGCGATCGACAAGCGCAGCCTGGACGAGATCGGCGTATGGCCATGGCCGCGCAGCCTGCACGGTGAACTGACCGACCGGCTGATCGAGGCCGGGGTGAGCGAGATCGTTTTCGACATCGACTTCTCCACGCCCTCGTCAGCCGAGGAAGACGCAGCCTTCGCTGCAGCGATCGAGCGGGCTGGCGGCACCGTGGTGCTGCCGGCATTCCTGCAACGCGCGTCAGCCGACTCCGCGAATCCGGGAATCGAACTCTCCGAACCCATTCCGGAACTGGCACGCAACGCCTGGCTTGCCTCGGTAAACGTGTTCCCCGACAGCGACGGCATGGTGCGCCGCTTCCCCAACGGGTTCATGACGGACGGCAGCTTCATCGCCTCCGTTCCCGCGACACTGGCCCGAATGCCGGACCCGCACGAGGACGACGAAGTGCGGATCGATTTCGGCATCGACGCATCCGGCATTCCCGCCATGAGTGCCGCCGACATTCTCGGAGGTCGCGCGGACGCGCGGCTGCTGCAAGGCCGATCGGTGATCGTCGGTGCTCTCGCCACGGAACTGCGCGACTTCTACTCCGTGCCAAGGCACGGCGTCGTAGCAGGATCGGTGCTGCAGATCCTGGCCGCCGAGACCCTGATGGCTGGCCGGGATCTCGTCGGACTCGACGGGACGATGGTGGCAGTCGGCACGAGCGGGCTTCTGCTGCTCGTCCTGCTCGCCGCGGGCCTGTCCCAGAAAACCAGGATTGCGCCCGCCCTGATCGCCCTCGCCGCGCTGGCGGAGACGGGCGCGACAATTCTCTACGTGCGTAACGGCATCATCGTGCCGACCGCCTTCATCCACATCGCCACGGCGGCGATCCTGGCGCTGCGCTGGATGACGATGACCGATTTCTTCCGCGACCTGCTTCGCGAGGCAACCGCCAAGGCCCGGATGAACCGGAAGGTGCTCCAGCAGGTGGTGCGCGAGAATTTCGACGCAATCATCATCGCGGACGGCGCGGGGAACGTGCGGCAAGTCAACCCGGCAGCACGCGCGATCTTCGATATCGCCGAATCCGCGGCGGGCGACGGCGCGACGATCCCGGACATCCTGCCCCGCCCGATCGCGGAAGAAGTCGACCTCGCCATAGCCGATATCAGGAGCGAGGGGTCCCACGCGACCGAGCTACGGACGGCCCGCCTCGCCCGGGAGGGCGGCATGCCGTGCGCGATCGAATACACGATCGGCGTGTCCCTGCTCGCAGGCCGGGATGCCTCCGAAACGCCGGAGGATGCGGCAATCGTCGTCTGCCTGACCGCGCGCGACATTTCCGAGCGGATCAGCTACGAGGAGAGACTGCGCTGGATGTCGGACAATGACGACATGACCGGCCTGGCGCGACGCCACGCCTTCGTCGCCCGGACGGAGGATGCGCTTGCCGGATCCGGAAAATGCGCCGTGGCGGCGTTCAACCTGCACCGCTTCAAGACGGTGAACATGGCGCTCGGACGGGAGACCGGAAACGCGCTGCTGCGGGAGGTTGCCGAACGGATCGCGCCCGACGGCGGCCTGATCGCCGCGGCAGCGCGCCTGGGCGGCGACACCTTCGCGGTGCTCCTGGAGGGGCTCGGCGAGGAGGAGGAAGCCCGGGCGGCATGCGAGGCCATCTGCGCGGCGCTGATGCGTCCCTACAGTATCGAGCAGGGCTCGGCGCAGGTGGGCGTACAGGCCGGACTGACCGTGCACGACACGCGCCGAGACGGGGCGACCAGCGGCGAGACGCTACTCGACCACGCGGAAATGGCGCTCGACGAGTCGCGGATGGTCCACGGATCGCACATCGTGCTCTATGACAGGCCCCTGGCGGACCAGCGCCGGCGCAGCAGAATCATCGAACGGGACCTGTGGCAGGCGCTGGATCGCGGCGAGTTCCACCTGCGCTACCAGCCGAAGGTGAACCTCGCAAACGGGAGTCCGACCGGTGCCGAGGCATTGATGCGCTGGCACCACCCGGAGCTGGGCGATGTCTCGCCGGCGGACTTCATCGCCATTGCCGAGGCGAACGGCTCCATCGAGACACTGGGACGCTGGGCGCTGGAGACGGCATGCCGCGAAGCGGCCACATGGCCCGAGCCGCTCGGCGTCTCGGTCAACATCGCACCGCAGCAGTTCTGCTCCGGCAACATCGCTTCGGACGTGGAATCCGCGCTGGCCGCCTCCGGCCTTCGCCCGGGGCGCCTGACACTGGAACTGGTCGAAAGCGAGATGCTCGAATCCGACGCGACCGTGCTCCGGCGTGTCGAATCCCTCAAGCGGCTCGGCGTGCGCCTGTCGCTCGACGATTTCGGCACCGGCTATTCCAGCGTCGGCTACCTGTCGCGGCTGCGCTTCGACGAGATCAAGATCGACCGGCAGTTCACCACCAATCTCGGTACCGACCCCGGCGCCCAGGGCATCATCCGCTCCGTGGTCGTGCTCGCGGAGACGTTCGACATGAAGATCGTCAGCGAGGGAATCGAGACGCCCGAACAGGCGCTGTTCCTGCGGCTGGCGGGCTGCCAGGAAGGACAGGGATTTCTCTATTCCGAGCCGCTGACTTCGGCGGAGTTCCGCGCGCGTTTCGCCGGCACCGGGGACTCCGGCCGCCCCCCGTCCACAGCACGGGCCTGACTCCGCCGCTTCCGCCGAAACAGAATCGTTCTTCGCGACGCATTGCGACACTTGATAGATAAGCATGCTTATAATATATGGCGCTCATGAATGACGACCTCCGCAACAGCCTGGGCTTCCTGCTGCACAATGCCGCCCGCCAGCTGCGCAAGCGCTTCGAGGCGCGCGGCGCCGAGTACGGGCTTTCGTCGGCGCAGTGGCGGGTGCTGGTGTTCCTCATCAAGGGGAATATCTCGGCACAGGCGCGGCTGGCCGAGCTGCTCGAGATCGAGCCGATCAGTGTCTCGCGGCTGATCGACCGGATGGAGGAAGCCGGCTGGGTGGAACGACACCCCGACCCGGCCGACCGGCGCGTAAGGCTGCTCCAACCGACAGCAAAGGCGCGCGCCGTGTTCGACGAGGTGAGAACCATGGCGGCGGATGTCTACGACCAGGCATTCGCCGGAATGACGGAAGAGCAGCGTACCGCGCTCATCGCGGGCCTGCAGACGATTTGCGACAACCTGTCGGACGACGAGACGGTCTGCAACAGGATGAAGAAGGACACGGACAGCGGATCATGAACGCGATCACGGAAACCGACGAGAAAACGGCCACCCCCTCCGGCAACGCATGGGACAGGCAGGAGGAAGCCGAGCGAAAGAAGCGCGGGTCGCTGCGCAAGGTGCTGATGCTGGCGCTGCCGCTCGCGCTCGTCGCCGGCGGCGCCTACGCCTGGGCAACGGGCGGACGCTACCAGGAAACCGAAAACGCCTACCTGCAACAGGCCAAGGTGACCATCGCGGCGGAAGCCTCCGGGCGGGTGGTGGAAAGCCATGTCAGCGAGAACGGCCAGGTGAGAAAGGGCGACGTGCTGTTCGTCATCGATCCGGAACCCTACCGCATCGCGCTCGACCAGGCGGAAGCGGCGCTTGCCGCGGCGCGGATCAATGTCGGGCAGCTTCGCGCCGCCTACAGCCAGGCCGTCGCCCAGCGGCGGGCCGCGGCCAATGACGTCGCCTATTACGAGAGCGAACTCGATCGCCGGAACACGCTGGCGACGAAGGGCATCGCGACCAAGGCGGAACTCGACGAGACGACGCGAAACCTGACGCGAGCGCGCGACCAGCTCGCAGCAGCGGAAGAGGCGGTGAGCGGCGCGCTCGCCGCGCTCGGCGGCGATCCGGACATCGAGACCGATGCGCACCCGGCGGTCAGGGCGGCGCTGGCCGCGCGCGACAAGGCCGCGCTCGACCTCGAGCACACGACCGTCACCGCGCCCGCCGACGGCGTGGTCACGCAGGCCGCATCCTTCCAGGTCGGCCAGCTGGTGGCCGCCGGGACGCCGTTGTTCTCGCTGGTCGAGAACGGCGAAAGCTGGGTGGAGGCCAATTTCAAGGAAACGCAGCTGACCAACATGAAGCCGGGACAGGAAGCCGAGATCCGCTTCGACACCTTCCCCGGTCGGCCGGTCAGGGCCACGGTGGAAAGCATCGGCGCCGGCACCGGCGCGGAGTTCTCGCTGATCCCCGCGCAGAACGCGACCGGCAACTGGGTCAAGGTCACGCAGCGCATCCCGGTGCGCCTGCGGATCGAGGACGCCGCCTTCGCCGCGGCACTGCGCACCGGCATGAGCGCGTCCGTGGAGGTCGACACCGGGGTGGCCCGCGGCCTGCCGGCCCTCCCCGGCATGACAACAGCGAAGGCCGCCGAGTAGGCCGGCCCGACACCCTTTCCGGTTCGCCCGCTTTCCCCGCCCACCCCCTCACGGAAAGCGGGCGGGCCGGAAAACCCCACTGGCACGACGATGACCCACCCGACCGAAACGACACAGCGGGACGTTCCGCACCGCGGCCTGATCACCCTGTCGATCATGCTGGCGACCATCATGCAGGTGCTCGACACGACGATCGCCAATGTCGCACTGCCGACAATGACCGGCGATCTCGGCGCCTCGATCGACACGATCACCTGGGTGCTGACATCCTACATCGTGGCCGCCGCGATCATGACGCCGGTCACCGGATGGCTGTCCGACCGGTTCGGGCGGCGCGAGCTGTTCCTGGCATCCATCGTCGGCTTCACCGTCACCTCGATGCTGTGCGGGCTCTCCTGGAGCCTGGAGAGCATGGTGGTCTTCCGCATCTTCCAGGGCCTGTTTGGTGCGGCGATCGTGCCGCTGTCGCAGACATTCCTGCTCGATATCAACCCCAAGGAGCGGCACGGCCAGGCAATGGCCATGTGGGGCGCCGGCATCATGGTCGGGCCGATCATCGGGCCCACGCTCGGCGGCTGGCTGACGGAGTCGCTCAACTGGCGCTGGGTGTTCTTCATCAACCTGCCGGTCGGCATCATCGCCTTCCTCGGTTCCGCCGCATACCTGCCGCGGATCGCAAGGCGGTTGCGGGGCTTCGACTTCTTCGGCTTCGCCATGCTTTCGCTCGGCGTCGGCGCGTTGCAGATGATGCTTGATCGCGGCGCGGAAGTGGACTGGTTCTCCGCCGTGGAAATCTGGATCGAACTCGGCCTCAGCCTGACCGGTTTCTGGGTATTCACCATCCATCTGCTGACCGGAGAGGACACTTTCATCGACGCGGCGATCTTCCGGGACCGCAATTTCGTGACCGGGCTGGTCTTCATCTTCGTCGTCGGCATCATCCTGCTGGCCAGCCTCGCATTGCTGCCGCCGATGCTGTCAAACCTGTTCAATCACTCGACCATCCTGACCGGGCTGGTGATGGCGCCGCGCGGCGTCGGCACGATGATTTCCATGATCCTGGTCGGCCGGCTGGTGCGCGTCGTGGACGCCCGCCTGCTGGTGGTGGCCGGACTGGGCCTCACCGCAGTGTCGCTGCACATGATGACCGGCTTCTCGCCGCAGATGGACGACCGTCCCATCATCGTCTCCGGCATCATCCAGGGGCTTGGCCTCGGCCTCGTCTTCGTACCGTTGTCGACCGTGGCCTTCGCGACGCTGCCACCGCATTTCCGCACCGATGCGGCCAGCCTTTTCAGCCTCGTCCGCAACATCGGCTCGTCGATCGGCATCTCCATCGTCACGGTCATGCTGACGCACAACATGCAGGTCAATCACAACGACCTTTCGGCCGCGATCTCGCCATTCAACCCGGTGCTCGGCACGGTTTCGCCCGCAGCGCAGGCGGGGGACCCGGTCGCTCTGTCCATCATGGAGCAGCTGGTCGCCGCGCAGGCGCTGATGATCTCCTATATCGACGACTTCAAGCTGATGATGGTGATCACGCTGGCGGCGATGCCGCTGGCGCTGCTGCTGCGCAAGCCCGCGCCCGCCATGGCCGGCGCGCACGCGGCCGCGCAAGCGGAGTAACCGGGCACGCCGCGCGATCGTGCGCCGACTTGCCTATGGGCGCGACTTCGCGCACCCTCGCCTTGACGGGAGTCAAGGCGCGCCGGCGCATTGGCGCATAGGGATGGAATTGACCATTCATGCCGAAGGATCAGTATCCCATGCCCGAGAAAACCGATATCGAAGCAATCGCACGCCGCAAGGGAAGCGGCAGGACGCGAAGCTGGATGGTGGCGATCGCGGTAGCCGTCATTGCCGCGGGCGCGTGGTTCTGGCTGGCGGCCGGCAACGAAACGGGTGCGGTGCGTTACACGACCCTGCCGGCCACGATGGAGGACATCATCGTCACGGTGACGGCCACGGGCACGATAGAGCCGGTCAACACCGTCGAGATATCCAGCGAGCTGTCGGGCACGATCCGCAAGGTACACGCCGACTACAACGACCTGGTCGAGGAAGGCGACGTCCTGGCGGAACTCGACACCGACAAGCTGGAAGCGAATGTGGAACAGGCCCGCGCCACGCTGACCGCGCGCGAGGCCAGCGTGATCGAGGCCGAAGCAACGCTTCGGGAGAAGAAGGATGCCTACGACCGCGCGGCAAGCCTGTCCGCACAAGGGATATCCTCGCAGGAGACGCTTCTTGCGGCCAGGGCGGCCTACGAGCGGGCGCAGGCCGCACTCGACACGGCAAAGGCCAACATCAAGGTCGCGGAGGCCAATCTGAAGCTGGTGCAGACGGACCTGGAAAAGGCCTGCATCTGCTCGCCCATCGACGGCATCGTTCTCGACCGCGCCGTCGAAGTCGGTCAGATCGTGGCCGCCTCGCTGTCCGCTCCAGTGCTGTTCACGCTGGCCGAGGACCTGACGCGCATGGACCTGACCGTCGACATCGACGAGGCCGATATCGGCAAGGTCTCCGTCGGCAACAAGGCGACATTCACCGTGGAGGCCTACCAGGGACAGACCTTCTCGGCAGAAATCAGCCAGTTGCGCTACGCGCCGGAAACAATCGAGGGCGTCGTCACCTACAAGGCGATCCTCGACGTCGGCAACGAGGACATGCTGCTGCGGCCGGGCATGACGGCAACGGCGGACATCACCGTGGCTGAACTCAAGGACGTGCTCACGATCCCGAACGCGGCGCTGCGCTTCTCGCCGCCCGTGGAGGACGCCGCCGGGTCCTCGGGGGGCGGACTGCTCGGGATGCTGTTACCGAACCCGCCGGGACGCGACAGCGGGGCAACCGGCGCGGCAGACACGGACGGCATGCGCTCGATCTGGATACTGCGGGACGGCCAGCCGGCCGAAGTCAGGATCCGGACCGGCGCCACCGACGGTTCGCGCACGCAGGTCGTCGAGGGCGACCTTGCCGAAGGCGACGCCGTGATCACCGACATGGAAACCGGAACATGACCAGCGCCCCCGGCAAGCAGGGCGACCGCAAGCCGGCGGTGATCTCGCTGCGCGGCGTCACCCGGACCTATGGCGAAGGCGAGGCCATCGTGCGGGCGCTTCGCGGGATCGACCTCGACATCGAGGAAGGCGAGTTCGTCGCCATCATGGGGCCGAGCGGCTCCGGAAAATCGACGGCAATGAACATACTCGGCGCGCTCGACACGCCGACGGCGGGAACCTACCGGTTCTCGGGCACGGATGTGGGAGGGTTCGACCGTTACCAAAGGGCGATCCTCAGGCGCGAATACCTGGGCTTCGTCTTCCAGGGCTACAACCTGCTGCCGCGCACGACCGCGCTGGAGAATGTCGAACTGCCGCTGATCTACAAGGGCGTCACCGGCGCGGAACGGCGGAAGCGCGCGGCAGAGATGCTGCAGCGGGTCGGACTAGGCCACCGGCTCGACAAGGATCCGTCGCAGCTATCCGGCGGCGAACAGCAACGCGTTGCGATCGCTCGCGCCATCGTCACCAAGCCGGACGTTCTGCTGGCCGACGAGCCGACGGGCAATCTCGACACCGCGCGCTCGATGGAAATCATGGATCTGATCTCGCGGCTGAACGAGGAGGAAGGGCTTACCATCATCATGGTGACGCACGAACCCGACATGGCCGAGTACGCAAAGCGGATCATCCACTTCAAGGACGGACTGATCGAAAGGGACGGCACCAACGGCGCGCGACGGGTACCGGACCGGGAGACCGCCAATGTTCGCTGAAACCGTGCGCCAGGCGCTGCAAGCAATCCTGCGCAACGCGATGCGCTCCTTCCTGACGATCCTCGGTGTCATCATCGGCGTGGCCGCCGTGATCACCATGGTCACGATCGGCCAGGGCTCAACCGTGCAAATCGAGGCCGATGTGTCCAAGCTGGGCACCAACCTGCTGATCATCCGGCCGGGCACCGGCATGGGACCGAGCAGCTCCGGCGGCAGCGCACCGCGCTTCTCGCTGCAGGATGTCGACGCAATCCGCGAACAGGTACCCCGCGTGCTGGCCGTCGCGCCGGTCAACAGCTCGTCCCTGACGGTCGTCCACGGCAACGAGAACCATCCGGCCACCGTCACCGGAACCGACAACGACTTCCTGGTCGCGCGCGACTGGAACCTGGCGCTGGGGCGCGAATTCTACGACAGCGAACTGCGCGCAGGCTCGGCCGCCTGCATTCTCGGCGAAACGGTGCGCCAGGAGCTTTTCGGTGCCGGGGACCCGGTCGGATCGACCGTACGCATGGGACAGATATCGTGCCGGGTGATCGGCCTCCTGGAAGCAAAAGGCGCATCCAGTTTCGGCCAGGACCAGGACGACGTGGTGCTGATCCCCGTCCGCGCCTTCATGCGGCGGATCGCCGGCCACCAGGACGTTTCATCCATGTATGTGGCCGTGCAGCCGGGCTATTCAACGGAACGGGCGCAGGCCACCATCGAGGCGCTGCTGCGCGAAAGAAGGCGCATCGCGCTCGGCGAGGAGGACGATTTCTCGGTCATGGACACGAAGGAGATCACCTCCATGCTGACCAGCATCACAGGGGTGATGACCGGATTGCTGTCGGCCGTCGCGGCGATCAGCCTGCTGGTCGGCGGCATCGGGATCATGAACATCATGCTGGTGTCGGTGACCGAACGCACGCGCGAAATCGGGATCCGGCTGGCCATCGGCGCGACGGAAGGCCAGGTGCTGATGCAGTTCCTTGTCGAGGCAATCGTGCTGTCGCTGTTCGGCGGCCTGATCGGGATCGCGCTGGGCCTTGCGCTGGGCTATGCCGGATCGGCCTACATGAAGGTGCCGTTCTCGCCGGACTGGACAGTCACGGCAATCGCCTTCCTGTTCTCGGCCTTCATCGGCATCGTGTTCGGCTATTTCCCGGCGCGGCGCGCAGCACGGCTCGATCCGATCGAGGCACTTCGCCACGAGTGAACAACACCGCCGAATTTTTGCCCGTATCGTGCGATCTACCGGCGGCGACGAATCGAGAAGAAGGGGTCATCCATGGCACAGGCGGCAAAAACCATGCTCATCCTCGCCGCGTTTCTTTCGGCCAGCGGCTGCGCCAACACCATCCGCGGCATCGGCGAAGACACGGCAAATGCCGTGGAAGCCACGCAATCGGCCGGGCGCAACATCATCCACGCCGCCCGCTAGTCACGGGCGCGAGACGACATCAGGCCCGCCCGCGCGCCCCGGCAATTGCGGGGCATCCGGGCAGGCGATGGCAGAACCGGTCAGGATTTCTTCGCGCGGCTCCGCCCGCCGGCGGGGGGCCGTTTCGGCGACGGGGTTTTCGTCGCCTCGCCTTCACCTGCCGACGAGGCCTCGAGACGCAGCTTGCGCAAACGCTCGGTCTTCTTGCGGCGGGCCTTGGCTTCGGCGTCGATCATGGCGCGGGCGGTGTAGTCCGTCGCGGACTGTTTCGACTCCGCGCGCGTCGGCTTGAACAGGGGAATGCCGTTCCGGGCCATTACCGGGTCCCCGGCCTCGCGGCGTTCACAGGACGCGGCTTGCGCTTAGGGCCGGGGAGCAATCCCTCGCGTTGCGCCTGCTTGCGCGCGGCCTTGCGGCTGCGGCGAACGGCTTCCTGCTTCTCGCGGGTGCGCCTTTCCGACGGCTTCTCATAGGACCGGCGTGCCTTCATCTCGCGAAAGAGGCCTTCGCGCTGCATCTTCTTTTTCAGGACGCGAAGCGCCTGGTCGATATTGTTGTCTCTGACGATAACCTGCATCGAAACTCCTCATTCACTACGTTCGAGTTGACCGGATCGGTTCTCCCGCCAGGCGGCGGGTGCGATGTCGCTCGCCGTCCGGTCGCCAACGCGTCCGGGCCCGGACGCGTGCGGCCAGATCAGACCGTCTGCAGATTGGCAGCGGAAGCGCGGCCATCGCGGCCAGTTTCGAGATCGAAGGTCACCTTCTGGCCTTCGACGAGACCGCCAAGGCCGGCGCGATCGAGCGCGCTGATATGGACGAAGACATCCTTGCTGCCATCTTCCGGCTGGATGAATCCAAAGCCCTTCTGGCCATTGTAGAATTTAACAGTACCTGTCTGCATAATATGTATGTTTCCTGAAAGCATATGCCGCGCCGCAAACTGCGGACACGATCCAAACATCGATAATCTGGAAAGAAATTGGCGGGTCGAAAGCGATTGACGCCGCGAAAGCCAAGCCTGGCCAAAACACGATGACCCCGTATAGGCCCTAAACACGGCCAATACAAGGCATGCCGTCACCCGCCCTGCCCGGAGCAAGGCGAAGACCACGGCCAGAGGCGCGCAAGACGGCACCTAGTGGTGCGGAGCGTGCCACTCCGGCGGATCGATGTCGCGGCGGCGAATCCGCAGGGCAAGGCCGATGGCGACCCCCACCCCGATCGCGACGGTAAGATCGACCAGCACGGTGAGAACCATGGTGAGAACCAGTAGGCCGCGGTCGGAAATCCGCACCGATGGCGACAGACGGTTCTTCAGCTCGTCCATCTCGGCCATGTTCCAGGCCGTCAGCAGAAGAATGGCGGCAAGGGCCGGCATCGGCAGATAGTTCGCCAGCGGGGCGGCAACCAGCATGAATACCAGGATGAACAGCGCGTGGGCGATTCCGGCCACCGGCGTCCGGCCACCGGCACGCACATTGGTCGCGGTGCGGGCGATGGCGCCGGTGGCGGGCAGGCCGGCAAACAGCGCCGAAGCGGTATTGGCAATGCCCTGGGCAACCACCTCGGCATTGGGGCGGTGCTTGCCGGCCACCATGCGGTCGGCAACGATGGCGGAGAGCAGGGACTCGATGCCGGCAAGGAAGGCGATGATGAAGGCCGAGGGGAACAGTTCCACCAGCTTCTCGGGCGACAGGTCGGGCAGCCGCGGCGCGGGCAGGGACGACTGGATCTCGCCGTAGCGCGAACCGATGGTCTCGACCGGCAGGCCGAACGCCCAGACGGCAAGAGAGGCCAGGATCACGGCAAATATGATGCCCGGCAGACGCGGCGCGAGCCGGCGCAGGAGCACGATCAGTATGCCGGTGCCGACCGTAACCATGAGCGCCGTCAGGCTGAAGGTCTCGCGTACCGCCCACATGCCTTCCATCTTGGCGACGAATTCCGCCGGAAGGTTCTCGGCCTGCAGGCCGAACGCATCGCGAAACTGGCTGACGGCGATGATGATCGCGATACCGACAGTGAAGCCGTTGATGACAGGCTCGGGAACATGGCGGATCAGGTTGCCGATTCTCAGCCAGCCGGAAACGACGAGGATGATCCCCGCCATGAAGGTGGCCGTGACGAGACCGTCATAGCCGTGCTCGGCGATGACCCCGTAGACGACGACGATGAAGGCCCCCGTGGGACCGCCGATCTGGACCCGGCTGCCGCCGAGCGCCGAAATCACGAAGCCGCCGACCACGGCGGTGACGAGGCCTACGCCCGGTTCCGCCCCCGAGGCGATGGCAATGGCTATCGAAAGCGGCAAGGCGACCAGCGCGACTGTCAGCCCGGCGAACAGATCGCCGAGAAATGTGTGCGTGTCGTAGTCCCTGAGCGTGGTCAGGATCTTCGGCTGGAACAACGGCCCGCGGGCCGGCTTGGAGGGTGTGTTCGGTTGCATGGCACGGCAGGATGATAAGAGGACCTCCTACTTGCGCCATCACCCTGTCGCGGTCAAGCGCCCACCACCGTGCCTGCCTGCGTCACTATGGCATCCATGGGCACATCATGGGGCTGTGGAAAGATCGTGGGAATGCGCGCCAGTTCGTAACCGACACCGATCACGACGGGCCTTTTCTCCATCGTGGCGAGCGTGCGGTCGAAGAAGCCGCCGCCATAGCCCAGACGATAGCCCTCGCCGTCGAAGCCGACGACCGGCGCCAGGACAATGTCGGGGACGACCGGCGCACCGCGTGCCGGGACGGGAATGTTCCAGACGCCGCGCTCCAGGTCGTCGCCGGGTCGCCACGGGCGGAAGACCAGGGGCTGCCCCTTCGCCTCCACCACCGGCAGGGCGCTGGTACCGCCCCGCCGCAACACGGTTTCGGCAAGCGGCCGCAGGTCCGGCTCGCCGCGAATCGGCCAGTAGAGGCTGACGATCCGGCCGGAGACATCCCGCAATTCCGCCACATGGCCGGCAATCTCTGCCGCCCAGGCCGCGCGCTCCGCGGCGCCGACGGCCAGCCGTGCAGCGATCAGCCTTTCGCGCTCGGCCTTGCGCCAGCGCATCACGTCGCGCCGCTGCCGGGCGTCGACGAGATGAAAGGATCCGTCCGGAGCCTGCACGAGCTCCTCCGCAAAGCAGGGCGACGAGGCGGGTACGCCCATGTCCCTGCCGTCCCCCCTGCCTGTCATCGCCTATCCTCCTCTCCGAAACCGGCCACAGCATGGCAGACGCCGCCTGCTCCCGTACGCCCGGTTGCGACGCCGAGCATTGGCGATGCTCCAGCGCGCCGGTCATTACTTTGCCGCACGAAGACGGTTTCATGGAAGACCCTCCCGGGGTCCGGCGGGACCTTGATGCGCATCAATGCGCGAGGAAGCCCGACGGGATTGTCTCGAACGGCAACATGGAGAGGCAGATGACCAAGCCAGCAATCAGTTCGGCCGATATCCGGCGCATCTGCGGCGACATGCCCGACTGGAAAGTCGCCGCGATCCAGGCGGCCGGCGGCGACATCAACGATCTCAAACAGGCGGTGGCATGGTCGACCGGCGACGACGAGACGACGCCACTGCGCCACCTACCTCCCGGCAGCCCGGCGGCAAGCATTTACGCCGTGCTCATCGCCGGCGAGGAGGAAGAGGATGACCGTGCCCCGCGCTAGCCAGTGGCGGGATGGCGTGCGTCGCGCGGCCGCAACGCGGTGTCAGCGGTCCGCGTCCCGGCAGAGCATGGCGATGCGGCGCTCGAACAGCTTCGGTTCGTCGCGCAGCAGGTCCTTCACGATCATGCGCACCTGTTCGTGCAGCCGCCGGGACCGCTCGGCAATCGCCGCGCGGAGCAGCCGGGTCTCGGTGGCGCCGCCAACGACCTCCGGTTCGGCGGCCATGAGCAGGCAGAGATTGGCGAGGTCATGGTCGTCGCCGAGCGCCTCGCCCGCACGATCGGCGACCTTGGCGCGAATGGCCATCTCGCCCGGCCAGGCCGGGCGCAACAGCAGGACATGCATCCCGTGATACTTGATGCGCTTGCGCATGTCGTGCCAGTCGGCCTGGTTCCCGCTCTTGCGCGCGGTTTCGAAGGCACGAATCGCGCGCGCATAGTTCTTCGCCGCACCGGCAGCGAGCAACGCGATCGCCTTGCCGCGCCCCTTCGGCAGATCGATGCCGTCGAGCGCATCCATTCCCTTCATGCACTCGACAATGGCCGCGGCGACCTTGCCGGAAAGGTCGACCTCCTCGGCAACAATGCGATCGCGCCGCTCCGCGAGACGGCCGCGCACGGCAAGCAGCGCCTCGCGGCTCTCCTCCGAGGATTCTGACTCCAGCAGCCTGTCCATCGCCTCGACCAGCGCGGTGGCGTCGCGCGCCGCAGAAAGGCTTCCGGCGATGGCGCGCAGCCGGGCATTCTCGGCGTCGAAGAGATCCCGCTGACCGTCGCGCACGAGGCGAAACAGGCCGCGCAGGCGCTTGAACCGCTTGCGGGCATCGTGGATCGCCCGGTAGCGATCGTTCTTCCCCTTGCCGAGAACGTCGATGGCCTTGCCGTATTGCGCCCTGGCGATGCGAACGACCTCGCCGGACAGCGGCCGGCCCGGCCTGATCTCATAGCTCATGGAAGCGCGCCCTCGGGCAATCCGTGAATGGCAAGCATGGCGTTCGACCATGCGGCTTCGCCGGTCACCTCGCGGCCGATCCATTCCGGCAGAACCGGCGTATCGTTCTCGGACCGCATCTCGACCTCGGCGATCACCAGGCCGGAAAGAGCGCCCTCATAGACATCGACCTCCCAGACGAAACCGCCCGATGGAATGACATGCCGGACCTTCTCGATCAGCCTGCCCTGCGCCGCTTCGATCATGCGCTCGGCATCTTCCAGCGGAACGGGATACTCGAACTCGTCGCGCACGAGACCCGAACGGCCGATCTTCACCGTCAGGCGTGCGCGTCGACCGTCGGATATGCGCACGCGCACCGAGGTGGAGCCGTCGAGCGCGAGATAGGCCTGGAGTATGTGATGCGAACCTCCGCCGGCTTCGCGCCAACTTTCGCCATCAACAAGGTATTTCCGCTCGATCTCAAGGGCCATGGACCGCATTCTTCGCCAATTCGGGGTTGGAACGCAAAAAGTTTCTCCGCGACCTTCCGTCCCTTGACGCCGAACCGGCAATCGCTAGATTTAGAACAGTTCTAAAGTGGTATTTCCCGGTCATGATCCAACGTTTCTTTTCCTCCGCCCGACGCGATTTCAAATCCTTGAGCGAGCAGGAGATTCTCGCGCTTGCCATATCCTCCGAGGAGGATGACGCGCGCATCTATCTCGCCTATGCCGACGGTTTGCGCGACTCCTATCCGAACTCGGCCAAGGTCTTCGAGGAAATGGCGGAGGAGGAGAGCACGCACCGGGCACGGCTGATCGATCTGCACAAGAAGCGATTCGGCGACCGCATTCCGCTGATCCGGCGCGAGCATGTGCGCGGCTACTACGAACGCAAGCCGGACTGGCTGGTGCGCCCGCTGGGCCTCGAAAAGGTGCGCGCCCAGGCCGCCGAGATGGAAGCGCAGGCACACCGATTCTACCTGCGCGCGGCGCAGCAGTGCGAGGACGCGGACACGCGCAAGCTGCTCGGCGAACTGGCGCTCGCCGAGGCCGGGCACGAGGCGAAGGCCGAGGAGCTGGAGGCCAAGCACCTTCCGGACGACGTGCGCGAAGCCGAGGATTCCGCGGAACGCCGCCAGTTCATCCTCACCTATGTCCAGCCGGGCCTCGCCGGCCTGATGGACGGCTCGGTATCGACACTGGCGCCGATCTTCGCCACGGCCTTCGCGACAATGAATCCCTGGACCACCTTCCTCGTCGGTCTCGCCGCCTCGGTCGGTGCCGGCATCTCGATGGGCTTCACCGAAGTGGCATCGGATGACGGCGTCATTTCCGGGCGCGGTTCGCCGATCAAGCGCGGGCTGGCAACCGGCATCATGACCACGCTCGGGGGGCTCGGCCACGCCCTGCCCTACCTGATCCCGCATTTCTGGACCGCGACGATCATCGCCATGATCGTCGTCGTCATCGAGTTGTGGGCGATTGCCTGGATACAGAAACGGTGGATGGAAACGCCGTGGAACCGGGCGATCTTCCAGGTCGTGCTTGGCGGCGCGCTGGTATTCGCCGCCGGCATGCTGATCGGCAATGCCTGACGCGGTCACCGGAAACAAACCAAGTCCACGCGCAGGTGCACATTTTCTACCGCCGAATGCCACCAAAAACCCGAACCGCCGGGTTTCGTTCACGCAGGATTCACACAGTTGCGGTTAGAACCGAACCCATAGGGACGAGAGGCAAGAAACCTCCGTTACTCGGGAAACACGAGAATGGTCTATATCAAGGCACTCGAACACAGACTGCGCACCATCCGCAAATTCATCTGGCCTGACTACAGGCCGGAGCGGCACTACATGCGCGGACCGGGACCAGCCTGCGCACGGCGACAGGGCGAAACTTCCTTTTCGTAAGGCGCTTCGCCCGCCAATCACGGCGGTTTCGCAGCCCGGCAACATCCTCGTCACCAGCAGCCACCCGGCACATCCGTTCCGTGCTGCCACAGGAAGGACCGGCCAGCTGCATGATCACAGACCCGGACGGAAATCCGATCCTGCTCGATCAGCATGTGTAAGAAAATGCGGAAACGGGGGCGGCCAGCCCCCGACGGTCATTCTACCGAGCCAACGACCGTCCGGTCGGGCATCTCGATCGACACCCAGTGGCCTGCATGGCGCTCGGACTGGCGCTTCAGATAGGTGTAGGGCGTATCCTTCCACAGCATGACCTTGGAAGTCAGATTGTCGAGAACGAAATCGCCGCGCGTCGTGCGCACGGTCAGCACGGCATGCCCCTCGCCGTCCGGCTTGCGGACCACGGTAATCAGCAGCGCGGAGGGCGAGATGCCCTCGTTGATGAGAAGCTGGCGCTTGAGCAGGACATAATCCTCGCAATCGCCCGCCCGATCGGGATAGGTCCAGACCTCTTCCTTGCCATAGATATCGAGGTCGCTCTTCGGCTCGATCACCATGTTCACCGTGGCGTTCACGGTCAGGATGGTGTTCCAGGTCCCCGCATCGAGGCGAAGAGGCTCGGCTGAGCCCCCGATGCGATCGCACTCGTCGCGATAGACCCGGCAGAAATCATAGTGGCCAATCGGCTGCGAGGTGAGCCCGCCCGTGCGCATCGCTCCGGCGGCGCCGGCATTTATCGGCGAAACCGAGGCCATCACCGCGGCCATGGCAAAAGCCGACACGATTCTCAACACACCGGAACTCCCCACTACGCACTCCCACAAGGTTAACGAAAGGTTAACCGGCATCGGCGAACAGCACAACGGCGTTGCGGGCAAACCTCACAGTATGGTTACCGGCGAGAGCGGCCGCCGAATCGGGGAACGAAAAAGGGCGCCCTCTCGGACGCCCTTCCGGGAATGAATGTTCCGCCCCTCAGGCGGCCGGCATCCGGCTCTTCCCGCCGGCGGAGAAGCGCGAACGGGCACGCATGAAATCCAGTATGCGGGGGGCGATCTCCTTGCGGAAGCGCGATCCGTTGAAGACGCCATAGTGGCCGACCCGCGGCTGAACGTGGTGCATCTTCATCGCCTCGGGAATCGAGGTACACAGATCGTGGGCAGCCCTTGTCTGGCCGCGGCCGGTGATGTCGTCATTCTCGCCCTCGACGGTCAGCAGCGCAACGCGGCGGATCGCCGACGGATCGACCTTCTCCCCGCGATGCGTCATCGTTCCATTGGGCAGGGCGTGCCGGATGAAGACAGAATCCACGGTCTGGAGGTAGAACTCCGCCGTAAGATCCATGACGGCGAGATACTCGTCATAGAATTCGCGATGCTTCTCCGCCGAATCGCCGTCGTCGCGCACAAGGTGCATGAAGAAGTCCTTCTGCGCGATCAGGTGGCGGTCGAGATTCATGCTCATGAAGCCCGTGAGCTGCAAGAAGCCCGGATAGACATTGCGCATGAAGCCGGGATTGGGTAGCGGCACCTGCATGATGACATTGCGCTCGAACCAGTCGATGTCCTTTTCCTCGGCAAGGCGGTTGACCGCGGTCGGATTGCAGCGCGTGTCGATCGGCCCGCCCATCAGGGTCATGGACATCGGCACGTCGGGATCGTCGCGTCCCTCCATCACGGAGACGGCGGCGAGCACCGGGACCGAAGGCTGGCAGACGCCGACGATGTGCGTGTCGGGCCCGAGCAGATGCAGCATCTCGATGACGTAGTCGACATAGTCGTCGAGATCGAAACTGCCATCGGAAAGCGGCACCATGCGCGCATCGATCCAGTCGGTGATGTACACATCCGCTTCCGGCAGGAACCGCTCGACCGTGCCGCGCAAAAGGGTTGCGTAGTGGCCCGACATCGGCGCAACAAGAAGCACCTTCGGATCATCCGGGCGGGGCGTCTTCAGATCACGCCGGAAATGGATCAGGTTGCAGAACGGCTTCGACCAGACGATCTTCTCGTGCACGTCGACGGCCTCGCCGTCGATCTCGGTCTGCGCCAGCCCGAATGCGGGTTTGCCGTAACGGCGCGTCGAACGCTCGAACACCTCGCACCAGGCGGCCGCGGTACGGCCCATCGCGGTTTCCGACAGCGGGTTGAGCGGATTCCGGTAGAACAGGCGAACCGCGTCGGCTGCCGCCCGCCAGGGCTGCATCATCGCGTGGTTCATTTCGTAGAGCTGGTAGAACATTGCGTATCTGCCTTTCCGCCCGTCGCCGCGATACGGCGCGGACACGAGCCCACCAAAGGGGGCGGACGTTACCACGTTCATGATGCAACGCAACAAACCAGCGGAGGATTTGGCCGCCAGATCGTAGAAATACGGTATACAATCGGCGTTTTCCGCGCCGCCGACGCCCGGTCGGCATGCATCGCCCCCCGGGAAAAACGGAAAGTTCGGTCAAACGGCCCGGGTTGCCGGCGCGGCACAAGTCGCGTAGCCGGGCGCCGGCGCCGCCATCAGCCGTCGAAGCCTTCGACCACCACCAGTTCGCCGTCGGCAATCTCCTGCCGTATCTTGCGTGCGGCGACATAGGCCGGCGAATTGTAGCAGGCCAGCGCCTTCTCGTAGGACTCGAACTCGATCACGACATTGCGCGGCCGGGCCTCGCCCTCTACCGCGTCGAACTTGCCGCCACGCACCAGAAATTTCGCGCCGTATTCCCTGTAGGCCGGCGTGGCTGTCGTGACATAGTCCTTGTAACGCTCGGGATCGTGCACCGTTATGCGGCCGATCCAGTATCCCTTGGCCATCGTTTCCTCCGTTCAAACAGCCGCCCGAAGGGCCGCTTCCATTTCATCCAGGATCGCCTGCGCGGCAGCTTTCGGATCGTCAGCCGCGACAATTGGCCTGGCGACAACGAGATGGCTCGCGCCGGCGCGGATCGCGTCGCCCGGCGTGACAACGCGCTTCTGGTCGCCGGCGGCGGCCCCGGCCGGCCGGATGCCCGGCGTGACAACGGCCATGCCCGGCCCCGCCATCGCGCGAACGGCGGCGGCCTCGGCCGCCGAACAGACGATGCCACCCATGCCGGCGTCACGCGCCTGCCGGGCGCGCCGCTCGACCAGCGCCGCTGCCGTATCGCGATAGCCCGCATCCGACAGGTCCGCATCGTCCATCGACGTCAGGACGGTGACACCCAGCAGGCAAAGATCCGAGCCCCTTGCGGCCCCGACGGCGGCGGCCATCGCCTTGGGATAGGCATGGATCGTCAGCATCGAGACGCCCATGTTCGCGATGTTCTCTACGCCCCGGGCAACCGTGTTGTCGATGTCGAGCAGCTTCATGTCGAGGAAGACCCGCTTGCCGGATGCGGCAAGATCGCGGGCAAATTCCAGTCCGCCGCCGAAAACGAGCTGGTATCCGATCTTGTAGAAGGAGACGGTATCGCCGAGCCGTTCGACCATGGCCTCGGCATCCGCCACATTCGGCAGGTCGAGTCCGACAATCAGGCGGTCTCTGGCGGCTGTCATCGGCATTCTCCCGGAATCATGGCATGCCATCACTTGGCACGGGCTACCGCCGACGGCAAGGGGCTCGGGCCGTCAGCGGCCACGACCGGGCGTGCAGTGGTCCAGCAGCGCCCGGCAGGCTTTCTCGAGATGCTTCGCCTCCCGCTCGTCGGACGGCATGCCGTCTTCGCCGAACGCCTTGTTCGCCCAGGATATCGCGCATTGCTGGCTGACCACCTGCGCACCGACATTCATGAGGACGGCCCGCAGGTGGTAGAGACCGCGGATGCCGCCCAGCTTGCCGTCCGAGGCCGAACCGAGGGCCACCGTCAGCCCGTCGAACGGCCTGACCGGGCCGGAGCCGTCGGACCTGACAAGGCTCACCCAGTCGATCGTGTTCTTCACCAGCGGCGGAATGGAAGCGTTGTACTCGGGACTGGCAAGGAAGAGCGCATCATGGGCGGCAAACAGCCGCGCCAGCCGAATCGCATTGGCGGGAACGCCCTTTTCCTTCTTCAGATCCTCGTCGACCAGCGGCAGCGGATAGTCGGCCAGCGCAATCATGGTGACCTCGGCTCCCTGCAGGGCCAGCACCTTGGCCGCCGCCTGGGCAAGCTGCCGGTTGAAGGAGCCCGAGCGGTTCGAGCCGGCGAATACAAGTACCCTGGGTATCATCGGCAATCCTGTCTGTTCCGGCACGGTCCTGCCCGAAAATGCGCTCCATGCGCAAGAGGCCGGCGAAAGGACGCCCGTTTTCCGGCGCGGTCAGGCCTTGCGGCGGTAGGTCCATACCCTCGCCGGCGGCATGTTGCGCAGGACCCAGGAGGAGCGGGCGACCGCGATCCCCGGATCGTCGACCGGAACCGGCTGCATCATGCCGTAGGAAAACTGCACGAAGGGCCGGCCGACGGGCAGCACGGACAGCGCCATCGCCAGCAGGCCACACCGTTTCTCGCGGGCGAAATTCAGCAGCGGGAGACCGGAAATGACGCAGTCGAACCGCCCCGGCGCCGCATCGCCCATTCGCTGTGCCAGCGTCGCCTCGAGGTCGAAGGCATCGCCCTGATGGAACCGCGCACCGGGAAACTTCTCGCGCAGAAGCCGGCAGAAGGATGCCGAATACTCTATGGCATGAAGGCGTTCCGGCGGCAGGCCGGAGGCGAGAATCGCCTGCGTGATCGCCCCCGTGCCGGGTCCGAGTTCCAGCACCGGCAATCCCGAGGACAGGTCGATATGGGAGGCCATCAGGCGCGCCGTTTCGGCCGATGTCGGGGCAATCGCCCCGATCGAGCGCGGCGCGCGAAGGACAGAACCCAGAAAGCGGACCTGGTCGGCAAACCGCGCCCTGACGACGGCCTTCCGCGCGATCTTCACGGGCGGCGCATGCAGGGCGGGCGGCTTGCCATCATTCGTCACTGCCGAAGAATTCCTTCATGCGCGAGAAGAAACCGTTCGATTGCGGATTGTTCTCCTTGGCCGAAATCTCCTCGAACTCCTGCAGAAGTTCGCGCTGCCGCTTGGACAGGTTCTGCGGCGTCTCGACCACGATCTGAATGTACAGATCCCCCATGGCGGCCTGGCGCAATACCGGCATGCCCTTGCCCTTCAGGCGGAACTGGCGGCCGGACTGGGTCCCTTCCGGAATCTTCACCCGGGTATAGGCCCCGTCCATTGTGGCCACCTCGAAATGACCACCAAGCGCGGCCTGGGTCATGGATATCGGCACCTTGCAGTAGAGATCGGCGCCGTCGCGCTGGAAGAACTCGTGCGGCTTCACCGAGACGAAGATGTAGAGATCGCCCGTGGGACCGCCTCGGAACCCGGCCTCGCCCTCGCCGGCCAGGCGTATGCGGGTGCCGTCCTCGATGCCGGCGGGAATGTTGACCGAAAGCGACCGCTCCTGAGTGACCCGACCTTCGCCGTGGCAGTTCTCGCAGGGATCCTGAATCGTCTGGCCGCGACCGTTGCAGGTCGGGCAGGTGCGCTCGATGGAGAAGAAGCCGGACGCCGCACGCACGCGGCCGGCACCGCCGCAGGTCGAACAGGTCGACGGACTGGAACCGGGCCGGGCGCCGCTGCCGGAGCAGACCTCGCAGATGACCGAAGAGGGCACG
The DNA here is from genome assembly GCF_013358405.1 of Oricola thermophila. NCBI lineage: Bacteria > Pseudomonadati > Pseudomonadota > Alphaproteobacteria > Hyphomicrobiales > Ahrensiaceae > Oricola > Oricola thermophila. The sequence continues at coordinate 2,927,112 of NZ_CP054836.1, forward strand.
CGGATCTGCGCGGTCTTGCCCGTGTAGGCTTCCTCGAGCGTGATTTCCATGTTGTAGCGCAAATCCGCGCCACGTTCGCGGCCGCCTCCCCTGCGGGAACGCGCGCCACCCATCATCTCGCCGAAGATGTCCTCGAAGATGTCGGAGAATCCGGCCCCGCCGAAACCGCCGCCCATGCCGCCGCCCGGCCCCATGCCGCCGTTCTCGAAGGCGGCGTGGCCGAAACGGTCGTATGCCGCGCGCTTCTGCGGATCCTTGAGCGTCTCGTAAGCCTCGTTGACTTCCTTGAACCTGGCTTCCGCCTCGGGATCGCCCGGATTGCGGTCCGGATGATACTTCATCGCGAGCTTGCGATAGGCGCTCTTCAACGCCTTCTCGTCAGCACCGCGATCGACACCCAGCGTCTCGTAAAAATCGGCCTTGGCCATTGTCCGCCGCTATCCCCTCAACAGAATGTCCTCCCGCGCCGGGCGCGGGAGGGACCGGCTGTCGCCCGGATCAGGCAGACTTCTTCTGATCGTCATCGTCGTCGATTTCCTCGAAATCGGCGTCGACGACATCATCGTCCTTGGCCGCGTCGGCAGACGCATCCGCTTCCGCCGCGGCCTGCTCCTCGGCCTGCTGGGCCTCATACATGGCCTGGCCAAGCTTCATCGAGGCCTCGGCGAGCGCCTGGGTCTTGGTCGTGATCGCCTCGGCATCGAGGTTCTCCGCCTCGATCTCCGACTTGAGCGCAGCGACAGCGTCCTCGATGGCCTTCTTCTCGTCCTCGGTAACCTTGTCGCCGTAATCCTTTAGCGACTTCTCGGTCTGGTCGATCAGGCTCTCGGCCTGGTTCTTCGCCTCGACGGCCTCACGGCGCTTCTTGTCTTCCTCGGCATGAGCCTCGGCGTCCTTGACCATCTTCTCGATCTCGTCGTCGGACAGGCCGCCGGACGCCTGGATACGGATCTGGTGCTCCTTGCCGGTGCCCTTGTCCTTGGCCGAGACGTTGACGATACCGTTGGCGTCGATGTCGAAGGTGACCTCGATCTGTGGCACGCCGCGCGGCGCCGGCGGGATGCCGACAAGATCGAACTGGCCGAGCAGCTTGTTGTCGGCAGCCATCTCGCGCTCGCCCTGGAACACGCGGATCGTCACGGCGTTCTGGTTGTCCTCGGCCGTGGAGAAGACCTGGCTCTTCTTGGTCGGGATGGTCGTGTTGCGGTCGATCAGGCGGGTGAACACGCCACCGAGCGTTTCGATGCCGAGCGACAGCGGCGTCACGTCAAGCAGCAGAACGTCCTTGACGTCGCCCTGCAGGACACCGGCCTGGATGGCGGCGCCGAGCGCGACCACCTCGTCCGGGTTGACGCCCTTGTGCGGATCCTTTCCGAAGAACTGCTTCACAACTTCCTGGACCTTGGGCATGCGAGTCATGCCGCCGACGAGAACGACCTCGTCGATCTCGCCCGCCTTCATGCCGGCATCCTTGAGCGCGGCCTTCATCGGATCGATCGTGCGATTGACGAGATCCTCGACGAGGCTCTCGAACTTGGCGCGGGTCAGCTTCATCGCCAGGTGCTTCGGACCGGACGCGTCGGCGGTGATGAAGGGCAGGTTGATCTCGGTCTGCGAGGAGGACGACAGCTCGATCTTGGCCTTCTCGGCAGCTTCCTTGAGACGCTGCAGGGCCAGCTTGTCGTTCTTGAGGTCGATGCCCTGGTCCTTCTTGAACTCCGTCGCGAGGTAATCGACGAGGCGCATGTCGAAGTCCTCGCCGCCGAGGAAGGTGTCACCATTGGTCGACTTCACCTCGAAAACGCCATCGCCGATCTCGAGAATCGAGACGTCGAAGGTGCCGCCGCCAAGGTCATAGACGGCAATGGTCTTGCCCTCGGTCTTGTCGAGGCCGTAGGCGAGCGCGGCAGCCGTCGGCTCGTTGATGATGCGCAGGACCTCGAGACCGGCGATCTTGCCGGCATCCTTGGTCGCCTGGCGCTGGGCGTCGTTGAAGTAGGCCGGGACGGTGATGACCGCCTGCTCGACGGTCTCGCCCAGATAGGCCTCGGCGGTTTCCTTCATCTTCTGCAACACCATGGCCGAAATCTGCGACGGCGAGTATTTCTCGCCGGAGATCTCCACCCATGCGTCGCCATTGCCGCCCTCGACGATCTTGTAGGGAACAAGCTTCTTGTCCTTCTCGACCGTCGGATCGGAATAGCGCCGGCCGATCAGGCGCTTGACCGCGAAAAGCGTGCCTTCCGGGTTGGTGACCGCCTGGCGCTTGGCCGGCTGACCAACAAGGCGCTCGCCGTCGTCGGAAAACGCGACCATGGACGGCGTGGTGCGCGCGCCCTCGGAGTTTTCGATCACCTTGGCATCCTTGCCGTCCATGACGGCGACACAGGAGTTGGTGGTTCCAAGGTCGATCCCGATAACTTTTGCCATTTTTATAACCTCTCCTAAGCAGACCGCCCGGACCCGTTCCGGCATTCCTTCCAGCGGCCCCTGTTTGCGGGTTTGCAGCTCGCCACCGCAATCGGAGCGGCGACGTTGCGGCGTATATAAGAACCGGATTTTGCGCCTGCAAGACTGGCGAAGGGGCGAAAGACACCGCGCCGGGACAAATCCTCGAGGCTCCGTCAGCCTCGGACAAGGCGACTCCATCATCCTTCACGAATCGCCACAGCGGAGCGTGAAATCCGGCAAACCGATGACTGCTAGCCATCCATACGTCAACCAGGCACTGCAAGCGGCTGCGAGTCCGAGCGAATATGACGCGCTGTCCGGTGCGAAACAGGTCTGCCGCCGGATACTCGACAAGATACCGAAACACGGACGTGCGCCGGCGGCATTGCGCGCCCCGCAGCAACAAGGCAGCGAGGCGGCGCTGCCGCAGGAGGCCGACGAGGCAATCGACCTGTTCCGCCAGGGCCGGCTGGAAGAAGCGCGGGCGGAGGCTGCAAGCCTGGTCGCGCGATATCCACGCGCCGCGACGATGCACAATCTGCTCGGCTCCATCGAAGCAGGACTCGGTCATTCGCTGCGCGCCATCGGCAGTTTCCGGCGCGCAGTGGCGCTAATGCCGGAACTGCTGGAGCCGAAGCTGAACCTGGCCGAAGCGCTGGGCGAGGTCGGCCGCCAGGAGGAAGCCGCGGACATCCTGGCGCGCGCGACCCGCAGCCATCCGGACAGCGCCGATGCGCACGACCGGCTGGGCGCGGTGCTGCAAGCGCTCGGACGGCACGAGGCAGCTGCGGAAAGCCATCGCAAGGCCATCGACCTCAATCCCCGCTCGGCGCAGGCGCATATCAACCTCGGCCGCGCCCTGTCCGCGCTCGGAAAGGTTGAGGAAGCCACGCGCCAATTCGCCAAGGCGGCGCGGCTCGAATCGGATTCAGGCCAGGCCTTCTCCTGCCTCGGCGCGGGCCTGACCGGACTCGGACGCCCGAGGGACGGGATCAAGGCCTGCCACCGGGCAATCGAGCTCAGCCCCGGAAACGCACAGGCCTATGTCGACCTGGCCGAGGGGCTCGAAGGTGTCGGCGAGATTGAATCCGCGCGCCAATGCCTCGAAAGGGCGCTGGCGCTGAAACCCGACCATGCCGGGGCCCATAGCGCGCTCTGCGGCCTGCACCGGCGGGCAGGTGATGAAGACGGTTTCCGCGCCGCCCTGGAGAAGGCACGCCGCCAGTGCGGCGAGGACGATCCGCGTATCCGCTTCCGGATCGCACAGCTCGCCGAGACCGAGGATGCCCCCCTGGCAGCCCGCAGAATCGCCGAAGGAATCCCCGACGGCAGACTTCCCGCGATCATGGAAGCGAGCCGGCTGATGCTGCTCGGCCGCGTCATGGACCGGCAGGGCGATCACGCGCAGGCGTTCGAACTCGCCCGTCGGGCCAACGATTCGCTCGGAGCGACCCCGCTGGCGCGCAATCTCGACCCGGCAGCCTTCCTGCGAGACATCGAATCCCTGACGGCATCCTTTGCCGGGTTCACCGAGAAGCCCTGGCAGGACCCGCCGGATGCACCGTCGGACGCCCCCGTATTCCTGGTCGGCCCGCCCGGCACGGGTGGCGGCTTCATCGACGCCGTGCTCGCCGATCATCCTTCCATCACCGTGGTGGAGGAAAAGCCGATGGTTGCGCGCATGCGAGCGCTGATCGACGGCCCGGCCGACTGCGAAAGGCTGGAAGCCCTTTCGCCAAGCGAACTGGAAGCGATGCGGCACGCCTATTACGGAGAGCTGAACCGCCATGCCGGTTCGGGCAACGCCGGCGCAGTCATCGTCGACAAGCTGCCGCTGAACATCATCCATGCCGGACTGATCAGCCGGGTCTTCCCGTCGGCAAAATTCCTGTTCGCCGCACAGCACCCGTGCAACAGCGTGCTTGCCTGCTACATGGACGATCCTTCCCTCGACGCGGTGACGGCGAACTTCCTCGATCTCGAGACCGGCGCCACGTTCTACGACCGGGTGATGCGACTGTGGTCGACATACCGGCAAATGCTGCATCTCGACGTCCATGTCCTCTCCTGCGAGGCGCCGCCGGCGGACCGTCGACAGACCGTGCGGGCGATGCTGCAGTTCCTCGACCTCGATCCTTCCTACCTGCTGATCGAGCGCGGAACGACACGGCCCGGCTGGTGGGAGAACTATCGCGAACAGCTCGAGCCAGTCCTGCCGTTGCTTGAGTCCTGGGCACGGCACCCCGCCTGAGGCCGGATCCCGACCGACGTCGGGAGCCCCGGCATGCCGCCGAATGGCGTGCAGCAATGCCTGCCACTGTTGCAATTCGAGAGGGGACAGGATCAGATCGGTCTTTCCCGTGACCGATCCCGGATAGATACGTCCCGAACCGATGAACGCCACCGCCCTTTCCGTAGACCAGGCATTGCGCAAGGCCAAATCGCTTGCCCGAAAGGGTGCGATGGACGAGGCCGAGGCGCTGCTGCGCCAAATGCTCGCACGGTTTCCCGACAACAGGCGACTGCAGGAGAGCATGCGGACGCTGGCACTCCCGCCGGGCGCCAGAAGGAACGGCAGGCCGTTGCCGCCCGACAAGGCGAACGCGCTTCTGGCTCTTTTCCGGCAGCGCCGGATCCGCGAGGCACTTGCGCTGGCCCGGTCCCTGCTCGCCCGACATCCGCAGGTCGCACTCCTGCACAGTGTGGAAGCCGCGTGCCTCGCCGAATCCGGCCAGACCGATGCCGCGCTTGCGAGCTACCGGCGCGCCATTGCGCTCGCCCCGGAAGCCGTCGACATGCGCAACAACATGGCCCGCCTCCTGATGGCAATGAAACGCAACAGGGAGGCGCTGGAGCAGCTGGACGCCGTGCTGGAACGACAGCCCGACAACCTGGAGGCGCTGAACAACATGGGGGCCGTCCTGACTGTGCTCGGACGATCGCAGGAGGCCATCGCGCCGCTGGAGAGGGCGCTTGCGCTCAAGCCGGATTTCCCGGACGCCCTGGCCAATCGCGGCAACGCGCTGAACCATGTCGGCCGACGCGAGGAAGCGATTGCCGACCTCGAAAAGGTCGTGGCACTGCAACCCGGCAATGCCGCGGCACACCGCAGCCTGAGCGCCGTGAAAACCTACGAGTCCGGCGATCCGCAAATCGCGCAGATGGAGGCACTGCTGGCCGCCGCCGGCCCCGCCGAACGAAGGCACCTGCATCTCGCGCTCGCCAAGGCCCATGACGACCTCAGGGACGTGGACAAGGCCTTCGGGCACCTGCAAGCCGGAAACGCGCTTTGGCGCCAGTCCCACGGCGATCCGATGGAACGGCACCGCAAGGTCTTCGCGCAAATCCGATCCATGTTCGAAGACGGCATACCCGAGCCGATCTCCCCGGCAACGACCGGGAAACGGCCGATCTTCGTGCTCGGCATGCCGCGATCGGGAACATCCCTGGTCGAGCAGATCCTGGCCAGCCATCCGGAAGTCCATGGCGGCGGCGAGCTTTCGGCGCTACGCCAGGCCGTGATGCCGGCGCTCGGTGAAGAAACGCCGACACCGGAGATGCTGCAGGACATACGCCGACGCTACCTCGGGGAAATCGAAACGCTGGGCACCGACCGACCGGTTGTGACAGACAAGATGCCGGCCAATTTCCGGTGGATCGGATTTATCGCGGCGGCGTTGCCGGAAGCGACAATCATCCACACGACCCGGGACCCGGTTGCCGTCGGTTGGTCCATTTTCAGAACCTTCTTCCCTGCGGGCGGCATGGAATACAGCTTCGACCTCGGCGACATAGCGGCCTATACCAGATTCCACGACGAGATGATGGCCTTCTGGGCCGACCGGTTGCCCGGGCGCATCCACGAGATCAACTACGAGCGACTGACCGAAGACCAGGAAGGCGAAACCCGCCGGCTGCTGGAACTGTGCGGGCTGGAATGGAACCCGCGCTGCCTCGAGTTTCACCGGACGGAACGGGTCGTCACGACCGCCAGCGCGGGTCAGGTGCGCAGGAAGATGTATGGCGGCAGCTCGCAGGCCTGGCGGAAATACGAAAAGCATCTCCGGCCGCTGGTCGCCGCACTTCAATAGGACCTAGCGCCCCATCAGGATGTCCATCACCGTCTTGCCTCCTTCGCCGGATGCCTCGCCGACGCCAACCCTGGGACGCGGACCGGCCGTGGAAGAGGTAACGGTGCGGTCGCGTTTCGGCGGGGCAAAATCGCGCGCGACGGGAACCGGCCGGCCGCCATCGCCGGCTCCGGCAGTCGAGAGGGCGGGCGCCGGACGGGGCGCCGGCACGTTCCGCGGGCGGGCGACAGGCGTGGCAATGCGGGGCATGTGTCCAGGCAGTCTCGCAACGGGCACGCCCTGGTGCGCCCTGACCATGAAGGCGCGCCATGCCTTCGCGGGCAGGGAGCCGCCGGTGACCTTGTCGGTCGGCGAGCCGTCGTCATTGCCGAACCAGACACCGGTTGTCAGATTTGCAGTGTAGCCGATGAACCATGCATCCCGCGATCTCTGGCTCGTGCCGGTCTTGCCGGCGGCCGGATGATCAAACGCCGCCGCACGGGCCGTGCCCTCGGTCAGCGTCTTCGCCATCATGGAATTCATCATGCCGGCAACTTCGGGAGAAATTGCGCGGCTCATGTTGTCGGCGGTGTGCTCGTAGAGCACCTTCCCGTCCAGCGTCGTCACGCGCCTGATGATGTAGGGTTCCGCGCGGTAGCCGCCATTGGCAAACGGGACATAGGCCGAAGTCAGCTCCATCAGCGTAACCTCCGACGTGCCGAGAGCAAGGGAGGCATTCGGTTCAAGAGCGGACCTGATGCCCAGGCGATGTGCGGTTTCTACAACCTTTTCCGCACCCGTTTCCATGATGAGCTGCGCCGCCACCGAATTGAGAGACTTTGCCAGCGCCGTCTCCAGCGTCACCCGACCATAGTACTTTCCACCGTAGTTTTCCGGCGTCCACTTGCCGATCTTCACGGGCGCGTCGTTGCGCACGGACTGCGGCGTGCGCCCCTGTTCGAGCGCCGCGACATAGACGAAGGGCTTGAAGGCCGAGCCAGGCTGGCGCTTCGCCTCGGTGGAACGGTCGAACTGGGAATTGGCGTAGTCGTAGCCGCCCACCATGGCACGCACCGCACCGGTGTTGTCGATGGAGACCAGCGCGCCCTGGCTGACATTCTTTTTCCTTCCCTCCTGCGCAATCAGGTCGCGAATGGCATTCTCTGCGAATTTTTGCAGCACGAGATCGACAGTGGTATCGACGATGACATCCTGGCGGACCTCGCCAATCAGCGAGGGCAACTCCTCCATCACGGCGTCAGCGACATAGTTCTCCGATCCCGTCCAGTAGGCAGCGGCACGAGTGGTGGGGCGAGAGATCGCGGCCGTCATCTCGCGATCGGAGACGAGGCCCTGATCGCGCATGGCGGCAAGAACAACCTGGGCGCGTTCCTCGGCAAGGTGCGGGTTGCGTGCCGGAGACAGGCGCGAGGGCGCCTTGAGAAGACCGGCCAGAAGTGCCGCCTCGGATAGCGAGACATCGCGAGCACTCTTGTTGAAATAGCGCCGCGCGGCAGCCTCGACACCGTAGGAACCGGATCCGAAATAGACCCGGTTTAGGTACATCTCCAGGATCTGGTTCTTGGTGTACTTGTGCTCAAGCCATAGCGCGAGCAACACCTCCTGCACCTTGCGGCCGACCGTGCGGTCCGGTGAGAGGAACAGATTCTTCGCCAATTGCTGGGTAATCGTGGATCCGCCCTGCACCAGCCGGCCCGCCATGAGATTTGCAGCCATTGCGCGGGCGAGGCCGACGGGATCGAGGCCGAAATGGCCGTAAAAGCGGCGGTCCTCGATGGCGATCACGGCCTGCGGGATCCATGGCGACATCTCGTGGATGCCCAGCGCCTCGCCGCCGGTGGCGCCGCGATTGGCGATCAGCGAGCCGTCGACGGCGACGATCTTGACGTTGGGCGGCCGGTCGGGAACCGCCCAGGTGGTGGCCGACGGCAGCTGCGCGCCGTACCAGGCAATGACGCCGGCAACGGCAACACCGCCCCAGATGCCGAGAACGAAGCTCCAGTAGACGAGACCGCCGAGCAGCCCGACCCAGCGACGGCCGGAACGGCGGCCGCGGGCCGTCTTCCGCTTCGGCTTGCGGGCCGATGACGCCTTGCGTTTCGTGGCGGTCTGCTTCTTCGCCGCCGGCTTGCGGCGGCGCGGCGGCGCGGCACGGTCGTCGTCGCTGACGCGAAGATCCGATCCGCGGCGTGCACGCGGCGCGTCGTCCAGGCGCGGCTCGACGCGTTTTCTCGGTTTCTTTCGGCTGGCCATGTGCGGGTCCGGTCCGTTACGCGATACTTCGGCGGCTCATGCACAGTAATTGCGGCAATTTAAGGCGCCGTTAACAGGCGGTGAACGCGGAAGGGCAACTTGTAAAGAACCGGCCCGCACACGCGGACGCCGCCCCCCGGGAACACCGGGAGCGCGGTCACCGCCGAGAACGGCCGGACCCGGCCGGCCAGACTATCGTGCGGCCAGTGCCGCCATGATGCGCGCCCAGGAACGCTGGCCCTTGTGGTAGGATTTCAGCGCATATTTCTCGTTCGGCGAGTGGATGCGGTCATCGGCAAGACCGAAGCCGACAAGGACCGAATCCATGCCGAGCAGGTCCTGGAAATCGCCGACGACGGGGATCGAGCCGCCCATGCCGATCATGACGGCCGGATTCGGCCACTCGTCGGACAGCGCCTGTTTCGCCTTCTGCAGGACCGGCGAATCGTAGGGCAGCTGTATGCCCGGGGAACCGCCGTGCTCCTCGAAGGAAACCTTGCAGTCGGCAGGGATGCGCGCCCTGACGAAATCGCGGAAATTCCTGCGGATCGCCTCGGGATCCTGCTTGCCGACCAGGCGGAAGGAGACCTTCGCCGAGGCCTTCGCCGGGATGACCGTCTTGAAGCCTTCGCCGGTGTAGCCGCCGACAACGCCGTTGACCTCCGCCGTCGGGCGGGCCCAGGTCAGTTCCAGGACGGATCGGCCCTTCTCTCCGGACGGGATGGACAGGCCGACCTCGCCGAGGAACTTCTCCGCCGTCAGGCCGAGGCTCTCCCACTGTTTCAGCACGTCGGCCGGCGTCTCCTCGACGCCATCGTAGAAATGCGGAATCGTGACCGCGCCGTTCTCGTCATGGAGATCGGCCAGAGCCCTGGCGAGGATGTGAATCGGGTTGGCCGCCGCACCGCCGAAATAGCCGGAATGCAGGTCGCGGTCCGCCGCCTCGACGGTAACCTCCTCGCCTACAAGGCCGCGCAGGCCGGTCGAGATGGCCGGCGTGTCGGCGTCCCACATGCCGGTATCGCAGACAAGGGCGAAATCGGCCTTGAGCTCCTCGGCATTGGCCCGGAGGAACGGCTTGAGCGACGGCGAACCGGATTCCTCCTCGCCCTCGAACAGGATGGTGACGCGGCAGGGCAGTTCGCCGTAAACCTCCTTCCAGGCGCGGCAGGCCTCGACGAAGGTCATGAGCTGGCCCTTGTCGTCGGCAGTGCCCCGGCCGGTGATGATCTTGGAACCGTCCGGCCCGTCCTTGACCTTCGGATCGAAGGGATCGCTCTCCCACTCATCAAGGGGATCGACCGGCTGGACGTCATAGTGGCCGTAGAACAGCACATGCGGCGCGTCGGGCGAAGGCCCGTCGTGATGCGCGACTACCATCGGATGACCCGGAGTATCGCGCAGGGAGGCGTCGAAGCCGAGCAGGTCAAGCTGCGCGACCAGCCACTCCGCCGCCTTGCGGCAGTCGCCGGCATAGGCCGGGTCGGTCGAGATGGAGGGAATGCGCACCAGTTCGAAGACGCGCACCAGGCTGTCGGCCAGATTTTCGTCGATCCGCTCGAGGACCGGCGCGAGGCCGCCATTGACGTTCTGCATGAGTAGACTCCGTTCGAAACCGGAATCGATATCTGCGCGCGAAACGCAACGATGTCAAAGGGATGCGCGGCAGAAAACAAAACCGCCGCATGGCGGACCATGCGGCGGAAACTCGAAAAGGTTCAAAAAGTGGCAGCCCGGAGAGGGGGATTAGGCTGCCACCTGTCCGGATCGGCGGGGGACGGGCCTTAGCCGGACATCGGCGCAATATGCCGATTAACGATTTGTCCCACATGAGTGTGGCATAAAAGGGGCAATTTGCACGTTGTGCGGCACCTGTTAACTTTACGTCATGCAGGACCGGGCAAGGCTGGCGTAAAAGGCAAGGCCGGGCATCTCCATGTTCCGTCCGCCGGGCACCGTTTCCACCCTGGCCGAGTCGTTACAGCGTGCAAGACAATGTGAGCGCGTGTATCAGTCATCGCACTTGTAGAAATCAATCGTCGGCGCTTCAAGAACGAGAAGCGTACAACCGGGCCAATTCAACCGGCGGCACGAGCCGCCGAAGCGAGATTTCGAGGGAATTACATGTGTGGCATTGCGGGATTCGTAACCGGCGCATTCGACGCCCGGCAGGCCGACACCGGCTGGCTCGCCGCGCTGTCCGCCGAAATCTCGGCGGCACCGCCCGGCCTTGCTGCCGTTGAGACCCTGCAAGCGGCGGTCGGCACGCTGGAAGAGCGATTCGCCGACCTCATGAGCTTCGACACCGGGCTTGCCGTCGCCTTCGACGGCGAGTTCCGCCGGAAGGCCGTCGCGCTCGCCGACGCGTTCAAGGCCCAGGTCGAGGCGCTCACCGAACTTTCGAGAAGCGGCCGGACGGACCTCGATCCGCTGATCGAGAGCCTGCGCGACTACGAATGGCAGATCCGCGAGGAACTGGTGGCGCAGACGGGAGAGGCCGTCGCGCTGATGCCCGCCGACATGAAGTCGCTCGACGGCAACGCCGCGAAGGTGGCGCTGGCGACCGAACATGTCCTGCGGGCGAATGACCGCCTCGAGGTGCGCGGTCGCGACTCCGCCGGCATCGCGATCCAGATCCAGGTGCCGCAAACGGCCATTGCGGCTCTCTCAGCCGAACTGAAGGCCGAATACGAGAAGCGGAGCGCCGCTCTGCACGCGGACCACCTGGCCGTCTATTTCCACGAAAACGGCGGCGCCACGGCCACGCTGACATTCGTCTTCAAGACCGCGAACCTGGTCGGACGCCTCGGCGACAACGGCGCCGCGCTGCGCGAAACGATCAGGAACGACCACCTGCTTTGGACGCTGGCGGGCGAGGCGCGGCGGGCGGGCGTGCTGTCGCACACGCGATGGGCGTCGCACGGCATCATCTCGGTGGCCAACTGCCACCCGCACAACCCGTCCGTGAAACAGGACGAGACCGGCAGCAGCGGCATCCCGCTCGGCGCGATGTACGCGCTCAACGGCGACGTCGACAATCACATGGAACTGCTCGCCGAACTGGTGACGAACCGGCAGATGGCCATCGATCCGGCCATAACCACCGACGCGAAGATCATCCCGATCGCGCATCGCAGCGCGGGCGCCGAGGGCGGCGACCTGCTGGACCGGTTCCGCACCGCGATCCGCCGCCTCGACGGCTCGATCGCCGTCGGCTGCATCGATCCCGGCCGGCCCGGCGAGGCGTTCCTGGCGCAGAAGGGATCGGGCCAGGGGCTCCACGCGGCGCGGCTGGCCGACGGCTGGATGTTCGCATCCGAGGTCTACGGCCTGTGCAACGTGGCGCGCGCATCCTACAACCTCGCCCGCTCGGTCGCCGGCGGCTCGGTCATCCAGCTCGACGGCGACAGCGACACGCCGGTCATGCGCGGCGTTTCCGACGGCACTCCGGCAACGGTGAACGCCGAGCCGATCCAGATATTCGCACGCGACATCTATCGCGGCCATTTCGACTTCTATCTCGAGAAGGAAATCCACGACGGGCCGGAAAGCGTCGCCAAGACGCTGCGCGGGCGCTACCGCCGCGACGGCGGGCTGGTCGCCTTCGACAACCTGCCGACGGACATCTGGGCGCAGATGCGCAAGGCCGTCGCCAAGGGCATCGCCCGCGTCTACGTGATCGGCCAGGGAACGGCCGGCGTCGCTGCCGTCGGCATCGCCCACCTGATCGAGCGCGCACTCGGCCAGGACACGCGGCTGGACATCGCCGTGACCGCAAGGCGTTCCTCGGAGATGTCGGCGGAGATCGACGCCTACGACTTCCGCAACGCGCTGGTGATCGCGGTGTCGCAGTCCGGCACGACGACGGACACCAACCGCGCGGTCGATCTCGCGCGCGAACGCGGGGCAACCATCCATGCCATCGTCAACCGGCGCAATTCCGACCTGGTGCGCAAGGCCGATTCCGTGCTGTTCACCTCCGACGGGCGAGACGTGGAAATGTCCGTCGCCTCGACCAAGGCATTCTACTCCCAGCTGACCGCCGGCAAGCTGACCGCGCTTTTCCTGGCCGACGCGCTCAACACGATGACCGATGTCGAGATCGCCTACGAGATGGGCGAACTGGAGCGGCTGCCCAGCCTGATCGCGCAGGTGCTGGAAAATGAAGACCACATCGCCGAATGCGCGCGCTCCTTCGCGCCGCAGGCGCGCTACTGGGCGGTCACCGGCTCCGGCGTCAACCATGTCGCCGCGCTGGAAATCCGCATCAAGCTCTCCGAGCTCTGCTACAAGTCCATTCCCGTCGACTACACGGAAGACAAGAAGCACATCGACCTCTCGACCGAACCGCTGACGCTGGTCATCGCCAACGACCTGCCGGGCGATCTCGTCGGCGACGTGGTCAAGGAAGTGGCGATCTTCAAGGCGCATAACGGCCGCCCGATCGTGTTCGCGACCGAGGGCGACGACGCCGCGGCGTTCGCCGAATACGCGGAACGGGTGATCGCGCTGCCAAAGATCGGCGGCGACCTCGCCTTCGTGCTGGCCACGGTCGCGGGGCACATGTTCGGTTTCCATGCCGCGCGCGCCATCGACCGCGCGGCGCAACTGCTCAAGCCGATCCTCACGGATCTGGGCCATGTCGCCATGGGCGACCGGGCCGCCGACCGGACCGCCGTGCTCGAAAGGCTCGACGCCTTCATCGACGAGGGTGCCGCGGGCGCCTTCAACTCCGGCCTCGGCGCCAACGACCTGGCCATGCTCGCCAAGCTCGGCCGCGAACTCGGCCGGGCCGCCGATGCCGACGCGGCACGCGCCGTGGCGGAAGCCGCGATCGGGCGGGTGCGCCACACATTCGAGGAAACATCGCGCCCGATCGACACGATCCGGCACCAGGCCAAGACGGTCACCGTCGGCACCAGCCGGCCGGAGGACGCGCTTTCGCCGGCAATCCGCGACGCGCTGGCCGAACTCGGCGTCGCCGACTCGCGCCTTTCCTTCGACAATCGCAAGGTGCTCGCCGCCGTTTCGCGGCTCATCGACACCATCGAGTGGACCGCGCAGATGTCGGTGGAACAGGCCAAGGACGGGCCACAGGTGCGGCTCGAAGGCAGCGCGCCCTCGCCCGCGATGGAACCCTATTCGGAACCGGCGAAACCGCTCGGCGTGCTGGGTTCCGCGCTCGACGACAACACCGTGCATGCCGGCTACCTGGGCGATGCGGCAGTCATCGCCGTGCCGGTCAACAATGCCGCCTACTCGGAAGTGGATTCGCTGATCTGCTTCGCGGTCAGGCTGCAGGCCCACGCCTCGCGCGAGCAGAAGGCGGCCGCCATGACGGCGCTTGGCACCTACAAGCCGGCACTGCGCGAATGGGAACAGGTGTTCGGCGAGGATGCCGCGTCGGCGCTGGCGCGCCAGATCGCGCGCGAAACGCCCGAGAACATCGTGTTCCGGCCCAAGGTCCTCGACCCGGCACTAAGCCGGGACGAACGGCAGAGCGCGTAGCCGGACCCGGCCGGACCGCGCGGAAAGGCGCCCGGCTAGCGGGAACCCGCATACTCCGCCAGCGCGCAGAAGACGTGGTAGAAGCTCGATGACGGCATGTCGGGGGCGATCACCTGGCCCTCGTCGTCGATGGCATCGTACCAGCCGCCCGGCACCGGGCCGTTGAGATAGTGCGAGAACAGCACGTCAAACATGCGCCGGCGCAACGCCGCGGCGGGGCCGAGGCCCCGCTTCTCGAAGGCGAGGGAAACCTTGAGCGCCTCAGTCTGCGGCCAGAGCCGGGCATGCGGCTCCACGGCCGACCCGTCCGGCTGCATGCCGTCGGCGGCGGCGCCCGTCGCCGGATGATGGCCGAAGGTGGCGGCGGTGGCAAAGAGCTGGCGCGCCTTGGCGCCGACATCCGGCGTATCGCGATGATCGAGATAGCGCGTGATCAGCCAGGCCCATTCGTAGTGGTGGCCCGGCTCGATGCGGGTCTCCTCGGCCGAGTTGCGGCTGCGCGACCAGTCGGCATGGAAATATTCCGACAGCGTGCCCGTCGCCTCGTCGAAGAAGTGGCGGTCGAACAGCATGACCATCGCCTGCGCGCGGTCGAGATACTTCTCCTCGCCGGTCGCCTCGTACCAGGCCATCATGGCCTCGAGGAAATGCATGTGCGGATTGGCGCGGCGCGGAAGCTTGCGGCCGTCGGTCTCGTAGAACCCGCCATGGGCGTGGTCGGCGAGATTCCGGTCCATGTAGTCGAGCGTCCAGTCGGCCCATTCGCGCGCCTCGGCCCGGCCGGTCGCCCGGTAGAGCCATGCCAGCCCGAACAGGACGAAGCAGTGGTCATAGGTATCGCGGGTCTCGTCCTGGACGCTGCCGTCGGGATTGAACAGGTGGATCCAGCCGCCATCGGGATGCCAGCCGGTGCGGGTCAGCGTTTCGAAGCAGTGGTCCAGGATGCCGTCGGCATCGCCCTCCCAGCCCATGAGCTTCGCGTGGGAGAAGCAGTAGATCTGCCGCGCCAGCACGCGCAGGCGCTTGTAGGGCAGCGGCGCCGGCGTGCCGTCGAAATTCAGCGCCTCGTGCACGCCGCCATGGACCCGGTCCACCCCCTTCTCGGCCCAGAACGGCAGGGCCGTCTCGAACAGCCAGGACCGAACGGTGGAGGGGTGGCTGTCGTCGCCGCGAGCCTTGAAGGCCAGGGTGACGTCCTTGACCAGGTGGGTGCGGTCGCGCGCGGTGACCAGAATCTTGTTGTCCTCGGCCACGACGACCAGATCGCGCACGCCGGCAATGGCCACCGTGGCGCCACGCGCGCGCACCAGGTTGCCGTCTGCATCGACGGTGATGACGTCGCCGGACACGGCATTGGCGCGATCGTCCTTCGGCGCGGCCTCGTAGAGCTGCGCCCAGGAACCGAGATCGTCCCAGTCGAAGCGCGCGGGCACGACGCCGATATTGCCGGCCTCCTCCATGATTGCGTAGTCGATCGACAGTTTCGGCGAGGCGGCGAAGCTCTCCGGGTCGAGCACCAGCTTGCGGCCGTCGCGCGCGCCCTCGCGAACGGCCTTGCGCGCGCACTCCCAGATTCGCGGCTGAAGGCGGGCATACTCGGCGGCGAGGCGGCCGGCCCGGAACAGGAATATGCCGGCATTCCAGAAGAAGCTGCCGCTGCGCAGGTAGTGCTCCGCCGTCTCAAGGTCCGGCTTCTCGCGGAAACGGATGACGCGGAAGCCATCGCCCAGCGGCTCGCCCTTCTCGATATAGCCGTACTGCGTCTCGGCGCGGGACGGCGGAATGCCGATGGTCATGATCGCATCGGTCTCCCGCGCCACGCGGGCGGCGGCCGCGACCGTGTCCTGGAAACCGGCGATGTCGTCGATGCGGGCATCCGACGGCAGGACGATGACCAGCTCGTCGGGATTCGTCTCCGCGACGGTGGCGATGGCGGCGGCGATGGCGGCCGCGGTATCGCGGATGCAGGGCTCGAGAACCAGAACCTGCGGCAGGACGGGCGCGCGCGCGACCTCCTTCTCGAGCGCCTCGCCGAGCGCCGCCGAGCCGATGACATGCACCGGCCGGAACGATATGCCCGGCACCACGGGAACCATGCGCTCGATGGTGTTGACCAGCAGGCTGCGATCGTTGACGAGGGCGTGGAACTGCTTCGGCTTGTCCTCGCGGGACATCGGCCACAGGCGCGATCCCGCCCCGCCGCACAGGATCACCGGGGTCACGGTCACATCATTCTTGTTCGCCATCGTCTTCCGATCGCCAGATTTCGCAGGCGCCCCCAGGGAACCCAATACACGTTTCAGGGCCGGCTGCCCGGTCTCGGCGCGCACGAGGCCCGCGCAAGAAGAAACGGCCCGTCTCCCGGTTGAGGAGACAGGCCGTCCCTGATTTGTCAAGTGCCGCCGCGCGGCGGCGTATCGGTCAGGCGCCCTTGACGGTCGTGCCGATCGCGTTGAACTTGGCGTTCAGCTCGGTACCGACCGTAGTCGCGCCGGCGATGATGGCAACGGCGATGAGGGCGGCGATCAGGCCATACTCGATGGCGGTCGCACCGGACTCGTCTTTCATGAAACGTGCAAACATGGTGAGCTCCTTTTCTCGTTCACAGCACTTCCGTCGGCGCTCTTCGCGGCGTCGATCGGATGAGGCCAACCTACAGCGCGCCGATTTCCACCTGCTTAAGGAACAGGGTTTCCAAAGGCTTAAGGCGAAGGAACGGCAATCTTGGTGAACAATCGGTGCACGCGATGGCGACCATCCGACCGGCCCGCGCCGGACGCGCCGGCGCGGCGACGAGGCCGGGAGCGGGCATGATCGGCGGAGGCGCTTATGGTTAAATCTTCGTTCATCATTCCGGGCCATATTGCGACCGTACAGACGACAAGGAGTGCCGGTATGTTCAAGGGGTCGAGATACCTTCTTAGCGCCGCGGCGGCGGCGGGCGTGCTCGCTCATTCGCCGATCGCCGTTGCAGCGGAAAATTTCGCGGAGATGAATGCCGTTCCCGAACCCGCCATCCGGGTCGTCCTCAATCACGCACGGATCGTCAAGCTGTCCGAGCCCGCCGCAACCGTGATCATAGGCAATCCGGAAATCGCCGATGCGACGGTGCGCGACTCGCGCACGCTCGTGCTTACCGGAAGGGGCTTCGGCCAGACCAATCTCGTGATCCTCGACCAGGGCGGAAACCCGATCCTGGACGAACGGATCGCCGTCTCGCGCGAAAACGGATCGGCCCTGCGCATCTATCGACGCGCGGAGATCGAAACCCTGTCCTGCGAGCCCTATTGCGAACGGGCCTACCTGACGGAAGCCGAACTCCAGTCGATCAGGGCGATCGCGGAAGCCAACAACGTCGACGACGACGATTGATCTCCCGCCATGGCGGGACCAATCGGCACCATTGCCAAATCGTAAAAGCGAAAGCTCGCGAAATCGCGGGCAGGAAAACCTTTTCTAAATCCTTTTCACCTATGTTGCCCCCGGTTTCGACCTGCGGGGGTATACATGGCGACACGTGCTGACACATACGGCCGACGCATCCTCGGCAAACTTCGCGGCTTCCGTGGCGACAGTCGCGGCGCGACCGCAATCGAATTCGCCATGCTGGCACTTCCATTCGCATTGCTGTCCTTCGCGATCCTGGAGACGACGGTCTCCTTCACCGCGCAACAGGTGATGAACCACGCAGCCGACCGCATCGGACGGCAGATCCGTACCGGACAGATCACGCTGGACAACACGACGGCGGCGCAGTTCCGCGCAAGGATCTGCAACGAAATCTCCATCATCGTCGGCGACGGGTGCCCGGAGCTGGTGTACGACCTGAACCACTACAACAAGTTCTCGGACGTTCCGAAGACGATCCCGATCGGAGCCGACGGCGACATCGATTCCACGGGTTTTACCTTCAATCCGGGCGACGAGGGAACAATCAACTCGTTGCGCATCTTCTATCGATGGCCTGTCATGACCGACGTGATGCGGTCGTTCATGGAAAACCTGCCCAATGGCAAAACCCTGCTGTTCGCGACGGTCACCTGGCAGAACGAGCCGTTCTGACGATGCGACCCGGCTGGAAAACGAGGACATGACCATGAAAGCGTTTCCGACCAGAGTCCTGCGCAAGGCGGCCGTCATGCACCGTTTCCTGCGCGACCGGCGCGGCATCGCGGCCGTCGAGTTCGCGCTGATCGTCCCGCTCATGCTGGTGATGTATCTCGGCACGCTCGAAATATCCGGCGCAGTGTCGATCAACCGGAAGGTCAGCCGCGTCGCCTCCACGGTCGCCGACCTGGTAACGCAGCAGGACGGCGTGACCAAGGCCGAACTCGACGACATCATGGAGATCGGCGAGGCGGTGCTGTTCCCCTACACGATAAAGAAGCCGGACATCTGGATCACCGCAATCAACGTCGATTCGAGCTATCCCAAGGGCGGGAAGGTCGCGTGGTCGCGCCGCTACAACGAGGGCACGTTCCAGAGCGGCGTGCCGGAGGGTGACGACACCTGGGTTCCACCGGATCTGCGCATCGACGGGACATTCCTTGTCAAGGTCGAAGCGGAACTCGACTATGTCCCGCTCGCAGCATGGCTCATCGGCAACTCGATCGGCACCACCAAGGACGGTGTCGGCATGATCGAGATGAGCGAACGCTACTACCTGCGGCCGCGCCTCGGCGAGGACATTCCCTGCCCGGACTGCTAGGTTCCGCGCTTCACTCGCCGGAGGCGGAAATCGCAGCAACCAGCGCGAGCGCAGAGCGATACTCGTCGGCGGTCACGATCTCGAACCCACCGCCGAGTTCCGGAGAAATTCCATCGAGAACATCGGGATGACCGAGAGCGAGGCCGGCAAGAGCGCGCCGGAGCGCTGCTTTCGCCTCGTGCGGCAGGTTTCGGCGAACCGCATGGGGACCGAAACGCACGGCCTGCGACCGCCACATGACGGCAAAACGATCCGGGGCCAGTTCTTCCAGATAGGCGCGGGGACCGCCCGCGAAAACGGCCGCCGAACCGGGCCGCACAAATTCCCATACAAAAGCCGCGGCAACCTCTCCATCGGCCAGCATGCGCAATGCCTCCTGCGTGGTTTCGACGCGCCGCAAATCGAGCCCGGATTGCGCGAGCGGACGCCCCTGCCAGCGAAAGCCCGCCGCGGGAAGCATATCCCCGCCAAGCGAATCCCGCGGGCCGATCGCGACCGGCAGGCCAGCAAGGTCGCCGATGTGCGCGACTTTCGCGCCGTCGGCGACCAGCACCGAGCGCACGGCGCTCGCCCCCTCCCTGTTGACCGGGGCCGCAAGCGGTTCGACGCATTCGCACAACTCGGAAGCCGTGGCATAGGCCAGCGCGGAAAACACCGCATATTCCACGCGTGACGTGGCGACGGCATCGATCAGCGCGGAACCGTCGCGTGCCGGAAATATCTCAACCGGCATGGCAAGGACTTCCGAGACCAGCGCACGAAATCCTTCCAGCCTTTCCCGTGCAAACGTCCCGTCCGACGGCAGGACAATGCCTATCCGGAACGTGCCCATCCCATCGCGCCAGTCGGCCCGCGCCGGGATGGCGGCAAGCAGGGCCACGGCCAGGAAAATCGCCGCTTCGAGAAGAAGCGTCAGCTTGTTTCGGCGTCTCGGCAATGCCATCTTTAGTCATCCACCTCCATCCTGCCGATACGCAAAGGTATCGCAGAGGCAACAAACATAACAACGGACCATGCAATGAAACGCGTTTTCCTCTTCGTCCTCGATTCCGTCGGCATAGGCGGGGCCAAGGATGCCGAAGCCTTCGGCGACGCGGGTTCGAACACGGTCGGCCACATCCTGGAACGCGCCAACGCCGGACAGGCCGACGAGGCGGGACTACGCGACGGCCCCCTCGAGCTTCCGAATCTCGCATCGCTCGGTCTCTTTCACGCACTCGAGGCGGCATCGGGGCATCCCCTCGCCGCGCAGATGAAGCCGGCCGAGGTTACCGGATTCTGGGGCGCATGCGACGAGGTTTCACACGGCAAGGACACACCGTCCGGGCACTGGGAAATCGCCGGCGTGCCGGTACGCTTCGACTGGGGATATTTCCCGGACGAGATCCCCTGCTTCCCGCAGGACCTGCTCGACAGGATCTACAAGGACGCGGGCATCGACGGCTCCCTCGGCAACAAGCATGCCTCGGGAACGGAGATCATCAGGGAACTCGGCGAGGAACACGTGAAGACCGGCCTGCCGATCTTCTATACATCCGCCGACTCCGTGTTCCAGATCGCCGCCCACGAGGAAAGCTTCGGGCTGCAGCGGCTCTACGACCTGTGCGAAGTGGTGCGCGGCCATGTCGATGCGCTGAACATTGGCCGCGTGATCGCCCGCCCCTTCATCGGCAGCTCGGCGGACGACTTCGCGCGTACCGGCAACCGGCGCGACTACTCAGTGCTGCCGCCCGAGCCGACCGTGCTGGACCGGCTGACCGGGGATGGCGGGCGTGTTCTCGCCGTCGGCAAGATCGCCGACATCTTCGCCCACCAGGGCATCACAAAGCTGCGCAAGG
Organism: Oricola thermophila; assembly: GCF_013358405.1. Lineage (NCBI taxonomy): Bacteria > Pseudomonadati > Pseudomonadota > Alphaproteobacteria > Hyphomicrobiales > Ahrensiaceae > Oricola > Oricola thermophila. Next base: position 2,947,961 of record NZ_CP054836.1, read on the forward strand.
CGAACGGCAACGCGGCACTGTTCGAGGCGACCCTGGCGACGATGGACGAGGCGGGCGACCGCGACCTCGTCTTCACCAATTTCGTCGATTTCGACATGCTGTACGGCCATCGCCGCAACGTGCCCGGATACGCAGCGGCGCTGGAGGAATTCGACAGGCTGCTGCCGGAAGCAATGGCAAGGTTGCGGCCGGGAGACCTCATGATCATCACCGCCGACCACGGCTGCGATCCCACATGGCCCGGAACGGACCATACCCGCGAGCGCATCCCCGTCATCGGCACCGGCCCGGGGCTGCGTGCGACCGGCATCGGCGTGCGACCGACCTATGCCGACATAGGCGAAACCATTGCCGAACACCTGGGACTGAAGCCCGGGCGGCACGGCACATCCTTCCTGGCAGATATCGCCGCGAATGCCTGAACTGCCCGAAGTCGAAACCGTCCGCCGCGGCCTGCAACCGGCCATGGAAAACGCGCGAATCGACTCGGTCGAAACCCGGCGACCGGACCTGCGGTTTCCGCTTCCGGAAGGCATGGAAGGCGCGCTGGCAGGCCGGCGGATCGAGGCGCTGGGGCGGCGGGCGAAATACCTTCTTGTCGAGCTGGACAACGGACAGGTCCTCGGCTGCCATCTCGGCATGTCCGGGTCGTTCCGCGTCGAGGACCCGGAGGCGTCGGAGACGCCGGGCGCATTCCGGCACGCCCGCTCGAAGGACAGCGCGCACGACCATGTCGTGTTCCACCTCATGTCGGCGGACGGAACGGCGCGGCGCGTGATCTACAACGATCCACGGCGTTTCGGCTTCATGTTCCTGACCAGCCGCGAGAGCCTCGACGGCAATCCCTTCCTGAGGAAGCTCGGCCTCGAGCCGACCGGCAACGCGCTCGACGGCAAGGCGCTGGCCGCCACACTCGCGGGGCGCAGAACGACGCTGAAGGCCGCCCTGCTGGACCAGAAAACGGTTGCCGGGCTCGGCAACATCTATGTCTGCGAGGCGCTGTGGCGAGCGGGACTGTCGCCGAAACGCACGGCCGCCACGCTGGCGCGCAAGGACGGCATGCCGACAGATCGCTGCGTCCGGCTGGCCGATGCCGTCCGGGACGTCATCGCCGACGCGATCGCGGCGGGCGGATCGTCGCTCAGGGACCACATACGGACCGACGGGACGCTGGGATATTTCCAGCACTCCTTCTCGGTCTACGACCGCGAGGGGCAGCCGTGCCCGCGCGACGGCTGCGACGGCACGATCCGGCGCATCGTGCAGTCCGGACGCTCGACTTTCCACTGTCCGACATGTCAGAAATAGCCGCCCAACAGGCAATGGCGAGCGGAGTTGACCAATGGCCTACGAAACCATCCTGAGCGAGAAGCGCGGCGAGGTCGGGCTTATCACCCTGAACCGGCCGGACGCGATGAACGCGCTCAACTCCCGGCTCCTGTCGGAGCTGCTCGACGCGGTCGGCAAGATGGATGCCGACGCGCGCATCGGCGCCGTGGTGATCACCGGTTCGCAAAAGGCGTTCGCCGCAGGCGTCGATATCAAGGAAATGCAGGACTATGAATTCGCCGACATATGCATGAACGATTTCGTTGCGGGCTGGGACCGGTTCGCGGCGACGCGAAAACCGGTGATCGCCGCAGTCTCCGGCTATGCGCTCGGCGGCGGATGCGAGCTGGCAATGATGTGCGACTTCATCATAGCGGGCGAAAGCGCGAAGTTCGGCCAGCCCGAGATCACGCTCGGCGTCATGCCCGGCATGGGGGGCACGCAACGCCTCGCCCGCGCGATCGGAAAGGCCAAGACGATGGAGATGTGCCTGACCGGCAGGCTGATGGATGCCGCGGAGGCGGAAAGCTCGGGCCTGGTGGCGCGCGTCGTCCCGGACCACGAGGTCGTGGAAGAGGCCATGCGTGCCGCGGAAAAGATCGCCGGCCTCTCGCGCCCGGCCGTGCTGATGACCAAGGAAACCGTCAACCGCGCCTTCGAGACAACGCTCGCGGAAGGCCTGCGCTTCGAGCGGCGCGCCTTCCAGTCCATGTTCGCGCTGGAAGACCAGAAGGAAGGCATGGCCGCGTTCGTCGAGAAGCGGTCTCCGAGCTTCAAGAACCGCTAGCCAAAACCTCGGGGCGCGACGGCGGCAACCGTTGACGCAAAGGCCAATTGGGCGTATAGACCGCCCACCTTGGCGGCCAACCGGTCGCCATTATGATTTTGTCTGCCCGCATCGGCTGAGGATGCCGGACCGGGCTCCGAAAATGAAAGAGGACCACCATGGCCAACACAACCTCGGCCAAGAAAATGACGCGCAAGATCGCGCGCCGCACGGCGATCAACACCAATCGCCGCTCCCGCGTGCGCACCTTCATCCGCAAGGTCGAGGAAGCGATCGCTTCCGGCGACATCAAGGCCGCCTCGGAAGCACTGAAGGCTGCGCAGCCGGAAATCATGCGCGCCGCCACCAAAGGCGTCCTGCACAAGAACACGGCATCGCGAAAGGTGTCGCGCCTGGCCTCGCGCGTGAAGGCCCTGGCCAGCTAGATTTCACGTAGTCGGCTAATGAATTTCGAAGCCCGGCAGTGCCGGGCTTTTTTGCTGCCCGGACGCAGGGCCGCGGAGCGCTTGTGGACAGGTCCGGATTTGCGTTTTGGCGCAACGCCTTACCCTGCGAATTGAAGGCGGCGCCGAGCTCGAACATCGACACAAATTTGCAAAGAAACTATCAAGCCTTAGAAATTCTCGTTGCATATCAGCAACTTGCGGACATTTTCGCCTCATGCATACCAGCGTCCCATTTCGGGATTGCAAAAAGTTACAAAAACCCTAACCGAGAAATTTTTTTCGTCCGGAGGGTCATTTTTTTCCGAAAAGAGAATCTGTGGAGTCTCAAATATTTAGGTTTTCACAGCCCCCCCGATGCGCATTTTGAATCGATTTGCAAGCCCATTGATTCCCTAAAATTGAGAGTCGAACGGCTTGCGTTTCCCGGTTCGGATTTTGTATCTTCCCCCCATCAGACAAGACGCTTGAACAACCCGACAGCGCGCTTCCGAAAGGGGCGATCCAGAACCCCGGCGCGGCGCGATGGCGCGCAAGCTTTGTCTAACGGCAGGCATTTCGCCTGCCACTTCAAAACAGGCCAACAACCGCAACGGGGAACGACGGTTTCGCGACCGCCGAACGGGTGACTATTGGGAGGGCAAAAGGCGCATACATTCTCATACAGCACAATTCGAAGCGGCAGAACCGCGGGGGCAGCGGAGCAGCCGGCCAATGAATTTTTCAACTGACAGGGCGACAGAGAGAAGGTCGATGAGGTATTATAGCGAGGGCATGGGCGGTCAACTCGAGGGGAAGGCCGGCATCCCTGCAATCATTGCGGGGCACAGCGCGAAACCGTCGGCCGCCAACGCCAACAAGGGGGACGGTGTGAGCGACGGATCATCGGGCGGGCCGGAACATCCGAAAATGGACGACAATGTGGGTACACCAGCCTACGAGGCAGCATTCGAACGCATCAGGACGCGCCTGCGCGCGAAACTCGGCGCCGATGTATACAACAGCTGGTTCGGACGACTGAAACTCGAGTCCGCGACACGCAGCGTGGCGCGCATGTCGGTGCCGACGGCGTTCCTGCGTTCCTGGATCAACAGCCACTACATCAACGACCTGATGACGCTCTGGTCCGAGGAGATCCCGGACATCATGCAGGTCGAGATCGTTGTCCGCAGCGCCACCAAGGCGCCGGCGCAGATGCGCGCCGACGACGCCAAGGGCGCGGCGCCGCGAAAGACATCCATGCAGCCGGTGGCGCGCGCGGTCTTCGCCCAGGACCGGAACAAGCCCGCCCGCGGCAACGCCCTCGCCGAGAACAATGCCGGCGGCAAGCTGATCGGCTCGCCGATCGATTCCCACTACACCTTCGACAACTTCATCGAGGGCAAGTCCAACCGGGTCAGCCTGGCCGCAGCCCGGGCCGCAGCCGACCAGGGCGCCAACGCGGCGCGCTTCAACCCGCTGTTCATCTATGCCTCGGTCGGCCTCGGCAAGACGCACCTGCTGCAGGCCATCGCCAACGGCGTCCTTTCCGCCGAGCCGAAGAAGCGGGTGGTCTACCTGACCGCGGAATACTTCATGTGGCGCTTCGCCAGCGCGATCCGCGACAACAACGCGCTGACACTGAAGGAAACTCTGCATGACATCGACCTGCTGATCATCGACGACATGCAGTTCCTGCAGGGCAAGAAGATCCAGTCGGAGTTCTGCCACCTGATCAACACGCTGCTCGACAGCGCGCGCCAGGTGGTGGTGGCCGCCGACCGCCCGCCGCACGAGCTGGAATCGCTCGATCCGCGCGTGCGCTCGCGGCTGCAGGGCGGCGTTGCGCTGGAAATCGGCGCGCCCGACTACGAGATGCGGCTGGCGATGCTGCAGCAGCGGCTGGAAAACGCCAAGAAGGAAGACCTGACGCTCGACATCTCCACGGAAGTGCTCGAGCACGTGGCCAAGAACGTCACCTCGAGCTTCCGCGAGCTGGAAGGCGCGTTCAACCAGCTGGTGTTCCGCCATTCCTTCGAGCCGGACCTGTCGATCGAGCGCGTGGACGACATTCTCGGCCACCTGGTGCGCGTGGACGACAACCGCAAGATCCGCATCGAGGACATCCAGCGCGCCGTGTCGCGGCACTACAACGTGTCGCGCACCGACATGCTGTCCAACCGGCGCACGCGCCAGATCGTCAAGCCGCGCCAGATCGCCATGTACCTGGCGAAGATACTGACGCCGCGCTCGCTGCCCGAGATCGGACGGCGGTTCGGCGGACGCGACCACACGACGGTGCTCCACGCCGTGCGCAAGGTGGAAGGCATGATCGCCGAGGACGCGAAGCTCGCCAAGGAGCTGGAGCTCCTGAAACGGCTGATCGAGGAGTAATCCTCCCGAACCCCGGCCGGCCGGCACGGCAATCCGGCCGGGGCTCCCTTTTCCCCAGTCTTTGGCCTCCGCGTTCCGCGCAAGTCCGTCCGGGCGCTTGCTTTTCCGACCGCAAGCCGCCACATTCGCGGTCCGTACCGGCGGGGAGCGAACGCGGCCGAATTTGCACGAATTCGCATGCCGCGGGCTGGCCCGCTCCGCGCCGGCTCGTCACAGATTCACACAATCGGACAGCGAACCATGCGTGTCACCCTCGAACGAGCCAACCTGCTGAAGTCCCTGAACCACGTTCACCGGGTCGTCGAACGCCGCAACACCATTCCGATCCTCTCCAACGTCCTGCTGAAGGCCGAGGGATCGGCGCTCGACATGAAGGCGACGGACCTCGACCTAGAGATCACGGAGGCAGCTCCCGCCGTCGTCGAACAGGCCGGCGCGACGACGGTCGCGGCCCATCTGCTCTACGACATCGTGCGCAAGCTGCCCGAGGGCACGGAAGTCATGCTGTCGACGGATGCCGACGGAAACTCCATGACGGTGGTTTCCGGGCGCTCCAACTTCAAGCTGCAATGCCTGCCGCAATCGGACTTCCCCGAGCTGACCGCCGGCGAGTTCAGCCATACCTTCCGCCTCGACTCAGCGGTGCTGAAGGAACTGATCGACCGGACCCAGTTCGCGATCTCCACGGAGGAGACGCGCTACTACCTGAACGGCATCTACATGCACACGGCGGAAGGCGACAACGACATCGTCCTGCGCGCCGTCGCGACCGACGGCCACCGGCTGGCCCGCTGCGAAACGCCGGCGCCGAACGGCTCCGAGCAGATGCCCGGCATCATCATCCCGCGCAAGACGGTCGGCGAACTGCAGAAGCTGGTCGACGACCCGGACGTGGCGGTGACCGTGGAACTGTCGGATTCCAAGATCCGGTTCACCATCGGGGCCATCGTGCTCACCTCAAAGCTGATCGACGGCACCTTCCCGGACTACCAGCGCGTGATCCCGACGGGCAACGACAAGGACATGATGGTCGATCGCCAGAGCTTCGCCGCCGCCGTCGACCGCGTCTCGACGGTGTCCAGCGAGCGCGGCCGGGCGGTGAAGCTGTCTCTCGCCGACGGACAGATGACGCTGACCGTCAACAACCCGGATTCCGGCTCGGCGACGGAAGAGCTTGCGGTCGACTATTCAGCCGACCCGATGGAGATCGGATTCAACGCACGCTACCTGCTCGACATCACGAACCAGATCACCGGCACGGACGTGAAGTTCACGCTGGCCGATGCGGGATCGCCCACCCTGATCATCGACTCGGCCGACGAGAAATCGCTCTACGTGCTGATGCCGATGCGCGTCTAGGACGCGCATTCGCGCGCGCGGGAACATGACGCCGGAAAGCTTTCTCTCCTCGCTGAAGCTGACGGCATTCCGCAACTATGCCAGCCTGTCCGTTGCGTTCGAGCCCGGCCACGTGGTGCTGAGCGGCCCCAACGGCGCGGGCAAGACCAACCTGCTGGAGGCCGTCTCCTTCCTGTCGCCGGGGCGCGGGCTGCGCCGCGCGCAGCTGGCAGACGTGGCGAAAGCGGGCACGCAGAGCGGCTTCGCCGTTCACGCGACACTGGAGCGCGGCGGCGAGAGCTATGAAATCGGCACCGGAACGGCCTACGGCGATGCCGGCCAGCGCCGCCTGCGGATCAACGGCACAAACGCGAAAAGCGCCGACGAGCTGCTGGACCTCGCCCGCATCATCTGGCTGACACCGGCGATGGACGGGCTGTTCACCGGACCGGCCTCGGACCGGCGGCGCTTCCTCGACCGCATGGTCCTGGCGATCGACCCGGCTCACGGACGCCGCGCCGCCGACTACGAGAAGGCGATGCGGCAAAGAAACCGGCTTCTGGAGGAGCCGCCTGGCAGCCAGACCGACGCCTGGCTTGCGGCCACGGAAGCGCAGGTCGCCGCGCTCGGCTCGGCGATCATCGCGGCACGCCAGGAACTGGCCGGACTGCTGTCGGCCATCATCGCCGAACGGCGCGAAAGCGGCGACCCGTTTCCCACCGCGGTCCTTGCGATCGAGGGCGAACTGGAAACGGCGGCTCGCGAAGGCGCCGCGGCCGGCGAGATCGAGGAGCGGCTGATTGCCGACTATCGCGAGGGACGGTACCGCGACCGCGCGGCGGGACGCACGCTAACCGGACCGCATCGCGCCGAATTCGCGATAAGGCACGCGCAGAAGGACATGCCGGCCGCGCAATGTTCCACCGGCGAACAGAAGGCGCTGCTTGTCGGGCTCGTTCTGGCACATGCGGCACTGACACGCACCGTTTCCGGCATGGCCCCGATCATGCTACTCGACGAGATCGCGGCACATCTCGACCCGGCACGCCGCGCCGCGCTGTTCGACCGGATCGACGCTGTCGGCGGGCAGGCCTTCATGACCGGCACCGACCGGTCGCTGTTCGAGGCGCTGGGCGAGCGGGCGCAATACCTGCGGGTCGAGAACGGCGCACTGGCGCGCGAGGACTAGGACTGGACCGAAGATGAGCGACGGCAAGCCGCTGAACCCGGACGAGATCGAGCGCTACGCGCGCCATATCATCCTGCACGAGATCGGCGGGGCAGGACAGCAGAAGCTGAAGGCGGCACGCGTGCTGGTGATCGGTGCCGGGGGCCTCGGCAGCCCGGTCCTGCTTTACCTCGCCGCCGCGGGCGTCGGCACGCTCGGCATCGTCGACGACGATGCCGTGAGCCTGTCCAACCTGCAACGCCAGATCCTCCATGCAACCGGGGACATCGGCCGTCCGAAGACAGAGAGTGCGGCGCACAGCCTGATCGAAATGAACCCGAATGTCGCGATCGAGGAGCACAATGTGCGGCTCACGCGGGAAAATGCCGAGGCCATCCTCTCCGGCCACGACGTCGTTGTCGACGGCTCGGACAATTTCGAGACGCGCTACCTCGTCGCCGATACCGCGGAAGCGCTCGGCATCCCGCTGGTCGCGGGCGCTCTCGGTCGGTTCGACGGCAGCCTGACGGTGCTGGTGCCGCACCAGTCTGACGCGCAGGGAAATCCCAATCCGCGCTACCGCGACCTGTTTCCCGAACCGCCGCCCGAGGGCACCGTGCCTACATGCGCGGAAGCCGGCATCCTCGGCGCGGTCGCCGGCGTCATCGGCACGCTGCAGGCCGTGGAGGTGCTCAAGCTGATCACCGGCATCGGCGAACCGCTTGTCGGCAGGCTGCTGCTCTACGACGCACTGTCGGTACGCTTCCAGACCATGAAATACGGACGGCGCGGCGAGCCCCGCAGGTAGGCGCGTCCCGCCATGCCATGCTGCGACCTGCCCTTCAGCAGGTCAGACCATGGACGGAAGGACGCGGTCGGGCGGCCGGTCGCCATCGGCCATCATGCGGATGTTGATGATGACCTTCTCGCCCATCTCGATGCGGCCCTCGATCGTCGCCGAGCTCATGTGGGGAGACAGCACCACCTTGCCCTTGCGTGCCAGTTCGCGCAGGCGCGGATTGACCGAGGGCTCATCCTCGAAGACATCGAGGCCGGCGCCGGCAATACGCCCCTCCTCGATCAACCTGATCAGCGCCTGCTCGTCGATCACGTCGCCGCGCGAGGTGTTGACGATATACGCGGTCGGCTGCAGCAGCTCGAGGCGGCGCGCCGACAGAAGGTGGAAGGTCGCAGGCGTCGACGGACAGTTGACCGACACGATGTCCATGTGAGCGAGCATCTGATCGAGGCTCTCCCACCAGGTTGCATCGAGTTCCTGCTCGATCGATTCGGCCATGCGGTGGCGGTTGTGATAGTTGATCGAAAGGCCGAAGGCGCGAGCCCGGCGCGCCACCGCCATGCCGATGCGGCCCAGCCCGATAATGCCGAGCCGCTTGCCGGAAATCCGGCGACCGAGCATCCAGGTCGGAGACCAACCCGCCCATTCGTCGTCGCCGGTAAGCACGGCGGCTCCTTCGGTCAGGCGACGCGGCACGGCAAGGATCAGCGCCATGGTCATGTCGGCGGTGTCCTCGTTCAGCACGTTCGGCGTGTTGGTGACCGTTATGCCATGGCCGTGGGCCGCCTTGACATCGATATTGTCGACGCCGTTTCCGAAATTGGCGATCAGCCTGAGCTGGGGCCCCGCCTTGCCTATGAGTTCCGCATCAATCCGGTCGGTGACAGTCGGAACCAGCACCTCCGCCGTCTGCATCGCCTCGGCGAGCTCGGCGTGCGACATCGGCCGGTCGGTCTCGTTCAACCGGACATCAAACAGCTCCGCCATCCGCGCCTCGACGGGGTCCGGCAGCTTGCGCGTGATAATGACCAGCGGTTTCTTGCTTAGGGGCATTCCTACTCCCAGTAACGCGTCCTGTGTCCTGCGCCGGTTCCGGCGTTGAGCGCTCGTTAACCAAGATGGGCCAGAATGGAGGATGGCCCGCCTGCGTTCTGTAGCAAGGCGGGTGAAACAAGACAAAGAGTTTTGCGCGCGCGAAGGGCCGTTCATGACGGGGCAGCCCATGCCGCGCCGGTTGTGTAGAAAAGGTCCAGGTCCACTATGTTTTCGCGTCGTACCGGTCTTTTGCTTTCCGCTTCCGCTTTTCTCGGCCTCACCGTCGCTGCCGCCGCGCAGACGACCGGCGCCATCAACAAGGGACCAAGCGGCCTGCCGCTTCCGCGTTTCGTCTCGCTGAAGGCGACGAAGGTGAATTTGCGTGTCGGCCCCGGCCAGGACTACGCGGTTGCCTATCGCTACGTGAAAAGCGGTCTCCCGCTGGAGGTCATCCAGGAATACGACAACTGGCGGCGCGTCCGCGATGCGGACGGCACGACCGGATGGATCCACGGCTCGCTGCTGTCCGGCGCGCGCACAGCAATCACCTCGCCATGGCGGAAGGGATCGGACACGGACGAAACGGTCGTTCTCTTCGACACGCCTTCCGCCCAGGCCGGCGTCATCGCCTATATCGAACCGGGCGTGATCGGCGAGATCGAATCCTGCGACGGCGCGTGGTGCGAGTTCGAGGTCACCTATGACGAGCGCACGCTGCGCGGCTACGTCAACCAGGCGGAACTCTGGGGGGCCTATCCCGACGAGGTGATCAAGTAGGGAAAAGCGGCGCGATCAGCGCTTGCGCCGGAGCCGGATCACCACATCGATATTGGCGACCTCCATGCCTTCCGGCGGCTCGGGCAGGTTCTCCACCCGGAGACCGGAAACCGGGACGTCGACCACCTCGCCCTCTTCCTCGATATAGAAATGATGATGGTCGGAGGTGTTGGTGTCGAAATAGGTGCGCGACCCCTCTACGGCGAGGATACGCAGCATGCCCGCATTGGTAAACTGGTGCAGGGTGTTGTAGACGGTGGCAAGCGACACCGGCACGCCGGATTCGATTGCCTCGAAGTGCAAGTCCTCCGCGGCGAGGTGGCGATCGCCCTTGGCAAACAGCAATTCCGCCAGCGCGACACGCTGACGCGTCGGCCGAAGCCCCGCATCCTGCAATCTACGCCTTATTTCCGCGCCCGACTGGCTCACTTTCCCGACAGACCCCTGCAAATCTCGCCTTAAGTCCGTGCAAAGATAAGATTTATCCTGTTCCTTGCCGCCGTCATCATATATTCGCTATGGCTGACGCAATCAATAGCGCAACCCGGCGCCGCCGGCGCGGCGACAGGAGACGACAAGAGGTTTTGCACCCCATGGCCGAACAGAAATCGAGCTACACGAAAGACGAACTCATGGCCTGCGCGAGGGGCGAAATGTTCGGTCCCGGGAACGCGCAGCTTCCGGCCCCGCCCATGCTCATGGTCGACCGCATCACGGAAATCAGCGAAACCGGCGGCGACAACGAAAAGGGGTTCATCCGTGCCGAGTTCGACATCAAGCCCGACCTGTGGTTCTTCCCCTGCCACTTCATCGGCGACCCGGTGATGCCCGGCTGCCTCGGCCTCGACGCGTTGTGGCAGCTCACCGGCTTCTTCCTCGGCTGGCTCGGCGAGAAGGGCAAGGGCCGCGCGATCTCGACCGGCGAGGTCAAGTTCACCGGGATGGTGACGCCGGAGACCAAGCTGGTCGAGTACGGCATCGATTTCAAGCGCGTCATGCGCGGTCGTCTCGTGCTCGGCATCGCGGACGGATGGGTCAAGGCCGACGGCGAAACAGTCTTTCATGCGAAAGACTTGCGCGTGGGCTTGTTTCAGGAAAAATCCGCCTGACATAAGAAGCGGGCGCACAACGTTCGCGCCCGAACCGGCAAGCCAGGGAGCCTCTCATGAAACGCGTCGTCGTCACCGGCATCGGCATCGTCTCGTCCATCGGGAACAACGCGCAGGAAGTTACCGCCTCACTGCGGGAAGCGAAGTCGGGCATCAGCTTTTCCGAAGACTTTGCCGAGCACGGTTTCCGCTGCCAGGTCTGGGGAGCGCCGACGCTCGACCCGGCGGAACTGGTTGACCGTCGCGCAATGCGCTTTCTCTCCAAGGGCGCGGCATGGAACCATGTCGCCATGGAACAGGCCATCGCCGACGCCGGCCTCGAGGAGAAGGAAGTCTCCAACGAGCGCACCGGCATCATCATGGGTTCCGGCGGACCTTCGACGCGGACAATCGTCGAGGCAGCCGACATCACCCGCGAAAAGGGCAGCCCCAAGCGCATCGGGCCGTTCGCGGTTCCGAAGGCGATGTCTTCGACCGCATCGGCGACGCTGGCAACCTGGTTCAAGATCCACGGGGTGAACTACTCGATCTCCTCTGCCTGCTCGACATCGGCACATTGCATCGGCAATGCCTGCGAGATGATCCAGTGGGGCAAGCAGGACGTGATGTTCGCCGGCGGCCACGAGGACCTCGACTGGACGATGTCGAACCTGTTCGACGCCATGGGAGCCATGAGCTCCAAGTTCAACGACACGCCGCAATCCGCCTCGCGCGCCTATGATGTCGACCGCGACGGTTTCGTCATCGCCGGCGGCGCGGGCGTGCTCGTGCTGGAGGAACTGGAGCACGCCAAGGCGCGCGGTGCGAAGATCTATTGCGAGGTCACCGGATACGGTGCCACTTCGGACGGATACGACATGGTGGCGCCGTCCGGCGAGGGCGCCGTGCGCTGCATGAACCAGGCACTCGCGACCGTCGACGGCGAGGTCGACTACATCAACACGCACGGCACCTCGACGCCGGTCGGCGATTCGCGCGAGATGGAAGCGATCCGCGAGGTCTTCGGCGAGAACGTGCCGCACATCGCCTCGACGAAATCCCTGACCGGCCACTCGCTCGGTGCCGCCGGCGCGCAGGAATCGATCTACTCGATCCTCATGATGCAGGAAGGCTTCATCGGCGAAAGCGCCCATATTTCCCAGCTCGATCCCGAGTTCGAGGGTATGCCGGTCGTTCGCCAGCGCATCGACAACGCGAAAATTGACACTGTGCTGTCGAACTCGTTCGGCTTTGGCGGAACGAACGCGACGCTCGTCTTCCAACGCTACAACGGCTGACCGTCCGACAATCCAGAAAGGAAACGGCATGAATGGGTTGATGGCTGGAAAACGCGGCTTGATCATGGGCGTGGCAAACGACCACTCCATCGCCTGGGGCATAGCCAAGGCGCTGGCTGCACAGGGAGCCGAGATCGCACTGACCTACCAGGGCGAGGCCTTCGGGCGCCGGGTGAAACCGCTGGCCGACTCGATCGGTTCGAAACTGCTGCTGCCCTGCGACGTGGAGGATGCCGAGACCATCGCCTCCGTGTTCGACACGCTGAAGTCGGAATGGGGCAGCCTGGACTTTCTCGTCCACGCCATCGGCTTTTCCGACCGGGCACAGCTCAAGGGCCGCTATCTCGACGTGACCACGCGGGACAATTTCACGCGCACCATGGTCATTTCGGCCTATTCCTTCACCGAGGTCGCGCAACATGCCGCACCGCTTCTGAACAAGGGCGGATCCCTGCTGACGCTCACCTATGGCGGGTCGATGCGGGTAATGCCCAACTACAACGTGATGGGCGTCGCCAAGGCTGCACTGGAAGCGATGGTGCGCTACCTCGCGGCGGACTTCGGCGAGGATGGCGTGCGCGTCAACGCGATCTCGGCCGGCCCGGTGCGCACGCTCGCGGGCGCCGGCATCGGCGACGCGCGCCAGATGTTCTCCTACCAGCAGCGGAATTCTCCGTTGCAGCGTACCGTCAACATAGATGAAATCGGGCAATCCGCGCTTTATCTTCTGTCCGACATGTCTTCCGGCGTGACGGGCGAAATCCATTACGTGGATTCGGGTTACAACATCATGTCGATGCCGCGGATGAACGAACTTCGGAAACTCGACCCGAAGTAATGCGCACATCGCAAAATCTTGTATTGGGCTAGAGCAAGGTCGTTCTTCAACCGCTTCTTAGGAAATACATGCCACGCTGCGCCTTTGACGCGGAGTGGACATGATGTCTGTGAATGGAAAGCGGCGCAACTTCCTGCTTCGTCTCCTGACGATTCTTTCAAGCGGCTTCGGGGCGTTTTCCCTGGCTTTCGTTGCCCTGATGGTGTTCGCCTCGAATACGACCGGAGCCCCCGGATCTGTCATTATCGGAAGTGGCATCGCTGCATTGTCGGCGCTTGCCGGCATCGGATTCGCCTTTGCCTATTTCGCGGAAACGCCGGGCCAGACCGGCGATGAGGAGGTTTCGCCGGTCGTCGATCCCATTACCAGCCTGCTGTCGCGCTGCGGCCTCGAGAATGAACTGGCGCACGTTCTGGATGGACAGGACGAAAACGACACTCGCTGGATGCTGGTCTCGATCGAGATCGATGCCTTCCGCGACATCAACGACACGCACGGGCAGGAAACCGGGGACAGGGTGTTGCGGATCGTCGCCAATCGCCTGAAGCGCCTGGTCGGAAATCTCGGCCCCGTGGCGCGTATAGCCGGAAGCGAATTCGCCTTCGCGATCGCTTTCGGCAACGACGACCGGGAGATCGCCGCCGTCATGAGCGCGGTCATCAACGAGGTCGGCAAGCCGATCAAGGCCGATCGCAAGACGATCACCGTCTTCTGCACCGCGGGACTGGTCGAACTGAAGCGCGACAACCTCTCGATCGACAAGATGCTGCGGAGGACCAACCTGGCGCGGGCAACCGCCCGGGCAAGCGGACTCGGCAATTGGGCGATCTATCACCCGGAGATGACGCGTTCGGCCAGCTACCGCAAATGGATAGAGGCGGAGCTGGTTCGCGCGGTAAACGGCGACGAATTCGATCTCGTCTATCAGCCGCAGGTCAACAGCCTGACCGGGGAGACAGTCGGCTACGAGGCGCTGCTGCGCTGGACTCACCCGAAAAAGGGCGTCATCCCGCCCTCCGAGTTCATCCCGGTCGCCGAGAAATACGGCCTCATCAGCCAGATCGGCAGCTGGGTCATGCAGCGCGCCTGCGAGGACGCGCGCGCACTCCCGCCCGGTGTCACGGTCGCCATCAATGTCTCGCCGATACAACTGAAATGCGACAGGTTCGTCAACGAACTCGCCAAAATGTTCGAGCAGACCGGGACGCGGCCGGAACAGATCGAAATCGAGATCACCGAAAACGTGCTGATCGACGACCACGATGCGGTGCGGCGCCAGTTCCGCAGCATCCGCTCCCTCGGCTGCAGCATCGCCATCGACGATTTCGGCACCGGCTATTCCAATCTCGGCTCGCTCGCCGACCTGCCCTTCACAAAGCTGAAACTCGACCGCTCGCTGGTCGCACGGCTCGGTACAAGGGAAAACGGCGGCGCGGTCGTCTCCACCATCGTCAACCTGGCGCGCGCGCTTGATGTCGACATCCTGGCCGAAGGCGTCGAGAACGAAGACCAGGTCGTGTTGCTGCGCGCAGCGGGCTGCAGGCTGATGCAGGGCTACTATTTCGGGAAACCCGTCGCGTTCGGAAAGCCCGGTGACGACGAAAGCCGGGCGGCCCCGCTGCAGAAGCTGTCGGCCTAGCGCACGGCCTCGATCACCTTGTAGCCGGCCTCGACGTCCTTCTCCGCGACACGGCGGAACCCCTGCGCCAGGGCCTGCTCGTATGGCAGCTTGCGATTGGCCACCATCAGCAGCCGTCCGCCGGGCTTCAGGGCATTCGAGGCCGCGGCAATGAATGCCCGTCCGATATCCGGTTCCGCCGCACGCCCCGAATGAAAGGGCGGGTTCATGACCACCCAGTCGAACCGCCGCGCAACCGGCTCGGCGGCCAGGTCGCGCCAATGAGCGGAAACGGGCAAGCCCGGCGCGAGAGGCCCGACATTGCGCTCGGCGGCCTTCAGTGACGGGTAATGCGCCTCGAACATGGCCAGGCTGGCCGGGCGGGACCGCTCCAGGACATGCGATGCGAGATAGCCCCAGCCGGCACCGAAATCGGCCACGTCACCCGTGATGCGCTCGTCGATATGGCGCGCCAGCAGCACCGAGCCGGGATCCGGCCGCGCATGGGAAAACATGCCGGGCGCGGTCTCGAATCGCCCGTCCACGAGCACGACCCCGGCGTCCATGTCGGAGAAGACATCGTCCCGGGGCGCGGCAAAACTGAAGACCGTGGCATGATGCTTCGCGAGGGATCCCTCGATCGCAACACGATCGCCGGTCCACTTGCGCAAGGGCTGGATGCCGAGCGTCTTGTCGCCGGCAACGGCAACGGTGCCGTCGGGCGCCGCCAAGCCACAGGCCCTCGCTATCATGGCGCGGTTCTCGCCCTTGTGCTTTCCGGCCAGGACAAGAGCGGCGGCAAAATCGCCCGCAGCGCCATCGAACACGGGCACCGCCGCATATCCGGCACGTTCAAGCGCAAGGAAGGCGGGCCGGAAGCCTTGCTCGCAAAGCAACGCCGCCCTGTCGAAGCCCTCCGGCAAAGCGTCGGGGACGGCCGCATTCAGGAAGGCAATGCGTTGTCCCGCGCCCGGAAGAGCGATGTCGCCGGTGGCGAAGGGGATGAAAAGGGTGTCGACGGCGCCGCTCATGCAATCCAATCCCAAAACGAAAAACGCGGGGCAATACGCCCCGCGCTTCATCACTGCCAGGCAAATGGCCGATCAGTCGGCATTGTCTTCCCTGGCGATTTCCTTGCCCGACTCCTGGTCGACCACCTTCATCGACAGGCGAACCTTGCCTCGCTCGTCGAAACCCATCAGCTTGACGTAGACCTTGTCGCCTTCCTTGACGACATCGGTCGTCTTGGCGACGCGCTCCGGCGCCAGCTGCGAGATGTGCACGAGGCCGTCGCGCGGACCGAAGAAGTTGACGAAGGCACCGAAATCGGTGGTCTTGACGACCGTACCCTCGTAGATCTCGCCAACTTCCGGTTCGGCAACGATGGAGTGGATCCACTTCTTGGCTGCCTCGATCTCCTTGCCGGAGGCGGAGGCGATCTTCACAGTACCGTCGTCGTCGATATTGATCTTGGCGCCAGTCTGCTCGACGATCTCGCGGATCACCTTGCCGCCGGAACCGATAACGTCGCGGATCTTGTCGACCGGGATCTGGATCTGCTCGATGCGCGGCGCGAACTCGCCGAGCTCCGAGCGGCTTTCCGAGATCGCCTTGGCCATCTCGCCGAGGATATGCAGGCGGCCGTCGCGGGCTTGGCCGAGAGCGACCTTCATGATCTCCTCGGTAATGCCCTGGATCTTGATGTCCATCTGCAGCGAGGTGACGCCCTTCGAGGTACCGGCAACCTTGAAGTCCATGTCGCCGAGATGATCCTCGTCGCCGAGAATGTCGGAAAGAACCGCGAACTCGTCGCCTTCCTTGATCAGGCCCATCGCGATGCCGGCCACCGGAGCCTTCAGCGGAACGCCGGCATCCATCAGCGCCAGGGAGGTACCGCAAACAGTCGCCATCGAAGACGAGCCGTTGGACTCGGTGATCTCGGAGACCACGCGCAGCGTGTAGGGGAATTCCTCGGCGCTCGGAAGCATCGGGTGAATGGCGCGCCAGGCCAGCTTGCCGTGACCGATCTCGCGGCGGCCCGGAGACCCCATGCGGCCCGTCTCGCCCACGGAATAGGGCGGGAAGTTGTAGTGCAGCATGAAGGTTTCCTTGTAGGTCCCCATCAGAGAGTCGACATACTGCTCGTCCTCGCCGGTGCCGAGCGTCGCGACGACGAGCGCCTGCGTCTCTCCGCGAGTGAACACGGCCGAGCCGTGGGTCCGCGGCAGGACGCCGACTTCCGCCACGATCGGGCGGACGGTCGAAAGGTCGCGGCCGTCGATCCGGGTCTTGGTCCGGAGAATGTTGCCGCGCACGACCTTTGCCTGCAGCGACTTGAAGACGGAGCCGATCTGTTCAGGCGTCCACTTCGCCTCCTCGCCCTCGGCGGGAGCGAAATGGCCCTTTACGCGATCCTTGACGGCGTCGATCGCGGCGTAGCGATCCTGCTTGTCGGTGATGGTATAGGCCTCGGCGAGTTCGCCGGAAACCAGGTTCTCCATCTCGGTCTCGAGCGCGGAAAGGTCTTCCGGCTCGAATTCGCGCGGGTCCTTCGCCGCAACCTCGGCGAGCTTGATGATCGCCTTGATGACCGGCTGGAAGCCTGCCTGACCGAACATGACGGCGCCGAGCATGGTTTCCTCGTCGAGCTCGCCAGCTTCCGATTCCACCATGAGCACGGCATCACCGGTGCCAGCGACGATGAGGTCGAGATCGCTCTCCACCATCTCGTCGACATGCGGGTTCAGCACGTATTCGCCGTTGATGTAGCCGACGCGCGCGCCGCCGATCGGGCCCATGAAGGGCACGCCGGAAAGCGTAAGGGCGGCGGAAGCGGCGACCATCGCCAGCACGTCCGGATTGTTTTCCAGGTCATGCTGCAGGACGGTGATGACCACCTGGGTGTCGCACTTGTAGCCATCCGGAAAGAGCGGGCGGATCGGACGGTCGATCAGGCGGGAGACCAGCGTCTCGTTTTCCGACGGACGACCCTCGCGCTTGAAATAGCCGCCCGGGATCTTGCCCGCGGCGAACGCCTTTTCCTGGTAGTTGACGGTCAGCGGGAAGAAGTCCTGGCCCGGCTTCGGCTCCTTGGCGGAGACGACGGTGGCAAGCACGACGGTCTCGCCATAGGTGGCCAGAACCGCGCCGTCAGCCTGACGGGCGATCTTGCCGGTTTCGAGAATGAGCGGACGCCCACCCCATTCGATTTCGACCTTGTGATTCTTGAACATGTCTTGTCCTTGTTGTGCGGAGCGTACCCGCCACATGATCGCGCAGGCATCTCCAGTCCTCGTTTGAACGAGCCACGGGCAAGACGACAGGATGCTTGGGTCAATTCACAAGCAGCCGGCAATCCTGCCCCGAAGCTCCCTCGGGTCGGGCGACGGTGCTTCATTGCATACCGCCGGCCGGTTCCGGTTTCACGCCACCCGGAAAAGGCGAAAAGCGGACCGGCAAAGCCGGTCCGCAAGTCTTGTCAGCGGCGAATGCCGAGTTCGGCAATCAGCTTCTGATAGCGGCTTTCGTCCTTGCGCTTCAGATAGTCGAGCAGGCTACGGCGCTTCGACACCAGCTTCAGCAGACCACGGCGGGAATGGTTGTCCTTCTTGTGATCCTTGAAGTGCTCGGTCAGGTTGGTAATCCGTTCGGTGAGGATTGCCACCTGGACCTCCGGCGAACCGGTGTCTCCGTCCTTGGCCGCGAATTTCTGAATGAGCTCAGCCTTGCGCTCGGGCGTAATCGACATCGTGTACCCTTTCCTTGATCGGGGCGAACCCCTTGTTGTTGGATAAGCCGCCCTGTGCCGGGATGTCGTCCAGCAGGGGCCGTGTTTCGCATTTTCATGAATGCAGGCCCGCATATAGGCGATGCAGGGCGAAATGTCGAGAGTTGAGGTCGCGCTGCGTTAACAACCTCTCTTCACGTAGGTTTCGCCAACGGTCTCGCCCCAGTCGACCGCCTCGGCCGCTTCGCGGCTTTCGAACGGTCCGTCAACGAGGCAATGCCAGCCGTCCCGGAAGTTCGGGTAATCCTCGGTGCGGACGACCTTGGCGCGCGTCGTCCCGTCATCGGACAGGGCCGCGATGATGGCACGCTTCCGCTCCATCACCGCCTCCGACCTGGCGCAACCCAGCACGATGTACCAGCCGCATGTCTCGCCCGCGGCAAGCGGCACAGGCGTCGCAAGAACGGCAAGACAGATCATTGCAGCGGGGAACCGTTTCATCGGCGAACTATCGCGTGCTGACGATCTTGACCTCGAGGAAATCCTCGATACCCCAGCGCCCGCCCTCGCGGCCGTTACCGGATTGCTTGTATCCGCCGAACGGATGGCCGGCGGCGAGGCCGGCACCATTGACGCGTACCATGCCGGCGCGCAGTTGCCGGGCGACGCGCTGCCCCCTTTCTGCGTCCGCCGTCGAAATGTAGGCGGCAAGTCCGTAGGGGGTGTCGTTGGCGATCGCAACCGCCTCCTCTTCGCCATCGAAGGGAATCATCACCAGCACCGGCCCGAAAACCTCCTCGCGCGCTATGGTCATGCCATTGTGCACGTCGGCGAAAACAGTCGGGCGGACGAAATAGCCCCGGTTCATGCCGTCCGGCCGACCGGGACCGCCGGCGACCAGGCGCGCGCCCTCGGCGATCGCGGTCTCGATCAGGCCCTGGACCTTGTCGAACTGCGCCTGCGAGACAAGCGGGCCGATGTGATCGCCATGCTCGCGCGGATTGCCGACCCGGACGGACTCCGCGGCGCGTTTGGCAAGATCGACCGCCTCGTCATAGACCGGCCGCTCCACCAGCATGCGCGTCGGCGCATTGCAGGACTGGCCGGTATTTTCCATGCAATGGCTGACACCGCCGCGAACCGCCTTTTCGAGGTTCGCATCGGCAAAGATGATGTTCGGCGACTTGCCGCCGAGCTCGAGCGTGACGCGCTTGACGGTGTCGGCTGCCGCCCTGAACACCTGCGCACCGGCCCGCGTCGAGCCCGTGAAGGACATCATGTCGATATCGGGATGGTGCGACATCGCCTCGCCGACCGTCGGGCCGTCACCGTTGACGAGATTGAACACGCCTTTCGGGAAACCGGCCTCGTCGATGCATTCGGCGAAGATCAACGCCGAAAGCGGCGCAATCTCCGACGGCTTCAGAACGCAGGTGCAACCGGCGAGCAGCGCCGGGATGACCTTCAGCGCGATCTGGTTGACCGGCCAGTTCCACGGCGTGATGAGGCCGCAGACGCCGATCGGTTCGCGGACGATGATCTGCCCCTCGGCGAAAGGCTCCTCCCACGCGATGTGCTTCACGCCCTCGAGAAAGCCCTTCATGTGCCACGGGCCGCAGGCGGCCTGCTCGCTGACAGCGAAATCGATCGGCGCGCCCATTTCCAGCGAGATCGCCTCGCCTAGCTCGCCGATGCGGCGCTGCATGATCGCGTCCAGCCTTTCCAGCAGGACGATGCGCGACTCCAGCGGCGTGGCCGCCCATGACGGGAAGGCGCGCCGCGCCGCCGCGACAGCCTCGTCGACATCGGATTTCGCACCAAGCGAGATGACCGCGCACGCCTCCTCGGTCGCCGGGTCTATTACCTCGAAGTCATTGGCCGCACGGGGAGAGACCCAGGCCCCGTCGATGTAGAATTTCCGTTTCTCGATCATGACCTTCCCCGGATTCCAGCCGTCCGATCATATCTTGAACACGCGGCGCGGGCGGAATTCGCCGGCGGCGATCTCGCCTATGGCGACCAGCCTTCCACGTTCGAAGGCGCAGGCATCCTCCGTCGGCAGCGGCGCGTCGCGACCGCGCAGGATGACCGGGTTGCCGAGACGGATCCGCTTGGCCTGGTCCCCGCTGACCGCGATGCTCGGATAGCCGTGCATCGCCTCGCCGGTATCGAGCAGGCAGGGATCGAGTGCCGCGAAACGGGCCTGCAGGCGCAGCTGCATCGCGGCCTCCTCGTCGTCGCCGTCCCCGATGTCCGCCTCGGCTTCGGCCGCGGACTTTTCCAGTTCCTCCAGCGTGACCGCATCCTCCTCGTCGAACGGATCGACCACGGTGCGCCGCAGATCGACGACGTGGCCATAGCAACCCAGTTCACGGCCCATGTCGCGGGCCAGGGACCGCACATAGGTGCCCTTGCCGCACTCGACCTCGAATGTGGTGCGCCCGTCCTCGTGATTGACGACAACCAGGCTGTCGATCCGGACCTCGCGGGCCGGGATGTCGACCGCCTCGCCCTCGCGGGCGAGATCGTAGGCGCGCTCGCCGTCAATCTTGATCGCCGAATAGGCCGGCGGCTTCTGCATGATGGTGCCGGTATATCCGGGCAGGATCGCCTCGACGTCCTGCCGGGAGGGCCGATCGCCGGATTCCTTCACGACCGCGCCCTCGGTGTCATCCGTCGCGGTCTCCGCGCCCCACGCAACGGTGAAACGGTAGACCTTTTCGCCGTCGACGACATAGGGCACGGTCTTCGTGGCCTCGCCCAGCGCGATCGGCAGGATGCCGGAAGCCAGCGGATCCAGCGTGCCGGCGTGGCCAGCCTTCTCCGCCTTGAAAAGCCACTTGATCTTGGAAACAGCCTCGGTCGATCCCATGCCGCGCGGCTTGTCGAGCACGAGCCAGCCGGAAACGGGCCGCCCCTTCTTCTTGCGCTGGCGAGCCATCATTCGTCCCCTTCGTCGTGACCGAGATCGCGCGCGACCTCGGGTGAGCGAAGCAATTCGTCAATCCTGGAAAAATTGTCAAAGGAGGTATCGGCGCGAAAACGGAACTGCGGCATGTATTTCATCTGCCGCAATGCCGGCGCGACGCGACCGCGGATGAACTTCGCATTCGCGGCGAGCGCCTTGACGATCCGGTCCATGTCGTCGCGGCCAAGTGCCGTCACGTAGACGGTCGCTATCTTCAGGTCCGGCGACATGCGCACCTCGTTGACGGAAAGCACAACGCCCTCGAGCGCCGGATCGCGCAGGTCGCCGCGCTGCAGAATCTCCGTCAGCGCGTGGCGCACCTGTTCACCAACGCGCAGCTGGCGCTGCGACGGCATCGTCCTATCGCGTGTCATGACGCCTCGCACTGTCCGGCCCTGCGAAAGCGGCAAATCGCGCTTCGAAGAGAAGGTGACAATTCAAATACAAATTCTATACCTTTCTGTGCTCTCAGTAACCCGGTTTCCGCTCAGGACTGAAACGACCATGAACATTCCTCGCACTGTTGCCGCCCTGTCGGCGATGACGGCCCTCGTCGCCGCTTCCGGCGCCGTCGCGGGCGAGCGGCTCCATTCGGAGTGGCCCTGGATCGGCAAGAACGCCGAGGCCATGGAAATCCGCTTCGGCGGCGCATTCTACGACACCGGTCCGGCGACCCGCCACGACGAGGACGGGTTCGTCGTGAATGGCGAGGTGCTGCTGCCTTCGCCCGCCCTTCTCTCCGGCATCGGATCGCCCAGACCCTATGTCGGCGCGGACCTCGCCCTTGTGGAGGACGGCGCCGAGCCGGTGCATGTCGTCTATGCGGGTCTCAACTGGCAGGCGCACTGGAGCGAACGCTTCTACACCTCGGCCAGCCTCGGCGGCTCGTACAACACCGCAGATCTCTCCAACCCCTCGCCCAATCACGGGGGGCTCGGCTGCAACTGGCTGTTCCATGTCGGAATCAGCGCCGGCTTCGATATCAGCGAACGAGTATCCGTCGAGGCCTATGGCAACCATTTCTCGAATGCCAATCAGTGTTTCAGCAATGGCGGGCTGGAATCGGCCGGCATGCGCGTCGGCCTGAGGTTCTAGGCGGTTCATCCGTTGCCGGGGCAGGAATGCATCGGCCCGGCTTGCACCGGGCCGTTCTTCCCGCATTCCCGTCACGCCGCTACAGCGACCGGGCGATTTCCTCGACGCGGAAACACTCGATCACGTCGCCGGCACGAATGTCGTCGTAGTTCTCGAAGGCCATGCCGCATTCCTGCCCGCCGGGCACTTCGGAAACCTCGTCCTTGAAGCGCTTGAGCGTCTTCAGCTTGCCCTCGTGGATCACCACGTTGTCGCGGATCAGGCGCACACCCGCACCACGCTCCACCTTGCCCTCGGTGACGCGGCAACCCGCGACCTTGCCGACCTTGGTGATGTTGAACACCTCGAGGATCTCGGCATTGCCGAGGAAGGTCTCGCGGCGCTCCGGCGACAGCAGGCCGGACATCGCTGCCTTCACGTCGTCAAGCAGGTTGTAGATGATGTTGTAGTAGCGGATCTCGACGCCCGCCGCCTCGGCGGCGTCGCGTGCCTGCTTGTTGGCACGCACGTTGAACGCCAGGATCGCCGCACCAGTCGACTCGGCGAGGGAAACATCCGTCTCGGTGATGCCGCCGGCGCCGGAATGGACGATGCGGGCTTGGACCTCGTCCGTGCCCAGCTTTTCCAGCGCGCCGATGATCGCCTCGACGGAGCCCTGCACGTCGGCCTTGATGAGCAGCGGGAACTCCGCCATCTCCTTGTCGCGCGCCTGCGCCATCATCTGCTCGAGCGAGCCGCGGGAACCGGCCTGGCGGGCGACCGCCTTCTCGCGGGTAACCCGCTGACGGTACTCGGAAATCTCGCGGGCCCGGGCCTCGCTTTCGACGACGGCGAACTTGTCACCGGCCAGCGGCGTGCCCTGCAGGCCAAGAATCTCGACCGGCTGCGACGGCACCGCTTCCTTGAGCTGCTGACCACGATCGTTGACGATCGCGCGCACGCGGCCCCACTCGTCACCGGCAACCAGAATGTCACCGATCCGCAGCGTGCCGGCCTGCACAAGTACCGTCGCCACCGAGCCGCGGCCCTTGTCGAGCTTGGCCTCGATCACGACGCCCTCGGCGGAGCGGTCCGGGTTGGCCTTCAGCTCGAGGAGCTCGGCCTGCAGCAGGATGGATTCCAGGAGGCCATCGAGATTCGTGCCCTTGAGCGCGGAGACCTCGACCTCCTGGATATCGCCGCCCATGGATTCGACGAAGACCTCGTGCTGCAACAGTTCCGTGCGCACCTTCTGCGGGTCGGCCTCCGGCTTGTCGACCTTGTTGATCGCCACGATCATCGGCACGCCGGCCGCCTTGATGTGATTTATGGACTCGATCGTTTGCGGCATCACGCTGTCGTCGGCTGCCACCACCAGGATGGCTATGTCCGTCGCCTGCGCACCACGGGCACGCATCGCCGTGAAGGCGGCGTGACCGGGCGTGTCCAGGAAGGTGATCTTCTGGCCGTCCTGCTCGACCTGATAGGCGCCGATATGCTGGGTGATGCCGCCGGCCTCGCCGGAAACGACGTTGGCCTTGCGAATGGCATCGAGGAGCGACGTCTTGCCGTGGTCGACATGGCCCATGATGGTGACGACCGGCGGACGCGGCTTCATGTCCTCGGGACGATCCTCGACATCGAAGATGCCTTCCTCGACATCCGCCTCGGTGACGCGCTTGACAGTATGGCCGAACTCCACGGCGATCAGCTCGGCCGTATCGGCATCGATCAGGTCGCCGGGCTTCATCATCTGGCCCTGCTTCATCAGGAACTTGACCACGTCGACGGCCCGTTCGGCCATGCGCTGTGCAAGTTCCTGGATGGTGATGGTCTCCGGCAGCTGAACCTCGCGCGAGATCTTTTCGCGCGGCTCGTTGCCGGCCATCATCCGCTTCACCTTCTCCTGGCGGCGGCGCATGGCGGACAGCGAACGCGCGCGGCCCTCGCCGTCGGCGCCGACATTCGACAGGGAGATCTTGCCACGGCGACGCTCCTCGTCACGGCGCGGCGCAGGACGCGGCGGCGTTTCGGTGCGGCCGGGACGGCGCGGACCACGATTTTCTTCCTCCTCGCCGGCCCCGCGACGCCCCGCGGGCTTGCCCGCGGCGACGGCAGCCTTTTCCTCTTCCGGCGTCGGCGCACGCTTCGCGGCGTCGACCTCGGCGCGTTCGCGCGCAGCCTTTTCCGCGGCGAGGCGCTCCTCTTCCTCCTTCTGACGGCGCTCGGACTCGGCGCGCTCCTTGGCGCGACGCTCGTCCTCCTCGGCACGGCGCTTGGCCTCCTCGGCGGCACGCTTGCGTTCCTCGGCCTCGCGCACCTTGGCTTCCTCGAGGGCACGCTTGCGCGCCTCGATCTCGCTCTGGGACAGCTGGTTGAGAACGACACCGCCGCGCTTGCCGCCCTCGTCCGGGGCCGCGGCAGGTTTCCTGCCCTCGGCCGCCGGCGCGGCGGCGCGCGGCTTCACGCCCGCCTTGACCGTCGCGGCCGCAGCAGGCTTCTCGTCGGGCCGCGTGAACTTGCGCTTGCGCGTCTCGACGACCACCGATTTGGACCGGCCGTGGCTGAAATTCTGCCGCACGGTGCTCTTGTCACCGCCCGAGCGCTTCAGCGTCAGCGTCCGTTTTCCGTCCGCGCCGGTTTTCTTGTCGTCCGAAGTCGTATCACTCATTCCGTAGTCGTGTCCTTCGCGGTGTTCGAGTTCGCGCCGCCCGATTGCGTATTTTCTGCGCCGAAATGCCGGAAACGGTCGAGAAATACAAGGCTTCGCAATGCAGCCTGTCCCGGCTGCCCGTCCAGTATTGCAGCATGTATCACATTTCCGGCGCCCAATGCCAAATCCAATTCGCCCTCGGCAAATGATTTGAACGCCGGAATGTCCGGCCCGCCCATGCTACGCACGAAAGTACGGGCCTGTTCTATCTTGCGGATCCCGTCCGCCGCCGCCGCCGGATCGTGCAGCACGGCAATCGCCGTGCCGGAACGGACCGCCTTGTCGACCTGCATCGCGCCCGTCACGACCGCACGGGCCTTGCGGGCGAGCCCGAGATGGCCGAGCGCGCGCCTGGCTATCAGATGATCGACCAGCGCGCCGAGTTCAAGGTCCACGGTCACTTCACGGCGCAGACCGCGGCGAAAAAGCTTTTTCGCAACGGCCCTGTCGACGAGATCGCGGCGCGCGGTGACCCAGCAACCGCGCCCCGGCAGATTGCGTTTCAGGTCAGGGACAACCCTGCCGTCCGGATCCGCAACGAAGCGGATCATCTCCTCGGGCGGACGCGCCTCGCCGGTCACGATGCAGGTACGGTCGTTCATGTCGTCCTTCTTGCCTGCGGTCATGTCCGTATCCGGTCAGCGCGCCCATGGTGCCCGCCTCAGGCGTCGAACACGGCGCCGGCCTGCGCCTGCTCTTCGGCCGCTTCCCCGGCCTCGCCTTCCTCGACCTCCTCGTCTGCGCGCAGATCGTCCTCCGTGATCCAGCCGACGGCCAGGCGGGCGGCAACGATCATTTCCTCGGCCTCGGCACGGGAAGTGCCGAAGGGCGTGAAGATTCCGTCATGGATGACGGTCTCGCCTTCCTTGCGCTCGCGCCAGCCGACCAGGTCGTCGGCCGCGCAACCCGCGAAGTCTTCCATGCTCTTGACGCCGTCCTCGCCGAGCGCGACCATCATCGCCGTGGTCATGCCGGGAATCTCACGAAGCGCGTCGTCAACACCGAGCTTCTTGCGCTTCTCGTCGTTCTCGGCCTCGATGCGCTCCAGATATTCCCGTGCCCGGGTCTGGATTTCCGCGGCCGTATCCTCGTCGAAACCCTCGATGGAGGAGACTTCCTCTGCATCGACATAGGCGACTTCCTCGATGGAGGTGAATCCTTCCGAAGCCAGCACCTGGCCGACCATCTCGTCGACGTCGAGCGCCTCCATGAAGAGGTTGGAGCGTTCGACGAATTCCTTCTGGCGACGCGCCGATTCCTCTTCCTCGGTCAGGATGTCGATATCCCAGCCGGTCAGCTGCGAGGCGAGACGGACGTTCTGACCGCGGCGGCCGATGGCCAGCGACAGCTGCTCGTCCGGAACGACGACCTCGATGCGTTCCGCATCCTCGTCGAGCACCACCTTGGCAACTTCCGCCGGCTGCAGCGCGTTGACGATGAAGGACGCGGCATCAGGCTGCCACGGAATGATGTCGATCTTCTCGCCCTGCAATTCGGCGACGACGGCCTGAACGCGGCTGCCACGCATGCCGACGCAGGCGCCGACCGGGTCGATCGAGCTGTCCCGCGACACCACCGCGATCTTGGCGCGCGAACCGGGATCGCGAGCCACCGACTTGATCTCGATGATGCCGTCGTAGATTTCCGGCACTTCCATCTGGAACAGCTTTGCCATGAACTGCGGGTGGGTGCGGGACAGGAATATCTGCGGTCCGCGCTGCTCGCGGCGCACGTCATAGACATAGGCGCGCACCCGGTCGCCGTAGCGATAGGTCTCGCGCGGGATCAGCTCGTCGCGGCGGATGATGGCCTCGGCACGCCCCAGATCGACGATCACATTGCCGTATTCGACGCGCTTGACCGTGCCGTTGACGATTTCGCCAACGCGATCCTTGAATTCCTCGTACTGGTTATCGCGCTCGGCCTCGCGCACCTTCTGGACGATGACCTGCTTGGCGGACTGGGCGGCGATACGACCGAAATCGAGCGGCGGCAGCTGCTCGGCGATGAAATCGCCCGGCTGCGCCTCGGGGTTGCGGCCGCGAGCCTGCTCGATGGAAATCTGCGTGGCCGGGTCCTCCACGGTCTCGGACACCTCGAGCAGACGCTGCAGCTTGATCTCGCCGGTCTTGGTGTTGATATCGGCGCGGATGTTGGTTTCCTGGCCGTAGCGGGACTTCGCCGCCTTCTGGATCGCATCGGCCATCGCGGAGATGACGATGTCCTTGTCGATCATCTTCTCGCGCGCGACCGCGTCGGCGATCTGCAGAAGTTCCAGCCTGTTAGCACTGACTGCCATTGTCGTCTCCTCTATGGCTCTCAAGCCTCCGCATCGCTGTCCGATGCGGTATCCTCGTTGTCGTCATCGTCCCCGACCTCCAGTCCGCGGGCCAGGCGGGCGGCCTTGTCGGCCTTGAGCGCGGCACGGATCAGCTCGTCGGTCAGGATCAGCCTCGCTTCGGAGACCGCTTCGAAGGGTATGTCCGCGACCATCGCCTCGCCGAGCTTCGCCTTGTCCGCCTCGATCGTCACCGCGTCCTGCGTCATGCCGGTAATCGTGCCCCGGAACCGCTTGCGTCCATCGACCATAACCGAGGTCTCGATCTTGGCGATGTGGCCCCGCCACCGGGCAAAATCGGACATTCGGACCAGTGGCCGGTCGATGCCGGGCGACGAAATCTCGAGATGGTAGGCCCGGTCGATCGGATCTTCCACGTCGAGCAGCGGCGAGATCATGCGGCTGACATCCTCGCAATCCTCGACCGTCATGGTGCCGTCGGCGCGCTCCGCCATGATCTGCAAGGTCAGGCCATTCATGCCGGAAAGGCGAACGCGAACCAGCCGGTAGCCGGCCGAATTGAGAACCGGCTCGACGATCGACGCCACACGTGCGTCGACACCCGTCTCGCGAACGATCCGCGGTTCGTCATTTTCTATCGGCGCCAGAGTTGCGTCGCTCACCAGATGCCTGCGGCCTTGTCCGCCAAAACAAAAAGAGCGGGTCCTCGCGGGCCCACTCTTGTTCAAAAGACCAAGAATTTAAAGTCCATATACGCCCCGTGCGGCAAAAGCGCAAGAGCGCCGCGAGGCGGGCAGGACCGCATCCCGGCCTAACGGCGCCGAAAGGTCAGATAGGCAGGCGTGCGGCCTTCACGGAGCGCCTTGGCCTCATATCGCGTCCCCGGCCATCCCTCGAATGGTTCGCGCCAGTCGGCAGCATTGCGCGCCGTCCAGTCGAAGGCCGGATGGGCGTGCAGATGCGCAAGCGTCCAGTTGACATAGGTGTCGATATCGGAGGCGAAGCGGAAGTTCGCACCCGGCTTCATGACGCGGGCAAAACGATCGAGGTTCGCCGCATTCACGAAACGGCGCTTCCAGTGCTTCTTCTTCGGCCAGGGATCGGGATAGAGCAGGTCTATGCCGTCCAGGCATGCCCCGGGCAGCCAGTCGAGAAGTCGCGTGGCATCATCGTCATAGAGACGGATGTTGGCCACGCCCGCGTCCTCTGCGGCCGCGAGAAATTTCGCCATCGAGTTGACAAAGGGCTCGACCCCGATGAACCCGGCATCCGGGTCCTCCTGCGCCCGGTGCAGCAGGTGTTCGCCGCCGCCGAAGCCGATCTCCAATACGATCCGGCTTGGCGCGTTGTCGAAGATGTCGGACAGGCGGTCTGGCGCAGGCGCCTCCAGGTCCAGCTTCCAGCGCGGCAGAAGACGCTCGAGAAGATCGGACTGGCGAGGACGCAGCGCCTTGCCGCGCCGGCGCCCGAAGAAGGCCTCGGTCGATCGGGTACGGCGCTCGCCGGTCATTTCAGTCCGAGCGCTTCCTTCAACGGCTTGACCAGATTGGTCTTCTCCCAGGAGAAGGAGCCGTCACGGCCGGGCTTGCGGCCGAAATGACCATAGGCGGCCGTCTTGGCATAAATCGGCTTGTTGAGATCGAGATGCCTGCGGATGCCGGTCGGGGACAGGTCCATGACCTTGCGCAGCGCATCCTCGATCGCCGCGTCCGCGACCTTGCCGGTACCGGCGGTGTCGACATAGACCGACAAGGGTTGGGCCACGCCGATGGCATAGGAGAGCTGGATCGAGCACCTGTCGGCGATCCCGGCGGCGACAACGTTCTTGGCAAGGTAGCGCGCGGCATAGGCGGCGGAACGGTCCACCTTGGTGGTGTCCTTGCCGGAAAAGGCGCCGCCGCCATGCGGTGCGGCGCCGCCATAGGTGTCGACGATGATCTTGCGACCCGTCAACCCGGCATCGCCGTCAGGGCCACCAATGACGAACTTGCCCGTGGGGTTGATGTACCAATTGCAGTCCGCGGCGATCGGCAGGTCGCCGAGAGCCTCGCGGATATAAGGCTCGACCACGGCCCTGACCTTGTTGCTGTCCCAGCTGTCGTCCAGATGCTGGGTCGACAGTACGATCTGGGTCACTTCCGACGGCTTGCCGTTGCGATAGCGCACGGTGACCTGCGACTTGGCATCGGGACCGAGCTTTGCCGCTTCGCCTTCACCCGCATGGCGCGCGGCCGCCAGCAACTCCAGGATCTTGTGCGCGTAGTAGATCGGAGCCGGCATCAGTTCCGGCGTCTCGTTGCAGGCATAGCCGAACATGATGCCCTGGTCGCCGGCACCTTCCTCCCCCTGCCGGTCGGCGGCATTGTCGACGCCCTGGGCAATGTCGGCAGACTGGCCGTGCAGAAGCACGTCGATGCGGCAGGTCTTCCAGTGGAATCCGTTCTGCTCGTAGCCGATGTCGCGGATAGCGCGGCGCGCGGCAGAGCGGAATTTCGCCGGATTGACCATTGGATGGCCCGTTGCATCCGTGACGAAATTGCCGGACTTGTCCTTCTTGAGCATGCTCTCAGGAACTCGCACCTCGCCGGCAATGACGACCCGGTTCGTAGTTGCCAGCGCCTCGCAGGCAACCCGGACGCGCCACTTCTCGTCCTCGCCGTGCCTGCGCGCCTCCCGATAGATCAGATCAACGATCTCGTCGGAAATGCGGTCGCAGACCTTGTCCGGATGGCCTTCCGAGACCGATTCGGAGGTGAAGAAATAGTCCTGGCGCGCCATGAAGTGTCCCCCGGTGCAGGTACGAAGTCGCCGCCACCACGGCGACATGAAGCCTGCACTGGTTAGGCAAGAGGCAAATTCCGGTCAAGTGAAAACCGGTTTTCGCTTAAAGATATAAGGATAAGTGCATATCGCCCGAATGGAGGACTAGCCCTCTTCGGACTCGGCGGCCAGCGCCTTGACCAGCTCGATTATGCGCTTGCGCACGCGCGAATCGGATATCCGGACGAAGGCGCGATTGAGCTGAAGGCCTTCGGAACTGGACAGGAAGTTCACGACGTAGGAAGCGGAATTCTCCGACACCCCGGTCGCGGAGACCTCGCCTCCATCCCCCGGCGCATCCTCGAAGAAAAAGGACACGGGCACGCCAAGGATCCCCGCCATGTTCTGCAGCCGGCTGGCCCCGACGCGGTTCGTGCCCTTTTCGTATTTCTGAACCTGCTGGAATGTGATGCCGAGCGCCTCTCCCAGCTTTTCCTGGCTCATTCCGAGCATGGTCCGGCGCAGCCGGATGCGGCTGCCGACATGAATGTCAATCGGATTGGGTTGCTTCTTGTTGTCGGCCATTTCATGTCCTTGCCACTTATGTATCTGTTTGTCTTGTTGTTTCCAAGGACCAGCTGTGCCGGCAACAAACGAACCGACGTAAGGGAAACATCATAGCAGTCAAAATCGGTTACACAAAACGCGTCATTTTGCGGGTAGCACGAGATCGCAGGCCTGCACCGACAATCCGGGCCAATGCCGCGATAGCGGCAAACAGCGAAAAGATCCCCGACACGATCTGCCAGCCATGGGTCCGGTAGAGTGTCATTTCCAAGGGGCTGGCAACGGGCGCCTCGAAGGCGCCGCGCACGTCATAGCCGAGCGCGCCCAGCTGACGGCCATGGGCATCGAACACGGCCGACAGGCCATTGTTGGCGGCGCGAACCATTGGCAAGCCGTTTTCGACCGCGCGAATCCGCGCCTGGTGGAGATGCTGATAGGGGCCGGGCGTATCGCCGTACCAGGCATCGTTGGTCACATTGACGATCAGGGTCGGCGGCTCGCCCTCGGACGCGACCGCGTAGGGGAATATCGCCTCGTAGCAGACGGACGGCAGCACCACCACGCCGCCGGGCAGCGACATCGTGCGGCGCAGGCTGGCGGGCGAATAGCCGCGATCCGCATCGGCGATCTTCCGCAGGCCGAAGCGCTCCGCGATCTCCCGGAAGGGAAGATATTCGCCGAAGGGAACAAGGTGCTTCTTGTCGGCCGCATCGATGATGACGCCTTCGTCATTCACGGCAAGGATCGAATTGTACCAAGTCGGTTCCCCGCCCTCGGTCCGTTCCCCGGCACGCACCGCGCCGGCGAGCAGGATCTGGCCCTCGCCCAGCATTTCCGCGATGGCGGCAACAGCGCCGGGCGCCTCGGTCAGCACATAGGGCACGGAGGTCTCCGGCCAGACGACCAGGGCCGGACGCGTATCGCTCCCGTTCGGCTTCTCGGACAGGGCCGTCAGCATGTCGAATATCTCGGAACGCCGTGCCCGATCCCATTTTTCCGACTGGTCGATCGCCGGCTGCACCACGCGCACGACCACGGCGTCCGTGTCGGCTTCGGGGGCATGGTGAAGACGCCAGTAGCCAAAGGTCGCATGGCCGCCCAGCTGGAGAGCGATCAGCCCCATCGAAAGGCCCGCGCGCAGGCGCGTGCGGGCAATGCAGGCTGGCAGGGCGAAGGCGAGAACCGCGAGCGCGTTCATGCCGTATAGACCAACGACCGAGGCCGACTGCATCAGCTCGGGTACCGGCATCGCCGCATAGCCAATGGCATTCCAGGGGAAGCCGGTGAAGGCGTAACTGCGCAGCCATTCGGCAAGGCCGAAACCGAAGGCGAGCGCAAAGATGCGGCCGATGCCGTCCGACCACAGCATCCGGGCGAAGACCGCGGCAAGCCCGTAGAACATGGCAAGGACCGCCGGTATCAGCGTGACCGCGAAGGGCCACAGCCAGGCAAGCGCCTCCGCCTCGACGAAGAGGGCGTTGCCGATCCACCACATTCCGGCCGCGAAATAGCCGAAGCCGAACCACCAGCCGGTCGAAAACGCCGGCCAGGCGGAGGCCACGAGGGAGCGCGACGGCCGCGCCACCGCGCCATCCAGCAGCCAGACCAGGAGCGGGAAGGTCAGGAAACAGACGAAAAACAGGTGAAACGGCGCCTGGGCGAGAACCGTGACAGCGCCCGCGAGGACTGCCAGAAAGGCCCTTCTCCAGCCGGTCGTCAGCAATATTCGGTTGGCTAGACGCTCCATTCGCCGGTCCGGTTTCGAATCAACTCTGCGAAGCAGCTTTATCAGGACTGATCGTCGGAGACGATGTCACTCCGCCTTTTCAGCGGCTTTCTCCACGTCCGGCGCGCCCTTTTCGCTGCCCGCCGGCACCGGGACGGCCTCGCGGTCCGGAACGTCCCGGCGCGACGGCCGGCGTCTCGTGCGCACGATCCGCACGCGCCTGATGCGGCGCGGATCGGCCTCCAGCACCTCGAACTCGTAGCCGGCGAAGGAGGCAATCACCTCGCCGCGAACGGGAATCCGCCCCAGAAGCGAGAAGATCAGGCCGCCGATCGTGTCGACATCGTCCTCCTCGCTGCGCGCCGCCTCCAGGAAGTCGGAACCGAGCAGCTTGGCGAGGTCCTCGAGGTCGGCGCGCGCATCGGCGATGATCGTGCCGTTCTCCTGCTGGGTGACGAGCGCCTCGTCCTCGTCATGCTCGTCCTCGATGTCGCCGACGACCGTCTCGACGATGTCCTCAAGCGAGACGAGGCCGTCGGTGCCGCCATACTCGTCGATCACCAGGGCCATCTGGATGCGCTGCGCCTGCATGCGCGCCATCAGGTCGGCGGCCAGCATGGAGGGCGGCACGAAAAGCACCTGGCGGGCCAGCTTGAGTTCCTCGATGGTCTTGTCGAGCTGCACCCTGGATAGGTCGAACTCGCCGGCGCTGTTGTGGCCGACCGTCGCGGAACCGTTCTTGCGGCGCGGGCGCTTCTTCTCGGCAGCGAGCCTGGTAATCACGGCCACGACGTCGCGGATGTGGACCATGCCGCGCGGGTCGTCGAGCGTCTCGTCATAGACCGGCATGCGGCTGTGGCCCGACCGTTCGAACATGCCCAGCAATTCGCCGAGCGTCGTCTTCTGGTCGACGGCATCGATCTCGGCACGCGGGATCATCACGTCGTCGACACGCATCTCGCGCAGCCGCAGGATGTTGTGCAGCATGGCGCGTTCGCCCGGCGAGATGGTCTGGTCCCACTCGCCGTTGCCGGCAAGCGCGTCCTGCAGGTTTTCCCGGATGGTCGCGGCGGATTGCGGCCTGAAGAGATTGATCAGACGCTGGAAAAAGCCCGGGTAGCCGCGTGTCTTGCCGGGCTCCGTGCGGGGACTTCGGGGATCGGTATCGCTGTCGCCGCCGTCAGACCATGATGAGTCGCTGTCGGTACTGTTCATTTAAGGCTTGTTGTTTCGTTCTCAGTCACAATAGGGGTCGGGAACGCCGATGTCAGCAAGAATTGCGCGTTCCGCGCCTTCCATTTCCCCGGCTTCCGTGTCGTTTTCGTGATCGTACCCCAGAAGATGCAAGAAACCGTGTACAACCAGATGCCGGAGATGGTCATCGAAGGACTTGCCTTCAAGCTCGGCCTCGCGGGCCACCGTCTGCGAAGCGATCACGATATCGCCGAGCATCGGCCCCGGCGCATCGCCGGGCGCGAGATCGAAGGCAGGGAAAGACAGCACGTTCGTCGGCCTGTCCTTGCCGCGCCATTCGGCGTTCAGCCGGCGAATCGCGGCGTCATCGGTGAACAGGACGGACAATTCCGTGTCGGCACCGGAAAGGCCCAACCGGGCCGCCGCCGCATCGACGACCTCGCGCACCAGCGCCTCGAGTTCGTCCGCACCCGGCCAGTCGCCGGCCTCGACGCCGACATCGATCTCGACAGCCAAGGCCCTAGTCCCGGTTGGCGTCATAGGCGGAAACGATGCGGCCGACGAGCGGATGGCGAACGACGTCCTTCTCGTTGAAGCGCACGGTGACGATGCCGGGCACGTCCCGCAGCACGCGCAGTGCCTCCACGAGCCCCGACTGCGCCCCGAGCGGGAGATCTATCTGCGACGGGTCTCCCGTCACCATCATCATGGAATTCTCGCCGAGACGGGTCAGGAACATCTTCATCTGCATCGAGGTCGTGTTCTGCGCCTCGTCGAGTATGACAGCGGCATTGGTCAGCGTGCGGCCACGCATGAAGGCCAGCGGCGCGATCTCGATGACACCGGCGGCCAGCGCGCGCTCGACCTTGTCCGCGGGAATCATGTCGTAAAGCGCGTCGTAGAGTGGCCGCAGATATGGATCGACCTTCTCCTTCAGGTCGCCCGGCAGGAAGCCGAGACGTTCGCCCGCCTCCACGGCCGGACGCGACAGGATGATCCGCTCGACGGCACCGCGCTCCAGCAGCATCGCCGCATGGGCGACCGCGAGATAGGTCTTGCCGGTTCCCGCCGGGCCGATGCCGAAAACGAGCTCGGCACGCTCGAGCGCCCGAATGTAGGCATCCTGGTTCGGCGTGCGGGCGAATATGGTCTTCTTGCGCGTCGATATCTGCGCCGCCGCGAGTTTCGCGGGCGCCGTGATGGTCGGCAGCGAAAGCTGGTCGTCCGCCGCGACCGCCATGCGCAACGCCCCGTCGACCTCGGCTGCATCGGGTTCCTCGCCGCCGGCGGCCAGCCGGTCGTAGAGAAAGTCGAGCGCGCGGCGCGCCTGTTCGGTGGCGGCCGGCTCGCCGCGAATCGAAACCTGGTTGCCCTTGGATCGGACGTCGACGCCCAGGCGCTGCTCGATCAGGGCGAGGTTCTCGTCGAACTGGCCGTAGAGAGCGCGCGCGTATTCGTTGTTGTCGAAGGTCAGGACTATGTGCGCCAGATCGGAGGCGCCGGTGGCCACGGGATTCACATTGGCTTCTGAGTTCAAGCCGGAATTTCCACTTCGCTGTTGTCCGCAATCAGGCTGTTGGCGGATGCCCTCGTGATTCGCACTTGGACAATGTCGCCGATTTTTCCGACATTTTCATCACAAACCACGGGTTGAAGCCAGGGAGACCTCCCGACCAGCTGGCCCGGATCGCGCCCGGGCTTCTCGAGCAGGACGGAAATCGTCCTTCCTTCCAGCCCCTTCATGAAACCTGCCTGCTGCTCGTCGAGCAGGGCCTGCAGGCGGTGAAGCCGCCCGGTCTTGACGTCTTCCGGCACCTGATCGTCCATGTCGGCACCCGGCGTGCCCGGACGCGGGGAATACTTGAAAGAGAAGGCCTGGGCGTAGCCGACATCGGCAATCAGCCGCATCGTGTCCTCGAAATCGGCGTCGGTCTCCCCCGGAAAGCCGACGATGAAATCGCCGGAAAGGGCAATGTCGGGCCGCGCATCGCGAATGCGGTCCACAAGGCGCCGGTACTCGTCGGCGGTATGCTTGCGGTTCATCGCCTTCAGGATGCGGTCGGAGCCCGCCTGTACCGGAAGGTGAAGATAGGGCATCAGGCAATCGAGATCGCGATGCGCCGCTATCAGGGCATCGTCCATGTCGCGGGGATGGCTGGTCGTGTAGCGCAGGCGATCTATGCCGTCGATCTTCGCAAGCTCGTGCAGCAGTTCCCCGAGCCCCCACTCGCGGCCATCGGCACCCTCACCATGCCATGCATTGACGTTCTGGCCGAGCAGGGTGACCTCGCGCACGCCTGCCCCGGCAAGGCGGCGCGCCTCGGAAAGGATCTGGTGAACGGGGCGCGACACCTCGGCGCCTCGCGTATAGGGCACGACGCAGAAGGTGCAGAACTTGTCGCAGCCTTCCTGGACGGTAAGAAAGGCGGTGACGCCACGGGCACGGACCCGTTGCTCGTCATGCGCCGGGAGCTTCTCGAACTTGTCCTCCATGGCGTAGTCCGTCTCGACAACCTTGTTGCCCTGCCGGGCCTCGGCCGCGATCTGCGGAAGCCGGTGGTAGGTCTGCGGACCGATGACGAAATCGACGACAGGCGCGCGGCGAATGATCTCCTCGCCCTCGGCCTGGGCGACGCAACCGGCAACGCCGATCAGCATTTCGCCGCCATCGGAACGGCGCCTGTCGCGCAGCTTGCGCAGGCGTCCGAGCTCCGAATAGACCTTCTCGGCCGCCTTCTCCCGGATGTGACATGTGTTGAGGAGGATCATGTCGGCATCTTCCGGCGACGCCGTTTCCACATAGCCGTCTGCGCCAAGCGCATCGGCCATGCGCTGGCTGTCATAGACGTTCATCTGGCAACCATAGGTCTTGACGAAGACCTTGCGGGTGTTGCCGGCAGCCGGCGCCTCTTCGCGCCCCGTGAGTTCCAGAATATCGCTCATGCCCGGTCTTTACCCCGTTTTGACGCCGCTTGGAAGCGGTGTGCGGCCGCGCAATACGCCGGAGACCATTTCGCGGATCGCGGCCTCGCAGGCGGCCGCAAGCGCCTTGCGGTCGGGCAGTTCCGAAGCCGGAAAGGCTTCGCCGAAGACGATCGACACGTCGATGGCGCCCTCGCCCAGCACGCGCCAGAGATGCGGGGCCAGCCCGACGTCACCCGGCCAGGCGGCAACCGGCCGGTCGTAGCGCCCCATCGGCATCCCGTGCAGGTGGGTGTAGACGATGGCGACCGGCTGGACGTGAGGCGACTTTCCGGCAGCATGGGGCGTGACACCCACCGCACCGAACAGCGCGGACTTGAACGGCAGCAGGAAATTGCCGTCGGACGTGGTGCCCTCGGGAAAGAGGACGACGGCATCGCCCCTCTCGAGACGATCGCGGATGCGCGCCGCCTGCTCGCCGACCTTGCCGCGCCTATGCCGCTCCACGAAAACCGTTTCCTGCAGTTTCGCGAGAATGGAGATGCCGGGCCAGCGGGCGACCTCATCCTTGGCAATGAAGGATACCGGGGCCGCGGCGCCAAGCGCGATGATGTCGAGCCACGAAACGTGATTGGCCGCGATCAGCACACCGGCATGATCGTGAATGGCAGGTTTTCCGTGCACCCGTGTCCGCAGCCCGATGATCCGCGCCGCAATGCGGTGCCAGCATACCGGAAGCCACCTGCGAAGCGGCATGCCGGTGCGCACTGCAAGCAGCTGGAAAGGGGCGGCAAGCACGGTCATCGGCACGAGCAGGCCAAGGAAGAGGATGAGGCGCAACCAGCGTGTCACGACACGTCAGGTCTTGTCCTTGGGGTCGATCGGCACCGCGTAGAGTTCGAGACGGTGATCGACGATGCGGTAGCCCAGTTCACGGGCTATCTCTTCCTGCAGTGCCTCGATGCGCGCATTGCGAAACTCGATCACGTCGCCGGACGTCACGTCGATCAGGTGATCGTGATGCTCGTCGGGGATCGGCTCGTATCGCGCCCGGCCGTCGCGAAATTCGTGCTTTTCGATGATGCCGGCGTCCTCGAACAGCTTCACGGTTCGATAGACGGTGGAAATGGAAATGTTCGAATCCACCGTCGATGCCCGGCGATACAGCTCGTCCACGTCCGGATGATCGGACGCATCCTGCAACACGCGCGCAATCACGCGGCGCTGGTCTGTCATGCGCATGCCGCGTTCGATGCAGAGTTCTTCCAGCGTTTTTTCCGTGCCGCCTTTCACCGCCGTCTCCCGAACCTCCGTTCCGTGCGGTTAACGGAGATCGCGGCGCATGACAAGCGCGGCCGTCGCCCGTCCCGAGCTGTCCCGATAGTAATCCGGCCGGCCTCCGACCTGGTAGAATCCGAGCCGCCGATACAGAGCGATGGCAGATTCGTTGGTCTCGTCGACCTCCAGGAACACCGCCTCGATCCGTTCGCGATGCGCCTCGGCCAGCGCGGCATCCATCAGCTTGCGGCCGATGCCGTGACGCTGCCAGTCGGGAGAAACCACGATCGTCAGTATTTCCGCCTCGCCCGCGGC
This sequence comes from Oricola thermophila, assembly GCF_013358405.1. Lineage (NCBI taxonomy): Bacteria > Pseudomonadati > Pseudomonadota > Alphaproteobacteria > Hyphomicrobiales > Ahrensiaceae > Oricola > Oricola thermophila. The sequence continues at coordinate 2,986,395 of NZ_CP054836.1, forward strand.
GGCACGCACCAGCACGAAACCGAGAACCCGGCCCTTGCCGAACCGCATTTCGCGGGCGGCAAAGCCGAACACGGTGTCCTGCGAGAGCAGGTCGTGGAACTCGCCGTCCGTCCATGGCCGGGCGAAGCTGCCGGAATGCAACTCGGCCATGGAGCGGGCGTGCACCGGCTCCAGGGGGTCGATGACGACATCGAGCGGGAAAAGCCTGGCGAGCCAGTTCATGTCACGCCCCGGAACCGGTACGGGGCAATGCAAAGCCGGACTGCGGCCTGGCATCGGCTCCGCGCAGGTAAAGCGGCACCGGCCGGCGGCCCGACCTTTCCGCGAGGCGGGCAATGGTGGTTATGGATCCGGTCGGACGATCGAGCACCGCCTGCACCGGGCGGCCAAGCGCGGCGGCGATGTCCGTCGCGGCATTTCCGGCGATACATCCGATCGACGGCGCCACCAGCGACGCCGCCTCCTCCAACGGCACGGCCACCGGCTCGCCCACGGGGGCACCGTCGGCGGCGAAGGACTGGAGGAAAACCTGGCCACGACCGCCATGAACGGCGACGGCCAGCGCACCGGCCGCGACGCCACGCGCGTCCTCGGCCAGCGCCTCGAGCGTGGTGATCCCGACGACGGGCGCGCCCAGCGCAAGACCGAAACCGCGCGCGGCGGCGACACCGACACGAATGCCGGTGAACGACCCGGGACCGACGGCGACCGCAATGCGCCCGATGTCGGAGAACGCGCGACCGGCACCTGCCAGCGCCCCGGCGACGACCTCCATCAGCTGCTCGGCATGGCCGCGCCCGATATCGCGCTCCTCGACTCCGAGCACGCGCTTCCCGTCCCACGCACAGGCGGAACAGAATCTGGCGGCTGTGTCTATGGCGAGCGTCAGCATCGGATCTGGTTATTCAAACGGCGCGGTGCGGGCAAGCATTTCAACCCGCGGGTCGGCGCCGTTGCCGATTCGGGATTTCCGGACGCTCGCGAATGCCGCCCGCTCAGGCAGCGTTGGAAGCCTGGTCTTCGGTGAGGAAGGAAAACAGCGCTTCCGGGTCTTCCGTGGCGCGCAGCTTCGAAATGCGGCCGGGATCGCGCAGCACGCGCGCGATACGCGACAATGCCTTCAGATGGTCGGCACCGGCGCTTTCTGGAGCCAGCAGCAGGAACACGATGTCCACCGGTTGGTCGTCAAGCGCCTCGAAATCGACCGGCGCGTGCAGGCGCGCGAAGACACCGACGATGCGGTCGAAGTTCGGGAACTTGCCGTGGGGAATGGCTATGCCCTTGCCGACACCGGTCGAGCCCAGCCGTTCGCGCTGCAGGATCGTGTCGAAAATCGCCCGAGCGGAAATGCCCGTCAACTCGGACGCCTTTTCCGCGATTGCCTGGAGAAGCTGCTTCTTGGAACTCACCCGCAAATCCGGGATAATCGCTTCCTGCGTGACAATATCGCCCAAATTCATCAGTCTGCCCTTGCGGATAGTGCGAGCCAAGGCACGCGCCTTTCAGCGCGGTTCAAACATATTCGGTCATGCTTGTTTGATCGAGCCCGGATCTATCCAGCCAATGTTTCCGTCGGCACGGCGGTAGACCAGATTGACGTCGCCGCTGCCTGCATTTCGGAACACATATACCGGGTTGTCCTGCAGGTCCAGTTGCAAAACAGCCGACGACACGGTCATCGTGGCGAGCTTCATCGAGGTCTCCGCGACAATGGTCGGGGCGAAATCCTCGGGAATGTCATCGTCCTCGGTTTCCGGCAACGCCTCGAGCACGCGATAGGCATATTCCTCGGTGCGGGCTGCCGCTTCGTCGGAATTGTGCGACTTCAGCCGGCGCTTGTAGCGGCGCAGGCGCTTCTCGATGCGCTCGGCGGCCATGTCGAAACTGACCTGCGGATCCTGCGCCTCGCCGGTCGCCTGGAGGACGACTCCGGATGCGAGATGGAGCATGCAATCGGTCGTGTAGCGCGATCCCGACTTCTCGACGGTTACATGGCCGTCGGCCCCGCGGTCGAAATACTTGGAGAGAGCCTCGTCGATCCGGTCCTCGATGCGCGTGCGGAACGCGTCACCGATGTCCATGTGTTTTCCCGAAACGCGCAAAGCCATTTGCAACTCCATTGCTTTTCAACTCGTGGCGGCGTGGCCCAAAACACAGATTGGGCGAAACATGCAAGGCTGTGAAGCCGGGCGCACAGAAAAATGCCACCGCATTATGACCCGCGCTGGGCGCGGCATTCAGTCGCCCGCGACCGCAAGCGCGCGCTTTTCGCGTCGTCGCTGCACGGAAGAGGCGATGTTCATGGACTCGCGGTACTTGGCAACGGTGCGCCTTGCGATATCGATGCCTTCCTCCTTCAGAATGGATACCAGCCTGTCATCGGACAGGACGGCGTCGGGCGTCTCCCCTTCTATCAGTTCCCGTATGCGTTGGCGAACGGCTTCCGAAGAGTGGCCCTCCTCCGTCCCGCCGCCGGCACCTATGGCAACGGTGAAGAAATAGCGGAACTCGAACATGCCGCGCGGGGTCAGCATGTACTTGTTGGCGCTGACCCGGCTCACCGTCGATTCATGCATGCCGATCTCGTCGGCGACCATCTTCATGGTCATCGGCTTCAGCGCGCTGACGCCGTGAACGAAAAACGCGTCCTGCTGGCGCACGATCTCGCTGGCGACCTTCAGGATGGTGGTGGCGCGCTGGTCGAGGCTGCGTTCGAGCCAGGTAGCGTTCTGCAGGCACTCGCTCATGAACATCTTTTCTTCCGCCGAAAGGCCGGAACGCGCCACGTGCGCGTAGTAGTCGCGATTGACCAGGACCCGCGGCAGCGCGTCGGGATTGAGCTCGACGCGCCAGGTTCCGTCATCACCTTCCGTCACCTCGACATCGTAGACCACCGACTCCACGCCGACGGGCTCGAACGCAAGGCCGGGCCGCGGATCGAGCGCGCGGATCTCCGCGAGCATCTCGACCAGGTCCGCCTCGCCGACGCCGCAGATGCGCGACAGCGCCTTGAAGTCGCGCCGGGCGAGGAGGGGCAGGTTGTCGAGCAACGCCGCCATGGCCGGGTCGAGGCGCCCCCTGCGGGCCAGCTGCAGGGCCAGGCATTCCGACAGGCTGCGGGCGAAGACGCCGGGCGGGTCCATTGCCTGCAATGCGCCCAAAACGGCCTCGATATCCGCCTCCTCGCACCCCACCCGACTTGCCAAATCGGCAAAATCGACTTCCACATAACCGTTCGGGTCCAGCGCATCGACCAATTCAAAGGCGATGGCCCGGTCCGAATCTGTCCGAAGTGTAAGTGCAATCTGTTCAATCAGATGATCTCGCAGAGTCAGAGACGCGGCGACGACCTCCTGCAGATCGAAATCGTTCTCAGCGTGGCCAACGCCCCCCTCCCCCGAACGAGGCAGCATCACCTGATCCGATTCCACTCGACCCGGGTCATCCGGGAATACATTTTCGAGAGACGTGTCGAGCCTATCCGCGATTGAACCGGCGCTGACCTCCAGTTCGTCCATCGGCCATTCTACGGGCCGATCACGATCCGTATCACCATCAACGTCAAGCGTTTTCGGATCGGAAGCAGTTTCGTCCGATGCGGCTGCCTCCAACAATGGATTGATTTCGATCTGCTCCTCGATGAAACGGTCAAGCTCAAGCTGAGAGAACTGCAGCAACCTGATCGACTGCAGAAGCTGCGGCGTCATCACCATCGACTGGCTTTGCCGCAGGCTTAGCTTGGCAGACAGCGCCATCCCCGCTTACCCGTACCTCAATCACATTTCACCAATTTGGCCCGAAAATTGCTTATCACCGGCTCACTGTCAAACGGTTAAGGGTCGAGCGGTCAATCGCCCAACCACGTCCGGCTCAATCCATTGGAGAATATCCCAGATATTACTAAACCCTAGAGGGAAAACTGTTCCCCAAGATAGAGCCGCCTCACATCGGGATTGGCAATGATTTCGTCCGGCTTTCCCTGCGTAAGAACCTTTCCGGCGTGAATGATATAAGCTCGATCGATCAAACCGAGCGTCTCACGCACATTGTGATCGGTGATCAAGACGCCGATACCGCGCTGAGTAAGGTGGCGAACCAGTTCCTGAATATCGGAAACGGCAATGGGGTCCACGCCGGCAAAAGGCTCGTCGAGCAACATGAATGCGGGATCCGAAGCGAGAGCGCGTGCAATTTCACAACGCCGTCGTTCGCCCCCCGAAAGCGCTATTGACGGTGCCTTGCGCAAATGCCCTATGGAGAACTCCTCAAGTAGCGCATCAAGCTTCCTCTGGCGCTCCTTCGCGCTCTTCTCGACAACTTCGAGCACCGCCAGAATATTCTTTTCCACTGACAAGCCGCGAAAGATCGACGCCTCCTGCGGCAAGTAGCCAATACCAAGGCGGGCGCGCTGATACATCGGCATAGCGGTCACGTCATTGCCGTCGATGAGTATGTGGCCCTCATCGACCGGCACCAGGCCGGTTACCATATAAAAGCAGGTCGTTTTGCCCGCGCCGTTCGGCCCAAGCAGGCCAACCGCCTCGCCGGCTCGCACACCCATGGTAGCGCCGTCAACAACCTTGCGACCACGATAGCTCTTGGTCAGACCGCGCGCGATGAGGGTCCCTTGCAGATTGCGGCCCCGCAGTCCCGGCGCGATCTGCGCCGGAGATGCCGGCTTTCCTCTTTCGGCACCGCGGCGCAGGAGATCAAAAATCGACAATGGGAAATACCCTCATTCGTCTTGAAGAGAGCGCGGTTGCAGCAGAATGGTCGGACGAGAACCCGAACTACCGCAGCCCTGCAGGGTGGCGCGACCGGACTGCATTGCAACCGTCAATTTGCAGCCCGTTGCCACGTTTCCGCCCTCCGAAAGAGTGACCTTGTCTCCGGTCAACACCAGTACTTGCGTCTCCATGTCGAACACGCCGGTGTCTCCAGTGGCCACTTGTGTCTCCGAACGGATATTGACTCCGCCCGTTGCCTCAAGCCTTTCGATCCGCGACGCATCGGATGTAATCGACCCTCCTCCACCCGCATTCCCCGCGTAGTGAATTACGAGCTTTCCGGTACGAAGGACCGTGGCATCCTGAGCGACGCGAACATTGCCCGTAAATACAGCAATACCCTTGTCCTCGAGCACTTCCAGCTTGTCACCTTCGATCTGGACCGGCCTATCGCCCGAGATCTGCAGACCAGTCGTCCGGCTTGTCTGGGCTTGGGCAATCGGCACCGTGATGGCCGCCAACATGGCGACGATGCCGACAAGCCTCACAGCTTTCCAAATTGCAGTGATAGGCGACTTCAGCATGACCGACCCCCTGTCTATCCGCCCGGACCGGCGGCCGCTTCCCCCTCGGAAGCAAACGTCCCGATTGCGCCGGGCTGTACCACAAGTCTGACGCGACTTTCAAAGACCATTCGACGACCGTTATCCTCAACACGCAGACGATCGGCTTCCAAGACAGCGCCAGGCAAAGAAATCCGCACAGGATCGTCAGTCGTCAGGACTCCATCAGCAAGATCGATCGCGGCCGACCCAAGATCAGCGCGCTTCCCGTCACTGGTCTCGACGGAAAGGGATTGCATGATGTCCAAGGTGTTCGCCTCCGAATCGAATATGCCGGAATCTGCCAGAACATTCGCTTCGACGCCTGCAGTCATTTCCACTTTTGCCTGTATCCGCTCCAGATCAATCGCGCCGGACCCCGCCAAGTCCTGAATGGCGCGAGCGGCGCGCATGGAATAGGGTCGCCCATCCGCCGTAAAGCCATCAAGCTTCGGGCTGGCCATGACCAGCTTGCCATCGCGGATCGCACTTCCGGACAAGTCGAGCGTGGTGGTGGGGGTGGCGCGGGAGACCACCATCACAAGCACCATCACAAGCAGAACGGCGACCGCGAGCGCGGGCAGGGCCAGGCGCGCGAGACGCACGCGGCCGGAATGCGCGAGCGCGCTGCGATAGGCGCCCTGGCGCCTGCCGCCGTGCATTTGCGCCGGATCGGCGGCGCCGGTACTGGTGTCTGCCTGCATCAAATCATCTCGCCAAGCCGCCAAAGCGACCATATGGTGATTCCCCGGATATCGCCATGACATGGCGATGCCGGGGCAAAACACAAGTTCCTGCCCCATTCGTAGCAAAAAAAGAAACAGGGAAACCTTTCGGGAGCACCATGTCCGATCATCTGGCTGACGACATCATCGACCGCAGGCGCCTGCGCCGAAAGCTCACCTTCTGGCGCGTCATCGCCGTCGGCGTCGCCCTCGCAGGCCTGTTCGCCATCGCGCTGGCCGCCCTGCCCGAGGACCGCTTCGGACCGAAATCGCGGCCGCATGTCGCCAAGGTACGCATCGAGGGCGTCATCGTCGAGGACGAGGACCTGATCCAGATGCTGGAGGACATCGCGGAAAGCGAGGCGGCAAAAGGCGTGATCCTGGCCATCGACTCGCCCGGCGGCACGACCGCCGGCGGCGAGGCCGTATACGAGGCGGTGCGCCGGCTCGCGGAAACGAAACCCGTGACCGCCCAGATCGGCACCACCGGCGCCTCGGCCGCCTACATGGTCGCCGCGGCCGCCGACTTCATCGTCGCGCGCAAGACGTCGATCGTCGGCTCGATCGGCGTGATCGTGCAATATCCGAACGTCACCGAAATGCTGAAAAAGCTCGGCATCGACATGCAGACGATCAAGTCCACGCCGCTCAAGGGCGAGCCGTCGATGTTCGGCGAACCCGTGCCCGGTGCCGAGGAAATGATGCGCGCGATGCTGCTCGACAGCTATCAGTGGTTCAAGGACCTCGTGCGGGAACGGCGCGATTTCTCCGAGACCGAAATCGACCGGATCGCCGACGGATCGGTGTTCAGCGGGCGGCAGGCGCTCGCCAACAGGCTGGTCGACGATCTCGGCGGCGAGGAAGCGGCCAGGAACTGGCTGACCGGGCAGGGCGTGGACGAGGAGCTGGATATCGTCGAGTGGAAGAAGGCCGAGCCCGCCCCGAACCTGTTCTGGGCGCGCGCCGCCGCGCAATGGCTCGGGCTCGCGCCCGGGAAAAAATCTCCCGTCGACGCGATACAGGAGCGTCTTTTCCTTGACGGTATGATTTCGGTTTGGCACGTTGGCCGCTGATTGCCGGCATGTCCGACCGGACGTGGAGGGGCTGACTTGATAAAATCCGAACTCGTGCAAATCATCGCAAACCGGAACCCGCATCTGTTCCAGCGCGATGTAGAAAACATCGTCAACGCCGTGTTCGACGAGATCGCGGATGGCCTGGCCGCAGGGAACAGGGTCGAATTGCGCGGCTTCGGCGCCTTCTCGGTGAAGAACCGGCCGGCGCGCGAAGGGCGCAATCCGCGCACGGGCGAGAAGGTCGCGGTCGCCGAAAAATGGGTGCCGTTCTTCAAGACCGGCAAGGAACTGCGCGAACGGCTGAACAAGTAGCCGCCGGCCCCGGACTTGACAGGACGGGGCGCTTGCAGGAGTTGACGGGTCATGATCCGGCGTCTGATTACCCTTTTCATCACCATCCCGCTGGCGATCGTCCTGATCGCCCTCGCGGTGGCCAATCGCCATTCCGTCCCGCTGCATCTCGACGTGTTCAACTCGCAGAACGCGGCCCTGACCGTCCATGCGCCGATGTTCCTCTGGCTGCTGTCCGCCGTGGCGATCGGCGTGCTGGCGGGCGGCATCGGCACCTGGATCGCCCAAGGCAAACACCGCAAGATGGAAAGGCGCTACAAGAAGGAGGCAGCGAGCCTGCGCTACGAGGTCGAGGACAGGAAGCGCACCAAAGACGCAGAACCGGAAACCGGCGGCACCCTGCTGCTGTCGCGCTGAGCCCCGGGCCGTCGCGCCGCGAGAACACGGCCCCTAGCCGATCCACTCCCCGAGCAGGAAAAGCACGAGGCAAAGGGCAAGTCCCCAGAAGAAGACTATTGCGGCGTTTTCGCGGTAGGGTCTGCCCATGTGATCTCCTTTTCCGAGCCTGCCGAATTATCGAAGCCCCCGAAGCGCAAGGTCAAGCACGACGCGATCCGGTGTCTTGGTTTTCGCACGCGAATGTTTCATAGACTGCGCCGACAGAACGCGAAGGCAGAAACCTTGGCCAAGACCGACCAGCGAAGAAACAAGCGACCCCGAGGCCGCTCCGCCGCGGGCAAGACTCCCGAGCGCAAGGGCGCGGAGACGCGCGCCAAGGCATTCCGCCCGAGACCGAAACATGCCCTGCCACAGGAAAAGGCCGAGACGGCGACCACCCGAATGCCGCGACGGCCGCGCAGCGGCGCCGCACCGCGGGGCGAGGCCCCGGTGATACTGGAAACGGCGGCGGACGCCAATTACGCCCTGCTCGACTGCGGCGACGGCGAGAAGCTGGAACGCTACGGCCCCTACCGGATCATCCGCCCCGAGGCGCAGGCGATCTGGGCGAAGAGGCTTCCGCCGGCGGAATGGGAAAAGGCCGACGCGATATTCACCGGCGACACGGACGAGGAAGGCCTCGGCCGCTGGCGGTTCCCGGACAGGCCGCTCGGCGAGACCTGGGAAATGGCCTTCGACACCATCGCCTATTTCGGCCGCTTCACATCGTTCCGCCATGTCGGGGTGTTCCCCGAGCAGGCGGTTCACTGGCGCGACATGGCGAACCGCATCCGCAAGGCGGACCGGCAGATCAGGGTGCTCAACCTGTTCGGCTATACCGGCGTCGCATCCCTGGTCGCGGCAGAGGCCGGCGCCCACGTCACCCATGTCGACGCATCGAAGAAGGCGATCACGTGGGCGCGCGAGAACCAGGAACTCGCCGGACTGCAGGACCGGCCCATCCGGTGGATCTGCGAGGATGCCCTGAAATTCGTGCAGCGGGAAGCAAGGCGCGGCAATGCCTACGACATCATCCTGCTCGATCCGCCGGCCTACGGGCGCGGCCCCGCGGGCGAGGTGTGGCAGCTGTTCGAGAACCTGCCGGACATGCTGGACGGCTGCCGGGACATCCTGTCCGAACAGCCGGTCATGCTGACATTGACCGCATACGCGATCCGGGCATCCTTCTTCGCCATGCACGAGATCATGCGCGACGTCTTCACCGGCTGGCGACACGAGGGTCTCGTCCAGTCGGGCGAGCTTATCATCCGCGAGGAAGCCGGAGAGCGCGCGCTTTCGACCTCTCTCTACAGCAGGTGGATCGCGGGAGGGACGCAATGAGCACGACGGTGCGCGCACCCGGCCGGGTGAAGGAAGTGACAAGCCTGTCCAACCCGATCATCAAGGACATAAGGCTGCTCGAGAAGAAGCGGCACCGCGACGAGACCGGGCTTTTCCTCGCCGAGGGCATGAAGCTGGTCATCGACGCCATGGAATCCGGCTGGACGATCCGCACGCTGATCTACGGCAAGGCCGGCAAGGGCCAGGAAAAGGTCGAGGCGCTCGCCGCGCGCTGCCTGGCGCAGGGCGCCGACGTGCTGATCGTGTCCGAAAAGGTGCTCGGTGCGATCGCGCGACGCGACAATCCGCAGATGGTGATGGGCGTGTTCGAGCAGCAATGGCTGCCGCGAGATACCATCGCGCCGACCGGCAACGACACATGGGTCGCGCTCGACCGGGTGCGGGACCCCGGAAATCTGGGCACCATCATCCGCACCGCCGACGCAGCCGGCGCAAAGGGCGTGATCCTCGTCGGCCAGACGACCGACCCGTTCGCCACCGAAACGGTGCGCGCAACGATGGGGTCCATTTTCGCGGTGCCCCTGGCGAGGATGGACGAAGCCGCCTTCATCGACTTCGCGGGGAAATGGCCCGGCATCGTGGCGGGCACGCATCTGAAGGGCGCCGTCGACTACCGGAAGCCCGACTACACGCGCGAGCCGGTGCTGCTGGTCATGGGCAACGAACAGGCCGGCATGACGGACGAACTCGCCGATGCCTGCACGACGCTCATCAAGATACCGCAGGCAGGCAGGGCCGACTCGCTGAACCTCGCGATCGCCACGGGTGTCTGCCTGTTCGAGATCCGGCGCCATGCGCTGACATTCGACGGGGACGACGCATGAAACGACCCGCGGCGGCACTCGGCACGATCGGCCTCGTCGTTGCCATCGACCAAGCGGCGAAATATGCCACGGAGCGGTTCATGGCCTACCAGCGGGCCATCGACATCCTGCCGTTCTTCGCGCTTTACCGCACCCACAACGAAGGCATCGCCTTCTCCATGCTGTGGGGGCTGGGGCCGGGCATCCTGATCGCGATCAGCCTCGGCGTCATCGCCTTCGTATTGTGGCTGTGGCGGGCGAGCCCTGCCGAGCGCGTCGTCTCGCATGCCGGCTTCGCGCTGGTGATCGGCGGAGCCATAGGAAACCTGATCGACCGGGCCGTCTTCGGCTATGTGATCGACTACTTCCTCTTCCACACCCCGGCATGGTCCTTCGCCGTGTTCAACCTCGCCGACGCCGCCATCACGGTCGGCGCGGGACTGATCATATTGGACGAACTGATGACCTGGCGGCGCGAAAGAGCGATTGAGAAATCCGAGTGATCGCTGTTTGGTAGCCGAAAACGGGAGAAAGAACATGGCGGACACGTTCAAGGCAATCCTGGTCTCGCGCGACGAGAACAAGAACCAGTCGGTCGAGGTCAGGGACATGGCAGTGGACGACCTGATGGAGGGCGACACCGTCGTTTCCGTGGAGGCGACCACCGTCAACTACAAGGACGGACTGGCGATCACGGGCAGGTCGCCGGTCGTTCGCCGCTGGCCGATGGTGCCGGGCATCGACCTGGCCGGAACGGTCGAAAGCTCGACGCATCCCGACTGGAAGCCCGGCGACAAGGTCATTCTCAACGGCTGGGGCACCGGGGAGACGCATTACGGCGCCTATGCCGGAAAGTCGCGGGTCAGGGGCGACTGGCTGATCGCGCTGCCCGAGAGCATGTCGCCGACGGACGCGATGGCCGTCGGCACCGCGGGCTACACGGCGATGCTGTCGATCATGGCGCTCGAGCGGCACGGCATCACCCCGGAGCGCGGCCCCGTCGCGGTGAGCGGCGCGTCCGGCGGTGTCGGTTCCGTCGCCGTCTCCATTCTCGCCAGGCTCGGCTACCACGTGATCGCATCGACAGGCCGTACCGCCGAAGCCGACTACCTGACGGGGCTCGGCGCGGCGGAGATCATCGACCGCGCGGAGCTTTCCGAGCCCGGGCGGCCGCTCGGCAAGGAACGCTGGGCGGCGGCCATCGACTCGGTCGGCTCGCACACGCTGGCCAACCTGCTCGCGCAGACCCAGTATGGCGGTGCCGTCACGGCCTGCGGGCTGGCGCAGGGCGCGGACCTGCCCGCAACCGTCATGCCTTTCATCCTGCGCGGCGTATCACTGCTCGGCATCGATTCGGTCATGGCACCGAAGCCGCTGCGGGAGGAAGCATGGTCCCGCATAGCCCGCAACCTCGACACGGCGAAGCTCGCGAGCCTGTCGTCGGTCATCGGCTTCGACGACATCATCGACAGCGCAAATGCCATTCTGGATGGAAAAATTCGCGGCAGGGTTGTCGTCGACATGTCGAAATGACCGTTTCGGTACGGTTGCCGACAGTTTTAGCGATCAGCTCAACCTCGCCCTAACCGCGACGCGGTAGGCTGGTCTCATGGAACTGAACGAGACATTTCAGCTACTGCATCGTGTCGGAGACGCCTTTGCCCGCTGGATGGCCCCGGCGGCACCGGCCGGTTTCAGCGGCAAGGGCTCCGAGAACATCGACATCCACTCGGTTCAGCGGGCCCGCGACGAAGCCGAACGCGCCAATCGGGCGAAATCGCGTTTCCTGGCGATGACGAGCCACGAGATCCGCACGCCGCTGAACGGAATCATCGGCATGGGCAAGCTGCTGGCCGATACCGAGCTGACGCCGGAACAGCAGAACTATGTCGACGCCATCACGATTTCCAGCGAGGCGCTTCTCACGCTGGTCAACGACCTGATGGATTTCGCCCGCTTCGAATCCGGCGACCTGGAGTTCCACCCGCAGCACACCGCGGTCGCGCCCCTGCTCAGCGGCGTCGTCGAGCTCCTGTGCAGCCGTGCCTATGTCAAGGGCATCGATCTCGGCTACTACATGTCGCCGGACGTTCCGGAAAGCGCGGTCTTCGATCCCGCCCGGCTTCGCCAGGTGCTGATGAACATCATCGGCAATGCAGTGAAGTTCACCGAGAAGGGCGGCGTCTCGATCACGGTCGGCCACGACGACGACATGCTGGAAATCTCCGTTCAGGACACCGGACCCGGCATCGCACTGCGCGACCAGCAGCGCATTTTCGAGGAATTCGAGCAGGCGAGCATAGGCTTCAACCGGCCGCATGAGGGAATCGGGCTCGGGCTCGCCATATCCCGGCGCATCGTCGAGGCCGCCGGCGGCTCCATCGCGCTGGAAAGCCGCTTCGGCGAGGGCGCACGCTTCACCATTCGCTACCCGGTAACCGACCAGAAACAGGCCGAGGCGATCGACGGGAAACTCGACGGACGCTGGATCGCGATCCTCAGCCCGAACATCATAGAGGCGGAGATGCTGGCCCGGACCCTCCACGACGCCGGCGCCAGGACCGACATCTTTCACGACCGGGAGGCGGCGATCGCCGCCTGCAGCGGCGACGCGCCCTGCCCGACCCTGATCGTCGACAACCGGATAAGGGGCGGCGCGGAAAGCTTCCTCGACCTCGACGGTTTCTCGGCCGACCTGATCGCGCTGATCGAGGCGGAGGACCGCGGCTCGACAGGCGCCAGCTTCAAGGATGCCGGCCAGTCCTTCCTGACGCGGCCCGTGCGCCCGAGCACGCTCATCCGCATCGTGTCCGGCACCGTGCGCGAAATCTCGCTCGCCGCCAGCAGCATCGTCATGCGGCCCGACATCTGCCTGAAGTCCGGCCTCAACGTGCTCGTCGCCGAGGACAACCCCGTCAACGCGCTGCTGATCCTGCGCATGCTGGAAAAGCTCGGCCACCGCGTGAACCATGTCGAGAACGGCAGGGACGCGGTGGATGCCGTGCGCATGGCGCACACGCAGACCGGCCTGCCCTACGACATCGTGCTGATGGACCTGCACATGCCGGTGCTCGACGGCGTCGACGCCATATCCGCCGTGCGCCGCTTCGAGGACGAGGCCGGATTGCCCCCGGTGCCCATCCTCGCGCTGACCGCCGACGTGCTGCCGGAGACCCATGTCAACGTGCTCAATGCGGGCGCCGACGGCATCCTGACCAAGCCGCTGGAACCGGACGAATTCGTCGCCCAGATCACGCGGCTGAACCAGAAGGCGGCGTGACACCCCCTCGCATCCGTCATCCGGTTGTCGTAAACTGCGACTAGCCAGTTCCGCAATCGTTGGCAGGGGGCGATTCGGTCGCGGCGGCGCGACCCCGGCCCCTTGCCGGGAAAGGGGCAGAGGATGAACATCGCCAACCGGACGATCCGCGCGACCAGGCATTCCGACGCGACCCCGCCATTGTTTCAAGATTCCGGCCAGGCCGACGAAGGCGCCGTGCTGGGCCGGATCGGCCCGCTCGTCGCCAGGCTGATCGCCGACCCCGCGGAACTCGAGGCGGCACAGCGGCTTCGCTACCGGATCTTCCGCGAGGAAATGGGCGCATCATTCTCCCCGGACAGCGGCAGGAGCGATCGCGACGAGGACCGTTTCGATGCAACCTGCGATCACCTGATCGTCGTCGACACGACACGGCCCGGCAGCCCGGCCGAGCAGATCGTCGGCACCTACAGGCTGCTGCGCGACGAGGTCGCGGCGCGCGCCGGCGGCTTCTACTCGGCCGGCGAATACGCCATCGACGCGCTGGTGGCACGCCACCGCGGCAAGCGGTTCCTGGAACTGGGCCGCTCCTGCGTGATGCCGGACTACCGCTCCAAGCGCACGATCGAGCTGCTGTGGCAGGGGATCTGGGCATACTGCCTGCGCCACGGGACCGACGTGATGGTCGGCTGCGCGTCGTTCCCCGGCGCGGACGCGCGAAAACACGCGCTGGCGCTGTCGTTCCTGCACCGGCACGCCCGCGCCAGCGGCGAGTGGGCTGTCGACCCGGCGACCGCCGACGCGATCAAGATGGACATGCTGCCGGAAGAGGCCATCGACATGAAGGCGGCGCTGGCCGCCATGCCGCCGCTGATCAAGGGCTACCTGCGGCTCGGCGCGAAATTCGCCGACCGGGCGGTGATCGACCGGGCCTTCGGCTCGACCGACGTCATGGTCATCCTGCCCGTCGACACGATCAGCGAGCGCTACGTGCGCTATTACGGCGCCGATGCCGGCCGGTTTGCGCCCGGCGCCCGGACCGCCTGAGCGCGCTCACGAATCCGCGTTGTAGGCGGCGATCGCCGCCATGTTGACGATGTCGGCATCGCGCGCACCGAGGGAGACGATCTGCACCGGCCTGTTGAGGCCGACCAGAAGCGGGCCGATCACCGTCGAGCCGCCGAGCTCCTGCAGCATCTTGGTGGAGATGGAGGCCGAATGGAAGGCCGGCATCACCAGCACGTTGGCCGGACGGGACAGGCGGCAGAAGGGGTATTGCGCCATCAGCTCGGCACTGAGCGCCACATCGGCGGCCATCTCGCCGTCATACTCGAAATCGACGCGGCGCCTGTCGAGGATGCGCACGGCGTCACGCACCACCTGCGAGCGCTCGCCCGGCGGCTGGCCGAAAGTGGAGTAGGCCAGCATGGCGACATGGGGCTCGTAGCCCATGCGGCGGGCCATTCCGGCAGCCTCCTCGGCGATGTCCGCCAGTTCCTCGGCGCTCGGCATGTCGTGGACCGCCGTGTCGGCAACGAGCACGGTGCGGCCGCGGCACAACGCCAGGGACAGGCCGATGACACGATGGCCGGGCCGCGCGTCGATGACGCGGCGGACATCGGACAGCGCGGTGGAATAGTTGCGCGTGACGCCGGTGACCATGCCGTCGGCATCGCCGAGGGCCACCATCGTCGCGGCAAAATGGTTGCGGTCGTTGTTGACCAGGCGCTGGCAGTCGCGGAACAGGAAGCCGTCGCGTTGCAGCCGCTCGTAGAGGAAGTCCGCATAGTCCCGGTTCCTGCTCGACAGCCGGGCATTGATCAGCTCGATGCCCGGCCTGTCGATGTCCGCGCCGGCCTCGCGCGCCGTCTCCCGGATCAGGTCCTCGCGGCCGAGCAGGATGGCGGTGCCGAGCTGCTGGTTCACGTAGGACACGGCCGCGCGGATCATCTGCTCCTCCTCGCCCTCGGTGAAGACGATCCGCTTCGGATGGCGACGGACGCGCTCGTAGATCCGCTGAAGCGTCGAGGCGATCGGGTCGCGGCGCGCCGAAAGCTGGTTGGCATAGGCCTCGAAATCCGTGATCTCGCGGCGCGCGACGCCGGTCTTTATCGCCGCCCTGGCAACGGCGACCGGAATGGCCGAGATCAGTCGCGGATCAAACGGCACCGGAATGATGTAGCCCGGCCCGAATTTCGGCCGGTTGCCGGCATAGGCGGCGGCGACATCATCGGGAACATCCTCGCGCGCGAGCTCTGCCAGTGCGTGGGCTGCGGCCGCCTTCATCTCCTCGTTGATCTCCGTCGCGCGCACATCAAGCGCGCCGCGGAAGATGTAGGGGAAGCCCAGCACGTTGTTGACCTGGTTCGGATAGTCGGAACGGCCGGTCGCCACGATGGCGTCGGAGCGGATGGCCGCGACCTCCTCCGGCGTGATCTCCGGGTCGGGATTGGCCATGGCGAAGATGATCGGATTGTCGGCCATGGAACGCACCATGTCCTCGGTCAGCGCCCCCTTGACGGAAAGCCCGAGAAAGACATCCGCACCGTCGAGCGCCTCGGCGAGCGTACGCCTGTCGGTCTTCACGGCATGGGCCGACTTCCACTGGTTCAGGCCGGTGGCACGCCCCTGGTAGATGACGCCCTTGGTATCGCAGAGAATGACGTTCTCGTGCGGCACACCCATCGACTTGACCAGCTCGATGCAGGCGATCGCGGCCGCGCCGGCGCCGTTGCAGACGATCTTCACGGATTTCATGTCGCGGCCTGTCAGATGCAGCGCATTGATCAGACCGGCCGCGGCGATGATTGCCGTGCCGTGCTGGTCGTCGTGGAAAACGGGAATGTCCATTTCCTCGCGCAGCCGCTGCTCGATGATGAAACAGTCCGGCGCCTTGATGTCCTCAAGGTTGATGCCGCCAAAGGACGGCCCGAGAAGGCGAACGCAGTTGACGAACTCGTCGATGTCCCGGGTGTCGACCTCCAGATCGATGGAGTCGACATCGGCGAAGCGCTTGAACAGCACCGCCTTTCCTTCCATCACCGGCTTGGATGCAAGCGCACCGAGATCGCCCATCCCCAGGATGGCACTGCCGTTGGAAATGACGGCAACCATGTTGCCGCGCGCCGTGTAGTCGAAGGCCTTGTCCGGGTCCTCGGCGATCGCCTTGACCGGCACCGCGACACCCGGGGAATAGGCAAGCGAGAGGTCGCGCTGCGTCGTCATCGGCTTGGTCGGCGTGATCTCGAGCTTGCCCGGCCGGCCACGCGAATGGAAGTCCAGCGCTTCCTGGTCCGTGACCCTCGGGGCCTCGGAAGACTGCTTGCCGGATTCCGGTTCCTGGGAGTTGGACATGGGCGTTTCCACTGTTCTTGCCGTTATCCCAAACAAGATGGGGGGTGGATGTCCTAAGGCTATTTCGCCTGCCTGTAAACGCGACTATGACAGGGACAATTCCGAGACAACGCAGGATCCATGCTGACCAAGACCGCACCGGCAGCAGCGCCGACGCCGATGATGGCGCAATATCTGGAGATCAAGGAAGCCAATCCGGATTCGCTCCTTTTCTACAGGATGGGCGATTTCTACGAGTTGTTCTTCGAGGACGCCGAGATCGCATCGCGCGCGCTCGGGATCACGCTGACGAAGCGCGGCAAGCATCTCGACCAGGACATCCCGATGTGCGGCGTGCCCGTTCACTCGGCCGACGACTACCTGCAAAAGCTAATCGGCCAGGGCTTCCGGGTCGCCGTCTGCGAACAGCTGGAGGATCCGGCGGAAGCCAAGAAACGCGGCTCCAAGTCCGTCGTGCGCAGGGCTGTGACGCGACTTGTCACGCCGGGAACGATCACCGAGGAAAAGCTGCTCGACCCGGGCGAGAGCAGTGCCTTTCTCGCCATCGGCCGCACAAAGGCGGGCGGGGAGTTGGCGCTTGCATGGATCGACATCTCGACCGGACAGTTCCGGATCGCCGCAACCGCTCCCGAACGGCTCCTGTCGGACATATTGCGAGTCGGACCGCGCGAGATCACGGTGGCGGAAGCCGTGTTCGAGGATCCCGAGCTTCGGCCGGTGTTCGACCAGCTGGGCCTGGCGGTGACGCCGCTTCCGGCGAGCTTCTTCGACAGCGCAACCGCGGAAGAGCGACTTACGCGCTTCTACGGCGTGAGCACGCTGGACGGATTCGGCAATTTCAGCCGCGCCGAACTGTCGGCGGCCGCGGGTGCCATCGCCTATGTGGAGCGAACCCAGATTTCCGAACGCCCGGTGCTCGAGCGGCCCGAACGAGAGGATTCCGGCGCAACGCTGTTCATAGACCCGGCGACGCGCGCCAACCTGGAAATCGAACGCACGCTGTCCGGGTCGCGGCAGGGCAGCCTGCTCAAGGCCGTGGACCGCACGGTGACGGGCGGCGGCGCGCGGCTGCTCGCCGAACGGTTGCGCTCGCCGCTGACCGATTGCGACGCGATAAACGAGCGGCTGGATTCCGTCACGTTCTTCATGGCCGGCGACGAAAGGCTGGCAAGCGACCTGCGCGACATCCTGAAATCGTCGCCCGACATGCCGCGCGCATTGTCGCGGCTGTCGCTCAATCGCGGAGGCCCCCGCGATCTCGTCGCGATCCGCGACGGGCTGAAAGCGGCGGAGGCGGTGCGGCGCCTGCTCGAAGCGGCAGATCTGCCGGCCGAGCTGTCACGGGCCGCCGCGAGCCTTTCGGCGGCGCCCGGCGACGTCGCGAACAGACTCGACGCCGCGCTTGCCGACGAGGTGCCGCTAATGAAGCGCGACGGCGGCTTCGTGCGTGCCGGCCATCATGGCGAGCTGGACGAGATGCGGGCACTGCGCGACGAGTCGCGGCAGATCATCGCGCGAATGCAGACCGAGCTGATCGAGGAGACGGGCGTCAAGTCGCTCAAGATCAAGTACAACAACGTGCTCGGCTACTTCATCGAGGTGACGCAGCAAAACAGCGGCGCGCTGACCGATACCGACGAGGCCAAGGGCCGGTTCATCCATCGCCAGACACTGGCGAACGCGATGCGCTTCACGACAACGGAACTGGCCGACCTCGAAAGCCGCATCGCCAATGCCGCCGACCGCGCGCTCGCCATAGAGCTGGAGATATTCGACCGGCTGCAGGCGGCGGTAATCGGGTCGGCGGAGGCAATCCGCGGCGCCGCGCAGGCGCTGGCGGTCATCGACGTGTCCATCGGCCTCGCAAGGCTGGCGGAATCCGAGGGCTACTGCCGGCCGAAGGTGGACGGCAGCCGCAGCTTCGAAATCGTCGCCGGACGGCACCCGGTCGTGGAACAGGCGCTCAGGCGGCAAGCGGCCCATCCCTTCGTGGCCAATGATTGCGACCTGTCGCCGGAGGGCGACAGCGAGCAGGGCGCGATCTGGCTGCTCACCGGACCGAACATGGGCGGCAAGTCGACCTTCCTGCGGCAGAATGCGCTGATCGCGATCCTGGCGCAGACCGGCTCCTTCGTGCCCGCCGGCAGCGCGCATATCGGCGTGGTCGACCGGCTGTTCAGCCGGGTCGGCGCATCCGACGACCTGGCACGCGGACGCTCGACCTTCATGGTGGAAATGGTGGAGACGGCGGCGATCCTGAACCAGGCCAGCGACCGGTCGCTGGTCATTCTCGACGAGATCGGGCGGGGCACCTCCACCTTCGACGGGCTGTCGATCGCCTGGGCGACGGTAGAATACCTGCACGAAAAAAACCGCTGCCGTACCCTGTTCGCGACGCATTTCCACGAGCTGACCGCGCTCGCCGAGACGCTGGCCAACCTGCACAATGTCACGATGCGCGTGAAGGAGTGGGAAGGCGACGTGATCTTCCTGCACGAGGTTGCCAGGGGAGCGGCCGACCGTTCCTACGGCGTGCAGGTCGCCAAGCTCGCGGGCCTGCCGGAGAGCGTGGTGACCCGCGCCCGCGACGTGCTCGACCAGCTGGAAGCGCAGGGGCGCGAGTCCAAGGCGTCGAAGCTGGTCGACGACCTGCCGCTGTTCTCCGCCGAAGTGGCGAAGCGCGAGCCGGCCGCCGCCGCCAAGCCGAGCAGGATCGAGGAGGCGGTCGCCGAGCTGACGCCAGACGAAATGACGCCGCGCGAGGCACTGGATGCGCTGTATCGGCTGAAAGGGCTGATAACGAAACCGCAGTGAAGTCATGTGACATTGCGGCGAGGCTTCTGTATGAGGCCCTGAGGACCGGAACATGACAGCAGCCCAGACACAGACCGGCAGCGACACGCTGCACGCCGAGTTGATCGCCATCGCGGACAGGCATGGCGGCGACGGCTCGGGACATGCCGTGCGCTCCGAGGTCTTGGCGCATCTCAAGTCCGTCCTTGCCGAGGATCGCAAGCGGGCCGAGAAGCAGCTGTTCGAGGACGGCGGCGGCATAGCATGCGCCCAGAACCTTTCCGACGACATGGACCGGATGATCCGCGCGATCTACGATTTCGCGATGGAGCGGGTGTTCCGCGTCACCAACCTGTCGCGCGGCGAGAGGCTGGCGCTGGTTGCCGTCGGCGGCTACGGGCGTGCAACACTGGCACCGGGTTCCGACATCGACCTGATGTTCGTGCTGCCCTACAAGCAGACACCGCTGGGCGAACAGCTGGCCGAGTACATCCTCTACATGCTCTGGGACCTCGGCCTGACCGTCGGCCACGCCACGCGGTCCATAGACGAATGCATCCGGCTGTCGAAGGCCGACACGACGATTTGCACGGCGATCCTCGACATGCGCTACCTCTACGGCGAGCGGTCGCTCTTCGACGAACTGGAAAAGCGCTTCCAGGAGGAGGTCGTGCAGAACTCGGCCTCGACCTTCATCCAGGCAAAGCTTGCCGAGCGCGACGCGCGCCACAAGCGGATGGGCGAAACGCGCTATCTCGTGGAGCCGAACATCAAGGACGGCAAGGGCGGATTGCGCGACCTGCAGACGCTGTTCTGGATCGCGAAGTATTTCTACCGCGTCTCCGACCGGACGGACCTGATCAGGAAGGGCGTGCTGTCGCGATCGGAGTACAACCTCTTCGTCAAGTGCGAGGACTTCCTCTGGGCGGTGCGCTGCCACCTGCACTTCATGACGGGAAAGGCGGAAGAGCGCCTCGGCTTCGAGGTGCAGCGCGGCCTCGCCGACCGGCTCGGCTACAAGAGCCATCCCGGCCTGCGGGATGTCGAGCGCTTCATGAAGCACTACTTCCTGATAGCCAAGGATGTCGGCGACCTGACCCGCATCATCTGCGCGGCGCTCGAGGAGGAAGAGGTCAAGCAGGCACCGGCCTTCAACCGCTTCCTGCAGACGCTGCCATTCGCCCGGCGGTCGCAGAAGATCCAGGGAACGCACGATTTCATCATCGAGAACAAGCGCATCAATGTCGCCGCCGACGACGTGTTCAGGAACGACCCGGTCAACATAATCCGGATGTTCTGGTTCGCCGACCGCGACGGCCTCGATTTTCACCCCGATGCGCTGCAGCTCATCCGCCGATCGCTGAAACTCATCAATTCGACGCTGCGCAACGATCCGCGGGCGAACAGGCTGTTCATGGACATCCTGACGTCGCGCAAGGACCCGGCACTCAATCTCAGGCGCATGAACGAGGCCGGCGTGCTCGGCCGCTTCATCCCCGACTTCGGCAAGGTCGTGGCGATGATGCAGTTCAACATGTATCACCACTTCACGGTGGACGAGCACCTGATCCGTTCCGTCGACGTGCTGTCGCGAATCGAGCGCGGCATCCTCAAGGAGGAACATCCGCTCGCCTCCTCGCTGCTGCCCGACCTGGAGGCGCACAGGCGGGTGCTCTACGCGGCACTTTTCCTGCACGACATCGCCAAGGGACGGCCCAAGGACCACTCGGTGGCCGGTGCGGAAGTGGCGGAGAAACTGTGCCCGCGGCTCGGCTTCTCCGCGCAGGAGACCAAGCTTGTCGCATGGCTTATCCGCGATCACCTGACAATGAGCACCGTTGCGCAATCGCGTGACCTGTCCGACCGCAAGACCATCGAGGATTTCGTCGCCAGCGTGCAGACGGTGCTGAGGCTCAAGCTGCTCGTCATCCTCACCGTCTGCGACATACGCGCCGTCGGACCCGGCGTGTGGAACGGCTGGAAGGGACAGCTCCTGCGCACGCTCTATTCCGAGGCCGAACTCGCGATGACCGGCGGCTTCTCGGAAATCAACCGCAAGGAACGCGCCCAGATGGCGCGCGAGGAACTCCTCGAACGGCTGTCGGACTGGCCGGAAGAGGAGCGCGCGGCCTATGTCGGACGGCACTACGACAACTACCTGCTGTCGGTGCATGTCGACGACCAGGTGCGGCATGCCGAGTTTATTCGCGATTCGCTCGGCAAGGACCGGAAACTGGCAACGACCGTCAAGACCAACCATTTCCAGGCGATCACCGAGATCACCGTGCTGGCGCCCGACCACCCGCGCCTGCTTTCCATCATTGCGGCCGCCTGCTCGAGCGCGGGCGCCAAGATCGACGGCGCGCATGTGTTCACGACCAGCGACGGCTGGGCGCTGGACACAATTCTCATCAATCGCGAGTTCGAGGACGACGGCGACGAAATCCGGCGCGCGACACGGATCGGCAAGATGATCGAGGCCGTTCTGGCGGGCCGCGAATACGTGCCCGACATGCTGGCAAACAAGATGAAGCAAAGGCGCGGCCTCAAGGCCTTCTCCATCGAACCCTCGGTGGCGATCAACAACACGCTGTCGAACAGGTTCTCCGTCATCGAGGTGGAGGGCCTGGACCGGCCCGGCATCCTGTCGGAGATCACCGGCGCGCTGTCGGACCTCAGGCTCGACATCCATTCCGCGCATATCACGACCTTCGGCGAGAAGGTGGTCGACACCTTCTATGTCACCGACCTGACCGGACACAAGCTCACCGATCCGTCGCGCCAGAAGCGCATCCGCAGGGTGCTGGAGGACGTGCTGCAGGGGCGCGGCGACGAAAATCCGGTCGTGCAGGTGAGCGCCGGACTCGCCAGATCGAAGGCCGGCTGAGCCATGAGCCTGTTCGGCAAGTTCCTCGGCGTCGGCGGCGCAACCTCCGCCAGCAGGGTGCTGGGCTTCGTGCGCGAGGCGATGATCGCCGCCACGCTCGGCGCCGGCCCGGTGGCGGACGCGTTCTACGCGGCGCTGCGCTTTCCCAACCTGTTCCGCCGCCTGTTCGCGGAGGGCGCGTTCAACTCCGCCTTCGTGCCGATCTTCGCAAAGGAGGTCGAGAGCAACGGCAAGGCCGGCGCGGCGCAGTTCGCCGGCGAGGTGTTCTCTGTCCTGGTACTGGTGCTGGCGGCACTCTCGGCGCTGGCGCTCGCCTTCATGCCGTTCCTCGCCGCAACGGTGATCGCGCCGGCCTTCCAGGACACGCCGGAGAAGTTCGACCTGACCGTGCTGCTCGCGCGGATCATGTTCCCCTATCTCGCTGCGATGTCGCTGGTCGCCATGCTGTCCGGCGTGCTCAACTCCTTCCGCAAGTATTTCCTCGCGGCGCTCGCGCCGGTGCTGCTCAACATCGTCCTGATCGCGGTGCTGCTGGCGGCGCTGCAACAGGGATGGGACGGACGGACAGTCGGCATCGCCCTGGCGATCGGCGTGGTGACGTCCGGTTTGCTGCAGCTGGCCCTGCTCGTTTACGGACTTGCCCGAATCGGCTTCCGCTTCACGCCGCAGCGGCCCCGGCTGACGCCGCAGGTCCGGCGGATGCTGAAACTCGCCGCTCCGGCCGCGCTGACCGGCGGCATCGTGCAGATCAACCTCGTCATAGGGCAGATCATCGCCTCGCAGCAGGACGGCGCGATCGCGCTGCTCAACTATGCGGACCGGATCTACCAGCTGCCGCTCGGCATAATCGGCATCGCCATCGGCGTGGTGCTGCTGCCGGAACTGGCGCGCGCGCTGGGCGCCGGGGAGCAGAAGACTGCGCTGACGCTGCAGAACCGGAGCCTCGAATTCGGCCTCGGGCTGACGGTGCCGGCGGCGGTCGCGCTGGCGCTGACACCGGTGCCGTTCATCGCCGTGATCTACGAGCGCGGCGCCTTCCTGCACGAGACGACACAGGCAACGGCGGCGGCGCTTGCCGCCTTCGCCGTCGGCCTGCCGTCCTTCGTGCTGGTCAAGGTGCTGCAGCCAGCCTACTTCGCGCGCGAGGACATGAAGACCCCGATGTGGTTCTCCCTGGTCTCCCTGGTCGTCAATGCGGGCGGCAGCATCGCGCTGTTCCCCCATTTCGGGCATGTCGGCATCGCCGCGGCCACCAGCCTCGCCGGCTGGACCAACGCCGTGCTGCTTGGCGCAACACTGTGGCGCCGCGACCAGTTCCGCCCGTCGACCGAAACGATCCGCCGCGCGGTCCTGATCGTCATTTGCGCGGCGGCCATGGGTGCAGCGCTGCTGGGCGCATGGTCGCGCGTGGACGAGCTCTTCCTGGCGTCCGGCATCCTGGTGCGGGTGCCCGTCACGGCCGGACTGATCGGCGGCTCGATGGTCGTCTATTTCGGGCTGGCGCTCGCCACCGGCGGAATCGACCGGGCCATGCTGGCGCGAGCGCTGAAGCGCCGCGGCGCCGGCGGAGCCGAATCGTGACCCCCTCTTGAAGCTTGGCCGGCAGCCTGCCATAAGCCGCGCGCAACCTATCCTCGCAGCCTGAGCAACACTCTGCGACGAGGCCCTCCACCAGCTTCGGGAACATGAACATGAGCAGCTTCGCCCCCCTGATCTTTTCCGGCGTGCAACCGACCGGCAACCTGACTCTCGGCAACTATCTCGGCGCGATCAAGAAGTTCGTCGCGCTGCAGGAAACCCATGACTGCATCTACTGCGTCGTCGACCTGCATGCGCTGACCATCAATCCATCGCCCAAGGAGTTGGTGAACGGGACACGGTCGATCGCGGCGGCCTTTCTTGCTGCGGGAATCGACCCGGTCAAGCACATCGTCTTCAACCAGAGCCGCGTCCACCAGCACGCCGAACTCGCCTGGGTGTTCAACTGCGTGGCGCGGATGGGATGGCTGAACCGGATGACGCAATTCAAGGAAAAGGCGGGAAAGGACCGCGAGAACGCCTCGGTCGGCCTGTTCGCCTACCCTGCTCTCATGGCCGCGGACATCCTCGTATACCGCGCCACGCACGTGCCCGTCGGCGATGACCAGAAGCAGCACCTGGAGCTGACCCGCGACGTCGCGCAGAAGTTCAACTACGACTACTCGGACCACATCGGCGAACTCGGCCTCGGCGTGCCGATGGAGATCGGCGAGGAAACGGTCAACGGCTATTTCCCGATGACCGAACCGGTGATCGAGGGCCCGGCGACCCGCATCATGAGCCTGCGCGACGGGACGAAGAAGATGTCCAAGTCCGATCCCTCGGAACTGTCGCGCATCAACCTGACCGACACTGCCGACGACATCGCCAAGAAGATCCGCAAGGCGAAGACCGACCCCGAGCCCCTGCCCGGCGACAGCGGCGGTTTCGAAGGGCGCCCGGAGGCCGAAAACCTGGTCAACATCTATGCCGCCCTGTCCGAGACCACCAAGGAAGAGGTACTGAGGGAATTCGGCGGCAAGCAGTTCTCCGTGTTCAAACCGGCCCTAGCGGATCTCGCAGTGGAGAAACTCAGCCCGATTGCCGACGAGATGCGCCGGCTGCTGGACGACAAGGGTCATATCGATTCCGTGCTGGCGAATGGCGCCGAGCGCGCTTCCGTGCTGGCGGAGAAAACCATGACGGACGTGAAGAAGATCCTTGGTCTTTCCTGGTAGGGCGCCATCAGGCGTCCCTGCCGCGGGCCGATCTCGGCGCTTGATGCAGCCAAGGCGGCATGCCATTTATCGGCCATGGTAACCAAGCGACTTATCCACGAGGCGGGCCACCGCCGCAAGTTCCTGGCGATCATCGACGATACGCCGGAATGCGAACGCGCGGTGCTCTACGCGGCACGTCGCGCCGCGAAGACGAACAGCGGAGTGACCCTGCTCTTCGTCATAGAGCCGGGTGACTTCCAGCATTGGCTGGGCGTCGAACAGGTCATGCGCGCCGAGGCGATGGAAACAGCAGAGGCGACGCTGGCGAAGCACGCAGCCATGGCGCGGGAACGCTGCGGCACGGAAGTGGAAACCGTCATCCGCGAGGGCGTGCCCGTCGAGCAGATTCACGCGTTGATCGAGGAAGACCAGGACATCGCCATCCTCGTCCTGGCAGCCGGCGCGTCGAAGGAAGGCCCCGGACCGCTGGTCTCGTCGATCGCCGGCCGGAACGCGGCCTTTCCCATTCCGGTGACAGTCGTGCCGTACAATCTGAGCGACGAGGACATAGAAAGCCTGTCCTAGAACGAGGAAAGGTGCGCGGGGGATGCTTGATATCGAACTGTGCAAGCCTTAATTTAGAACCATTCCAAACAATCGCCGGAGCGAGCCATGTTCATCCAGACCGAAGCGACGCCCAATCCCGCCACGCTCAAGTTCCTGCCCGGCAATGTCGTGCTGAACCAGGGAACCGCGGACTTCCGCGATGCGGATGAGGCGGCCACCCAGTCTCCGCTCGCCGCCAAGCTGTTCGGCATCGACGGCGTATCCGGCGTTTTCTTCGGGTATGACTTCATTACCGTGACCAAGGAAGACGCGGTGGACTGGTCACACCTGAAACCGGCGATCCTGGCATCCATAATGGAACATTTCATGTCGGATGCACCGGTCATGGCGGACCAGAAGGAAGGGCAGGAGATCGCACCGGGAGAAGAATTCTACGACGCCGGCGACGAATCGATCGTCGCGACGATCAAGGAACTGCTCGAGACCCGCGTGAGACCCGCCGTTGCCCAGGACGGCGGCGACATCACCTTCAGGGGCTACAAGCAGGGCACGGTCTTCCTGCACATGAAGGGTGCATGCGCCGGATGCCCGTCATCGACGGCAACGCTGCAGCACGGAATCCAGAACCTGCTGCGCCATTTCATCCCGGAAGTCCAGGCTGTCGAGGCGGTCTGATACCGTTCCCGATACCGGGCCTGCACAAAAGAATAGGCCGGGCACAAGGCCCGGCCACTTGCATTGAATTCCGCATGCGTCAGGTGACGATCACCTTCGCGCCCGGCTCGACGCGCTCGTAGAGATCGATGATGTCCTGGTTCATCAGGCGAATGCATCCCGACGAAACATTGCCGCCGATCGACCACCATTCCGGCGTGCCGTGCAGGCGATAACCGGTGTCACCGTTGCGGTTGTACAGATAGAGCGCCCGCGCACCCAGCGGATTGGTAAGGCCGGGCTTCATGCCGCCCCGGTACTTGGCCAGTTCCGGCTGGCGCTTGATCATCGGCTCGGGCGGCGTCCAGGTCGGCCATTCACGCTTGAAGGCGACGCGCGCCGTGCCCGACCAGGTGAACCCCTCGCGCCCGACGCCGATTCCGTAACGCACGGCCTTGCCGCCATCGAGCACGAAATAAAGATATTTCGCCTTGGTATCGACGATGACCGTTCCCGGCTTCTCCTTCGTCTGATAGGCGACGATCTGGCGGCGGTACTGCCGCTTGATCTTGCTGACCGGAATCGCCGGCAACTTGTAAGCGCCATCCGCCTTCGCCGTATAGGCGTTCACCATCAGGCCCGAGCCGCCAGTGGTGCTGCAGCCCGCCAGCGCCAATGCCGCGATGACCGCAATCAGAATTCGTGACCCCCGCATGGAATTCTCCCGTTTTGCTACCGGCGGCGACTGCCCCTATCGGCCCGGTACCCTACCTACAGTCTTGCAAGACCGTCTCTTAAGTTCCAATGATTGATTAACCATGAACGCGAATATGTGCCATCGGTCACAAGGCGGTCGGACGCAAAAAACGTGATGTGCCCGTTCCAATTGCCCGCGACCGTGGCAAGACGGACACATGCCGATCATAGATCTCCACGCGAAAAACCCCCTCGAAGACGGTCGCCAGTCGGCGCGGGCACTGCGCATAAGACGCGGCGTCCAGCAACTGCTGACCGGGTTGGGCGCGACGCACCTGCCGGAGCTGACGCTGGCAAACGGCCGACGCGCCGACATCGTGGCACTGTTTCGCGACGGTTCGATCTGGATCGTGGAGATAAAGTCTTCGGTCGAGGACATGAAGGCCGATTCCAAATGGCCGGAATACCGGGATTATTGCGATCGGCTGTTCTTCGCCACGCTGGAGGACGTTCCCGAGGAAATCTTCCCGGCCGATTGCGGCTTCATCCGCGCCGACACGCATGGCGGCGCGCTTCTGCGCGAGGCGCCCGAACACAAGCTCGCCGGCGCAAGACGCAAGGCGGTAACCCTGCGAATCGCGCAATCGGCGGCGCAAAGGCTCTACAGGGCAGAACTCTCCGGCGTGGAACTGCCGGAATAGGCGATTGCCTCAGCGCGGCGCCCGCTTGGCCAGAATCCTTTGCAGGGTGCGGCGGTGCATGTTGAGGCGGCGCGCCGTTTCCGACACGTTGCGATCGCAAGCCTCGAAAACACGCTGGATGTGCTCCCAGCGCACCCTGTCGGCCGACATCGGGTTTTCCGGCGGCGGCGTCTTCTCGCCCGGTTCGGCCGTAAGCGCGGCGAAGATGTCATCGGCGTCGGCCGGTTTCGCCAGGTAGTTGATCGCACCCAGCTTCACCGCGGTCACGGCGGTGGCGATGTTGCCGTAGCCCGTCAGGACGATTGCCCGGGCATCCGGCCGGCGAGAGCGAATCTCCTCGATGACATCGAGGCCGTTGCCATCGCCAAGCCGCATATCAACCACGGCATAGGCCGGTGGCGCCTTCCTCACTTCCGCCAGGCCTTCCGCGATCGTCTCGGCCAGGGTGACCTCGAATCCGCGGCTTTCCATCGCCCGTCCGAGCCGCTGCAGAAACAATCTGTCGTCATCCACGATCAGGAGACGCCGATCCGGGCCCAGGTCGCTTTGCTCTTCCATATCAGTCACCTGCGATTGCACTTCTCATATATCTCATTTTTCCCCGGCTGCCAGTTGCCCGGACTGACGCGGCCATTCCACGACCACATCGGCGCCCTTGCCGGATGAAAACGCGTTGGCGAACCGGACCGTGGCCCCGCTGCGCTCGAGCAGCGTCTTGGCGATGAATATGCCGAGTCCAAGCCCGCCGCCGCCATTGCGGGACCGTGCCGAGAACCTGGCCAGCGGCAGGTCGGGCTCGCCGATCCGCTCGAGGACTTCCGGAGGGAAGCCGGGACCGTCGTCCAGTATGCGAACGGAAACGGTTTCCGGCGTCCACGACAACCGGATCTCGACCGTCTCCTCGGCAAAGTCGACCGCGTTTTCCACGAGATTTCCCAGGCCATAGAGAATAGCCGGGTTTCGGCGGCAAACCGGCTCGTCGCCGTCCCGGCTCTCGACCACGGTGGTGATCGCTATGCCGAATTCGCGATGCGGCGCCACGACCTCCTCGATCATGGTGCGAAGCGCCATGCGCGCCAGGTGATCCTCGTCACCCGCGCCCAGCGTCGAAAGCCGCCTGAGTATCTCGCGACAACGGTCGGCCTGGGTGCGCAAAAGCGTGATGTCGTCGCGGAGGCTGTCGGGATCGAGCGGCTCACGGCCCATTTCCTTGACCACGAGGGAAATCGTCGCCAGCGGCGTGCCGAGCTCGTGCGCGGCGGCCGCCGCCAGCCCGTCCAGCGCGGAAAGATGCTGCTCGCGTTGCAGGACCAGCTCGGTCGCGGCCAGCGCATCCGACAGCCTGCGCGCCTCCTCGGCGACGCGATAGACATAGAACGCCGTGAAGATGAGCATGGAGGCAACCGCGACCCACACCCCCGCGACATATACCAGCGGGATCTCGAGCCGCGTATCCGGGTACCAGGGCAGCGGAAGATAGACGAAGACCAGCGCAGTCGCGATGGCGAGCGTCGTCGCCCCGAGCAACGCCGTGTAGCGCGGCGCCAGCGTGGTCGCCGAAATGATGACCGGGACAACGAGCAGAACGCAGAAGGGGTTGGTCAGGCCGCCGGTCAGCGCCAGCAGACCCGCCAGCTGCGCGACATCGAAAACGAGAACGGCCAGTACACCGGCGGGATTGAGCCGCTTGTTGGCCGGAAAAAACCAGGTCAGGACGAGATTGAGAAGCGCCGCGAGGACAATGAGCACAACGCAGGCGATGACCGGAAACTCGAAACGCAGAACCAGCGCCACGAAGGCGACGGCCGACAGCTGGCCGAAGGTCGCCAGCCAGCGCGTGTTGGTGATGGTCGACAGGCGCAACCGGCGCGTGGAAAAGCCTGTTTCCGGGGCAAGATCATATTCCATGGCGGGCTGTATACGACGCGTTTCCGCTTTTTGAAAACGACATCCGTCAATTCCGTCCGGGGACCGTCCCTTCTCAGCGTCCCCGCGGCTTGGCGCGGCGCGTGGGTTCGGAATTTGCCGGGTCTTCCGGCCAGGGATGCTTGGGATAGCGTCCCCGCATCTCGGCGCGGACAGCCGCCCACGACCCGGCCCAGAACCCGGGCAGGTCCTGCGTGCGCTGTATCGGCCGGTGCGCCGGCGACAGCAATTCCAGCGTCAGCGGAACCGTGCCGCCGGCGATCGAAGGGTGGCTCTTCAGGCCGAACAGTTCCTGCACGCGCAGGGATACCACGGGCGCGGTTCCGTCGGCCGGATAGTCCAGCAGGAAGGCGGAACCGGTGGGCGCAACGAAACGCGGAGGGGCATTCGCATCGATCTCGCGCTGCAGATGCGGTGGAACGCGCAAAACAAGCGCATCGCGCAGGCTCGCGGAGTCGAGCGCCGACAGATTCACGGCACCCTGCAGGAACGGCGCCAGCCATCCCTCCAATTCGTCGAGCAATGAAGCGTCGTCCATCGCAGGCCACGGATCGCCAAGCCGGACATGCAGCCATTCCAGCCGGGCGCGCAATTGCGACACCTCTTTCGACCAGGGCAGCAAGCCAAGCCCGTGCGTGCGCACGGCATCGAGCAGCGCCCGTGTAGCAGCCTCGCCGGGCTCGACTTTCACGGGCACCCGCGAGAAGACGACCGCCCCGAGGCGTTCCACCCTGCGCGCAGAAAGGCCGCCTTTCTGCCGGTCGAATTCGACCTGTTCCACGCTCTCGATTCGATCGCCGAGAACAGCGCGTATTTCCTCCGCGGTCACGGCCGCGGCGGAGGTGACCCGTCCCTCGCGGGCGGCGCCCGTCACGTCGGCGGCCACCAGGTATTGCTCGCCGGCCAGCGGCTCGGTCTCATCCAGCGCCACGCCGCGCCCATTGGCCATGACGAAGGCCCCGTGGCGGCCGCCGCGCGCTTTCGCGACGCGATCCGGCCAGGCATCGAGCAGCATGGCACCCGCACTGGCGATTTCGTCGCCTTGCGGCAGATTCATGCCGGCAACGGCGCGTTTCGCGATGTCGCGCAGACGGGCAAGCTGCGCGCCCTTTCCGCGCAAGGCCGTGTCGAGGCGATGGCCGAGATCGATCCCGGTTCCCGCCGCGCCGCGTTCCGTGACCAGCAGGGCCAGGAGCATCCGGCGAAACGCATCCTCGCGGTCCTGCGCCGCCACGACCATCGCCGCCAGGCGGGCCGGCAGGGCAAGATCGCGCATCGCCGCGCCCTTCTTCGTGAGCATTCCCCTGCCATCCAGCGCTCCGAGCATCGCGAGCAGGGCGCGCGCTTCGTCGAGCGCGGGCACCGGCGGCGGATCCATAAAGCGCAGGCTCGCCGGATCGGCGACACCCCAGGCAAGACAGTCGAGCAGCAGGCCGGCCAGGTCCGCGTTGAGGATTTCCGGCGGATCGAACTCGGCGAGCGCACGCGTCTGCTCCGCGCGCCACAGGCGAATCGCGACACCGGGTTCCGTTCGTCCGGCGCGGCCCGCGCGCTGCGCGGCGGCCGCGCGACTGACGCGAACCGTCTCCAGCCGGGTGAGACCGGAGCCCGGATCGAAAACAGGACGGCGGGCAAGCCCCGAATCGATGACCACGCGCACGCCGTCTATGGTGATCGACGTCTCGGCGATCGCCGTGGCGAGAACGACCTTGCGGGTTCCCGGTTCGGGCGGGCGGATGGCGCGGTCCTGATCGGCAATGTCCATCATGCCGTAGAGGGGCGCGAGAAGGACGCCTTCCGGAAGCCGGCCTTCGAGAGCCTCGGCGACGCGCCGGATCTCTCCCTGGCCGGGCAGGAAGACAAGCAGGCTGCCGGTCTCTTCGGCAAGTGTCTTGCGCACCACGCGGGCAACCGCCTGCTCGATCCGCTCGGTGCCCGGCCGGTCCTCGTGGCGAATATCGACAGGGAAGGTGCGCCCCTCGCTCTCGATCACCGGCGCATCGCCGAGCAGGCCGGCGACGCGGGTACCGTCCAGCGTCGCCGACATGACGAGGATGCGGAGATCCTCGCGCAGCCCCTCTTGGACGTCGAGCGCCAGCGCCAGGCCGAAATCCGCGTCGAGGCTGCGTTCGTGGAACTCGTCGAACAGGACCGCCCCGACCCCGGACAATTCCGGATCACCGGTTATCATGCGCTGGAAAACGCCCTCGGTGACGACCTCGATGCGCGTTCGCGGACCGACCCTGGTATCCATGCGCATGCGGTAGCCTACGGTCTCGCCGACCTTCTCGCCAAGCAGCTCCGCCATGCGCCGGGCGGCGGCGCGCGCGGCCAGCCGGCGCGGCTCCAGAACGACGATCCTGCGGCCTTCGAGCCAGCCCTCGTCCAGGAGGGAGAGCGGCACCAGTGTCGTCTTGCCGGCGCCCGGAGGGGCCACGAGGACAGCGCCGGACGCCCGGGAAAGGGCAGCCTTCAGCTCGCCGAGCACCTCGGCCACGGGAAGGTCGGGCAACGTCTTCAGCACAGCCGGGACCTCATCCGATCTCGATCACCTCGCCGCCGGCGGCTTTCGCGTCGGCCTCGTCATGGGTGACGAGGATCACGGGCAGACGGGAGCGCCGGGCGCTGTCGAAAACCAGGGAGCGCGTCTGGTCGCGCAACTGCATGTCGAGCTTGGAGAACGGCTCGTCGAGAAGCAGGAAGTTCGGCTCGGACAGCAGAACGCGGGCCAGCGCGACCCGGGCCTTCTGGCCGCCCGAAAGAGTGTCGGGATCGCGGTCGAAAAAGCCCTCCAGCCCCACGTCGGCGAGCGCGGCCTCGGCCCGGGCGCGACGGGCCTTCCTGCCGGCGATCGCCTGCGGAATCGCGAAGACGAGATTGCCGCCGACCGACATGTGAGGAAACAGCAGCGGATCCTGGAACAGGATGCCGGCGTGGCGCTCCTCGGCGGGAAGATGCGCGATATCGCGGCCGCCGCAGATGACCCGTCCCTCGCCGGAAAAGACCGGATCGAGAAAGCCGCCGACATAGGCGAGCAGTGTCGACTTGCCGGAGCCGGACGGCCCCATCACGGTCAGCGTCTCGCCGGGGGCGACGTGGCGGTCGACGGCAAGGAGTTCGCGCCCGTCAAGCCGGATGCGAACGGAATCAAGGCGCAGGCCGGCTGGGTTCCCGTTCTTCAAGCAGATCTCCGCGGTCGTTTCAGGCGACCTTCATGGCGCGGCGATCGCGGAAAAGCAACGCCGGGACCAGCGCCGCGACGGCAAAGCCCAGGAAAGGCAGAAGCATCTGCACGAAGGCGTAGATGCCGATGACACGGCGGTTGCCGCCGGCGCCGAGCGCAACCGCCTCCGTGGTGACGGTGACGAGCCGGCCGGCGCCGATCAGGAGGGTCGGCAGATACTGGCCCACCGAAACCGCGAAGCCCACCGCCATCGCAACGAGGATCGCGCGCGACAGCATCGGAAGGCGGATCGCGAAAAGCGTCTGCCACGCCGACTTGCCAAGCCCGGCCGCGATCGCCTCGTAACGCGTGTCGAAGGCGCGCCAGGGCGCCGAAAGCGACAGAAACACGTAAGGAAGGACAAACACCATGTGGACGAGCACAAGTGCCGCCCAGGTGGCACCGACACCGCCATGGGTGAGGAACAGTTTCAGGCCGAAGACAAAGCCCGCCTGGGGCACCAGCAGCGGCAGATAGAGAAAGAACAGCGTCCAATTCGCGCCCGTTCGCCCGGTCTGGCGCTCGCGCGCAAGGCTGGCAATGACGATCAGCGCCGACAGGACGGTCGCGGCCAGCCCGACGGTGACTGTCGTCGCAAGGGGGCCGGCAATCCTCGGCATCACCTTCATCCATCCGCTCAGGGAAAGCGAGTCGGGCAGGACATGTGGAAACTGCCAGAGGCCGGACACCGACCACAGCGCCAGGACGAACATCCCGCCGAACACCATCAGCGCGGTGAGCGCCGTCAGCACCAGTGCGACCTGCCGCACGATCCGGTCGGCACGAAAGCGTCGCCCCTGCCCGCACAGATGCATCGTCACGGCGGCGGCAAGCTTCTCGACCAGGAGCCAGATCACGAGCGCGGCCAGCGTCACGCCCAGCTGCAGCACAGCCCCGGCCGAAGCCATGAAGCGCGAGGACAGGTCCGGATCGTTCATCCACTCGACCAGCCGAACCGGCAAGGCCGCCGGCGTCGTCGGACCGAGAATAACGGCGACATCCACAGCCGAGGACGCAAACGCGATGACGGCAAAGACCGCCAGACGGATCTGGCGATAGATCGCCGGCCACGAGGTGAACAGGAACCCGGCCGTACGACCGTATCCGAGCGAGGAGGTGAGCCGGGCCGACGCCGCCATCGGCACCTGGGGTGCGGCCGCGAGCGCCATGAGCAGGAGGAACGGCACTTCCTTGACAACGAGCCCGGCCATGAATGTCAGGCCAAGCGGATCGTTCACGATCAGCCAGTCGGGCGGCCGCGCCCATCCCGTCGCCCAGGGCGAAAACAGGCGTGCGACAAACCCGGACGGCGCAATCATGAAGGCCAGGCCGAAGGCAGCGGCCGCGTGCGGAACGGCAAGCAACGGCGAAACCAGGGACTGCATGCGGCGGAATGTTCGGGTTCCCGACCATCCGC
This sequence comes from Oricola thermophila, assembly GCF_013358405.1. Taxonomy (NCBI): domain Bacteria; kingdom Pseudomonadati; phylum Pseudomonadota; class Alphaproteobacteria; order Hyphomicrobiales; family Ahrensiaceae; genus Oricola; species Oricola thermophila. The sequence continues at coordinate 3,020,634 of NZ_CP054836.1, forward strand.
CCACAAAGAGCGCCACGATCAGGACGGATATCGCGGCCGTGACAACGCCCGCAACAAGCGCAATCAGGCAGGACCGCAATAGCCCGGGCTGTCCAAGGACGACACGGAAAGGTTCCAGGGAGAATGCGTCGCCGCCGAGGGCCGGAAGATATCCGAAGGCCGGCAGAACCGTGCCGGCCAGCCCGCCGAAGACCGGAACGGCCAGAACGGCGATGGCGATGGCGGGCGCGAGACGAAGCATGGCGGGCGTCCGCGATCCCGACGTCAGTTCGCCACGCCGTAGCGCGCGGCCCACTCCTTCTCGATCATCGCCATCCATGAAGGATGCGGCTCCGGCAGCGCCGGCCCAAGTTCCTGCGGCGACAGCGTGGCAACACCGAGATCGAGCGCCTCGAAACGGGCGCGATCCTCATCAGGCAGCTTCTCCATCGCCAGCACGGTCGGATCTCCCCAGACATCCGGGTCCTGCTTCCGGGCCTGGGCCTCGGGCGAAAGAAGAAAGTTGGCGGTCACCAGCGCGCCTGCCTTGGCCGCCGCATTGTAGGGAATCGCGACGAAATGGGTGTTGGAAAGCGTTCCGCCGGAGAAGGTGAAGGAACGGATGGTATCGGGAAGAAGGTCGTTTGCTATGGCGCTCGATGCCTCGGCCGGATTGAAGGCAAAGGTGATCTCCAGCTCGCCATCGGCCAGCAGCTGGCTCATGGACGGATAGTCCCTCGGGAACGCCCGGGCAGAGCGCCAGAGATGGGGATGCAACTCGTCCAGATAGTCGAACAGCGGCTTTGCCAGCGCCGGGAACTCCTTCGCGTCGACAGGCTCGAGCAATCGGGACGGATCGTCGATCCTTTCCGAAAGGACCTGTTTCAGGAATGACGATCCGATGAAGTCCGGCGGCTGCGGATAGGAAAAGCGGCCGGGATTGCGTTTCGCCCACTGCAGCAACTCGTCAGCCGAATCAGGAAGATCGGCCGCCTCGGTGCGGGCGCTGTCGTAGAAGAACACAAGCTTTGCCATGCCCCACGGGGATTCCATCCCGTCCGTGGGAATGGTGAAATCGGTGGTGATCGTCGGCCTGTTCTCGACATCGACATACCGCCAGTTCGGCAGTTTCTGTACCCATCCCGGCCCGTACAGCAGGCCCTGCCGTTTCATCGAGGCGAAGTTCTCGCCATTGATCCAGATCAGGTCTATTGCACCATTGTCGTGCTTTCCGGCCGCTTTCTCGGTCAAGACGGCCGCAACCGCGTTGGCGGTGTCGTCAAGCTTCACATGCACAAGCTTGACGCCAAACTGCTCGCGCAGTTCCTCGCCGACCCAGCCTATGTAGTCGTTGATGCTTTCGGAGCCGCCCCAGGCATTCCAGTAGACGGTCTGACCGCTCGCCTTCCTGACGACTGAGTCCCAGTTGCCCGGATCGATCTCGTCGGCGGATGCCAGGCTGGCGGACAGGATCAGCGCGGCAAACGCCGTGAACAGCGTCTTCATCAGAATGGCCCTCGGCTTTCGGATTCTCGTGGTCGGAGACCATAGATGGGGCGAGCGCCGCGTCAATCGCAGCACACCTACACACCTTGTCACATTCGAGTGAGGATGGCGTTCAATCGCGCGCCTTGATCTCGATCTTCCGGATCTGCTTTTCGGGCTGCGGCCGGTCGAGATCGATCGAAAGAAGGCCGTTTCGGAGCTCCGCACCGAGGACGCGTATCCCGTCGGCCAGAACGAACGCCTTCTGGAACTGGCGGGCCGCGATGCCGCGATGGAGGTACTCGCGCGGCTCCTCCTCAATCTGGCGCCCCCTGATGACCAACTGGGAGTCCTCGGTGGATATCTCCAGATCATCTATGGAAAAACCGGCAACTGCGAGGGTGATGCGCAGGATTTCCGTGCCGTCCTTCACCAGCCGCTCGATATTGTAAGGCGGATAGCCGTCGGAATTCTTGGCAATGCGTTCCAGCGATTTCTCTATGGTCTCGAATCCAAGGAGAAGCGGGCTGGAAAACGGAGGAATCCGCGACATGGCCATGTCCTTTCCTGAAAAGCGACATATGCGGCAAACCCGTTATGGCATTCACCGACGCTCCTGATATGGTCTGCGAAAAAGTCGATTGCAAGCAACCGCATAGCAGGAACTTCATGACAAGGACGCGCCCGATCATCATCGACACCGACCCCGGCCAGGACGACGCGATCGCCATCCTTCTGGCACTGGCCAGCCCGGAACTGGACGTACTGGGTATCACTGCGGTTGCCGGCAACGTGCCCCTGGAACTGACCGAGAAGAACGTGCGGAAGATCTGCGAGCTCGCGGGCAAGCCCGAAACGAGGGTGTTCGCCGGAGCTTCCAGGCCGCTTGTCCGGAAACTGGTGACCGCCGAATATGTGCACGGCAAGACCGGACTCGACGGGCCGGACCTTCCCGAACCCACCATGCCCCTGCAGGAAAAGGACGGGGTCGATTTCATCATCGAGACGTTGCGCGAGAGGCCTGCCGGCGAGATCACGCTGTGCACGCTCGGGCCGCTGACCAATATCGCCCTGGCGCTCATCCGCGCGCCCGACATCGCGCCGAAGATTGGCCGGATCGTGATGATGGGTGGCGGCTTCTTCGAGGGCGGAAACACCACGCCGGCCGCGGAATTCAATATCTTTGTCGATCCGCATGCCGCCAAGACGGTTTTCACGTCGGGCATACCGATCACCATGATCCCGCTCGATTGCACCCACAAGGCGCTGACCACGCGCGATCGGGTCGCCGCCATGCGGTCTCACGGAACCAGGGTAACGACCGCGGCCGCCGAACTGATCGATTTCTTCGAACGATACGACGAAGACAAGTACGGCACCGATGGCGGCCCGCTACATGATCCTTGCGTCATTGCTTGGTTGCTGCGCCCGGACCTGTTCTCGGGCCGCGACTGCAATGTCGAAATCGAGACCGGCTCGGAACTGACCATGGGCATGACCGTCGTCGACTGGTGGGGCGTGACGAACCGGTCAAGAAATGCCCATGTCATCCGCGACCTCGATGCCGACGGTTTCTTCTGCCTGCTGACGGAACGAATCGCAACGCTCTAGACGCTTTCGCGAAAGGGAATCGCGGGCTGGGCGCCGGTTTTCAGGCATGCCGCCGCGCCCGCGCGCACCGCAAGGTCCAGCGCCAACGGCCAGTCCAGCCCCTCGGCAAATGCAGCCGCGAGATATCCGCAGAACGTGTCGCCCGCGCCGACCGTGTCCACCGGGTCGATCTCAGGCGCGGCAACATCGAAACGGCGATTCCGCGTTACCGCCACGGCTCCCTCCGCGCCAAGCGTGACGACCAGCGATCGCCCGGTCGCGCTCGGAAAAGCCGCCATCCGGGCGGCGCGATCGGCGCCTTCCAGACCAAGGGCCGCGGCAAGCAGGTCGAACTCGGTCTCGTTGACAATCGTGACATCGGCCTTGCGCGCAAGCCCGACCGCGTCTTCGTCAAAGGGAGCCGCGTTGAAGAGCGATAGCGCGCCGGCCTTGCGGGCATGGTCGAGAGCGGCATGATTGGCCGCAGCCGGGATCTCCATCTGCAGCAGCAACGCGTCGTCCTCGCCGATGGGGTGAGCCGTCACCTTTTCGGATTCGACGCACCCATTGGCACCGGCGATAACTGCAATGGCATTCTCGCCACGCCCGTCATCCACGAGTATCAGAGCGACCCCAGTGGAAGTTCCTTCGACTCGCGCAACACCGGACAGGTCGACACCGTCCCTTTCCAACAGCGCCAGCGCCTCGCGGGACTGCGTATCGTCGCCGACAGCACCAATCATCGCAACCGGAGCCCCGGCCCTTCGCGCGGCAAGCGCCTGATTCGCGCCCTTCCCGCCCGGTGACGTGGCAAATGACGAACCGCGCACCGTTTCGCCGGGCGCGGGCAGTCGCTCAACGCGGCCAACCAGGTCAAGGTTGATCGATCCAACAACGATGATCAAAGCAGCCTCCCCCGGACATTTCCCGGCCGGTTACACCGGCGAAGTCACCAATCGAAATCCCTCGCCGGCAAGGTCTTCAAATTTCCGCGACAATTCCCACATTGAAGCCCGCAATGGCGTTGACTCGGCGCGCATGTCCTTTTAAACGATGCGGCCTAGCCAAGCCCGTGCCCAGATGGCGGAATTGGTAGACGCGCAGGTTTCAGGTACCTGTGCCGCAAGGCGTGGAGGTTCGAGTCCTCTTCTGGGCACCATTTCTTTCCCCGAGACGAGCAAATGCAAGCGCGCAGCCGGGTCCGGCCGCGCGATGCTTCTATTCCTTGACGTAGGGCTTGCCGTCTGCTGCAGGCGGACGGGAGCGCCCCACGAAACCCGCAACGACGACGATCGTCGCCAGATAGGGCGCCATGGCGAGAAATTCCGACGGAATGGGCGTCCGCAACAGCGCCAGCTTCTGCTGCAGCGAATCGGCAAAACCGAATACGAGCGCCGCCATGAGCGCCCCGACCGGATGCCAGCGACCGAAGATCATCGCCGCCAGCCCGATATAGCCACGACCGCCGGTCATGTTCTCGTCGAAACGACCAACGGTGCCCAGCGTGAACCAGGCGCCGCCGAAGCCGGCCACCATGCCCGCCAGCGTCACGTTGATGTAACGGGTGCGGTAGACATTGATGCCAAGCGTATCGGCAGCACGCGGATGCTCGCCGACGGCACGGGCACGCAGGCCGTACCGGGTATAGAACAGGTAGTAGGTCGCCACGGCGACCAGAACCAGCGCGCCGTAGACGAAAAGGTTCTGGTTGAACAGCATCGGCCCGATCACGGGTATGTCACCGAGCACAGGTATCTTCCAGGAGCGGAAAACCGGTGCATTGTTCAGGAATCGGTACTCGGAGAAAACCTGACTGGAAACGTAGGACGTGACACCGAGGACGAAGAGATTGATGACAACGCCGGCGATGATCTGGTCCATCCGGTAGGTGACCACGAGCGCGGCAAGGATGAAGCCGAACAGGCCGCCGATGGCAACGGCGAAGGCAAGTCCGCCCCAACCGCCAACCAGCGATCCCATCAGCGCCCCGGTGAATGCGCCGGCCAACAACATGCCCTCGATGGCGATGTTGACCACGGCGACACGTTCCGACAGCACGCCGGCAACGCCGCCGAGAGCGATCGGCACCGCCCGCACCATCGTCGCCTGCAACATGCCGGTCAGCGAGAACGATTTCCCCGCTGTCGCCCACACAAGGAACGCCGCGACGACGATGGCAAAGCCGATGCCAATGGAGATCATCGACCAACGGGCGCCGCCGCGAAGGAACTGACGCACTCCCAGGAAGGCGAGGATCGCGGCAGCGATGTAGTTGAAGGGCGCGGCAGGAATGACGAGATTGGGCAAGGCCCATGGATCTGTCGGGCGCGACAGGCGGAAATTCGCATCTCCGGAAGAATCCAGGCCGAAAACGCCCGCGACGAGTATGGCTAGCGCCAGCAGGACAAAACCGTAGATTCTGGCCTGGCGGACCTTGTGAACGTCCAGCTTCTTATTCGGTGCGATATCCGTCGAGGATGCTGCGGTCATGGACGGTTACTCCTTGCGTCCCGCCGAGGGCTTCTGAAAGCCCCACGGGAAGATCGCCCGCACGAGCAGCGGTGCGGCTATGAACACGATAATGAGAGCCTGAATGATCCCGATCAGGTCAATGGAAACGCCCGCATCAACCTGCATCTGGCGGCCGCCGGCTTCCAGCGCTCCGAACAGCAGCCCGGCAAACAAGACACCAATCGGATGAGAGCGACCGAGCAGCGCGACGGAAATTGCGTCGAAGCCGATACCCGCCGAGAACCCCGGCGTCGCTCGCCCCAGCACACCCATGACCTGGTTGGCACCGGCGAGACCGGCCAATGCTCCCGCCGTGGCCATCGCGGCAACGATGATGAGGGAAGCACGCATGCCGGCATAGCGGGCCGCATCGGGATTCTCGCCGGAAGCACGGAACTCGAAGCCGGTCTTTGTCCGGAAAAGCAGCCAGTGCACGACAAAAACCGCGATCACGACAAGAATGATGCCGGCATGGACACGGAGGTTCGGATCCAGCCATCCGAAGAGTCGCGGAAGCTCGGCGCTGTCGAGCACGGATCTGGACACAGGATCCGACCGACCCGGCCGCTGCACCCAGTCGAGACGAAGCGTGTAATCCAGCAAGCGATAGGAAATGAGGTTCAGCATGATGGTCGAAATGACCTCGTGAGCACCCGTCGCCGCCCGCAGGTACCCCGCAATCGACGCATAGGCTGCGCCGGCCAGCGCACCGGCCAGCAGCGTCAGCGGCATGTGGATTATCCAGGGCAGTCCCTCGAAGGAGAAACCGACCATGACAGCGGCAATGCCACCGACCACGATCTGGCCTTCGGCACCGATGTTGAACAGTCCGGCGCGAAAACCGAGTGCCAGCCCAAGACCCGCGAGGATGAGCGGCGCGGCCGCGGTGAAGGTTTCCGAGATTGCGTTCAGCGAACCGACGGAGCCCTCGAGGAGGGCGACATAGGACCGGCCGATCGTCTCGATATCGACGGCAGTCGCAAGCATGACGAGCGCGCCGACGATCAGCGCGACAACAACGGCGAAGATCGGCACGACGACCAGATCCTCGAATTCCGCGCGACCGGGCGCCGCGCGCTGCAGCAGTTTTTCAGCGAGGGTCTGTTGCGAATTCGTGTCGGTCATGCATGCGCTCCCGCCATGGCAAGGCCCACGGCATTCTTGTCTACCGGTCCGGCCGAAGCATCGAACTCGGCCACTATGCGCCCCTCGAACATGACGAGGATGCGATCCGAGAGGGACATGATCTCGTCGAGTTCCGAGGAGACGATGAGGACACCGTCGCCTTCGTCGCGAGCCTCCATCAGGCGCTTGTGGATGTATTCGATCGAACCGACATCGAGGCCTCGCGTCGGCTGGGAGGCTATCACCAGCTTGGTTTCCCGTTCGAGCTCACGGGCAACCACCATCTTTTGCTGGTTGCCTCCGGAAAGATTGCCCGCCTTCAGGTAGACCGACGGTGTGCGCACGTCGAAATCGACCGCATATTGCGCCGCCGTCCTGAGCACTTCCTGCCAGTCTATATTCGGCCCCCTGGAAAAGCGGTCGTCATAGTAGGTGTTGAGCACCATGTTCTCGTAAATCGTAAAATTGGCGATCATGCCGGATTTGAGCCGATCTTCCGGAATATGCGCCATGCCCATGCGATGGCGGTCGCGCACCGACGCGTGCGTTATGTCCCTGCCCAAAAAATCTATATGTCCGCCGGCAGCATTCTGGAGACCGGTCAGGGCCTCTATCAGCGCCGTCTGTCCGTTTCCCTGAACACCGGCGATGCCCACCACCTCTCCGGACCGGACATGGAAGTTGACATGATCGACAGCGACTTCGTCATTCTCGCGCAACACGAGCAGATCCCGGACATCCAGAAGCGTTTCGCCCGGCTTGAACGGCCCCTTTTCAACGTCGAACGAGACCGGTCGACCGACCATCATCTCGGCCAGTTCCTCTTCGGTCATCGCTTTCGGATCGCCCTCGCCGACGATCCTGCCGGCACGCAACACATTGATGCGGTCGGCAATTTCCAGAATCTCGTGCAGCTTGTGCGTGATGAAGACGATCGCCTTGCCGGAATCGCGCAGCGACTTGACGATCTCGAAGAAGTCCTCGACCTCCTGAGGCGTGAGAACGGCTGTCGGCTCGTCGAGAATCAGGACCTCCGCCGAGCGGAACAGAACCTTGATGATCTCGACACGCTGCTGGATGCCGACGGGCAAGTTCTCGATCAGCGCGTCGGGATCGACCTTGAGGCCGTATTTCTCGTTGATCTCGCGCACCTGTTCCCGCGCTGTCCCGAGGTCCAGGAAATCCAGTCGCCCGGTCGGCTCCACACCCAGAACCACATTCTCGGCAACGGTGAAGACGGGTACGAGCATGAAATGCTGGTGAACCATGCCTATGCCTGCGGCAATCCCGTCGCCCGGGCCATGGAACTCGACGGGCTTGCCGTCGATCAGGATCTGCCCCTCATCGGGCGAGTAAAGCCCGGACAGGATGTTCATCATGGTCGATTTGCCGGCGCCGTTCTCGCCCAGCAAGCCCAGGACCTCGCCCGCGCGTATCGTCAGGTTCACGCCATCATTGGCCGTTACCGGCCCGAACCGTTTGGTTATCCCCCGAAGCTCAACATCCACGGCGTCGCACTCCCCACTCCGGCAAATCAGGCAGATAGAAGCCCGCCGCCACGGGGGCGCAGCGGCGGGCAGAAGCAACCGGTCTCAGTTACCGAACTTGATCGAGCCGTCAATAATGCCGGCCCTGATTTCCTCGATTTCCGCCTTCAACTCGGCGGGAACGTCGTCCTCGAAATCGTGGAACGGGGCAAGGCCCACGCCGTCATTTGCAAGCGTGCCGACCACGACACCGCCTTCGAACGTGCCATCCATCACGGAATCGATCACGGCCTGAACCGTTGCGTCCATGCGCTTGAGAACCGAGGTCAGATAGACGTGCTGCTTCTCGGTGTCCGTCATGTACTGGTCGGCGTCGACGCCGATGATCTTGAGCTTGTCGGTGCCGAGTTCATCGGCGAGAGCGGCGGAACCGAGACCGACCGGGCCGGCGACCGGCATGACGATGTCCGCGCCCTCGTCATAGAGATTCTGGGCGAATGCGCGGCCGTCATCCAGGCTTTCGAAGTTGTTGGTGAACAGGCCTTCCTTGGCTTCCGGATCCCAGCCGAGAACCGTAACCGAAGTACCCTTTTTCTCGTTGTAGTAATTCGCGCCGTGAACGAAACCGTCCATGAACACGGTCACCGGCGGAATATTGATGCCGCCGAACGTTCCGATCACACCGGTCTGCGACATTCCCGCGGCGAGATAGCCGGCGAGAAAAGCCGCCTGCTCGGTGGCAAAAACTTGGCCGGCAACATTCGGAATCGCCGGATCATAGGCGAAGTCGACGATCGAAAACTTCTGGTCCGGATTGGCTTCTGCCGCAGCCTTGGTCGCATCACCCATCAGAAAGCCGACCGTGATGATGATATCGCACTGGCCACCGAGCAGCGAGTTCAGGTTCGCCTCGTAGTCGGTCTCCGCCTGGCTCTCCAGGAAGCGTCCCTCGATCCCCTTTTCCGCCATGGCATCCTGGACGCCTTTCCACGCGGTCTGGTTGAAGCCAGCGTCGTCAATGCCGCCGGTGTCCGTCACCTGGCAGGCGGTAAACGCCGACGCCATCGATACGGAGCCAAGCAGAAGCGACGTGGAGACAAACGCACCGCCGATGATCCTGCTGATTTTCGCCATTACATTCTCCCTTGAGATGACACTTACTCGATACCGCAAAACATCCGGTCATTTGAGGGTGGTTTCACTGCCACCACAAGCCCCGACATCTTCCGATAAGACAATTTCGAACGCTGCCAATCCACGCCTGAAACGATGGACAAGGTCAACGCCTTGCAACATCTATGCACATCCCGGCGCGGATTGGCAGTGCTTTTTCGACAAGCCCGAATGCACGGCAACAATGCGCCTTGCGTCAATACCGTTCGCTGCAGCCCCATGATTTCCGTGGCAAATTTCTCCTGATGCGCCAACGCCCCGGGTGCCGCGATGCCCGAACGCGGACAATGCGGGCCGTCAGTCGAGCGTGCGACGGAACCGAACAAGGGCAAGCCCCGAATAGCCCAGGACGAACAATGCAAGCGCACCGAAATGCCGGGCCACGATGTCCAGTTCGGCGCCCTTGAGCATGATGGCACGCACGAGGCGCAGGAAGTGGGTCAACGGAAGAGCCTCGCCCACCCACTGTGCCCAAACCGGCATGCCGCGGAAGGGGAAAATGAAGCCCGAGAGAAGAATGGAAGGCAGGAAGAAGAAGAAGGCGAGCTGCATCGCCTGCATCTGGGTACGCGCCAGTGTGGATATGGTGTAACCCAGCAGGACCAACGCAAGGACGTAAACGAGCACACCGGCCAGCAGCAGGCCCAGATCGCCGACAAACGGCACGGAGAAGAGAACCCGTGCGGCGACGAGGATCACGACGACCTGCACGGCACCGACAACGAGATAGGGCAGGATCTTGCCGAGCATGATCTCGAAAGGCGTCGCCGGAAGCGACAGAAGGTTTTCCATCGTGCCGCGCTCCAACTCGCGGGTAAGCCCCATCGAGGTCATCATCACCATGGTCATCTGCAGGATGACGCCCAGCAGACCGGGCACGATGTTGTACTGGGTTATGCCTTCCGGGTTGTAGCGCTTGTGCACGACCACCTGGAGCTGGCCCTCCAGCGCGGCGGCCGCCTCCGCGGCCACCGGCTGCTCGCGCAGCAATGCCTGCGCCGCCACGGTCCCGAGTGTCGAAATGGCGCCAGAGGCAACGGAAGGATCGGTCGCATCCGCCTCGATCAGGATCTGCGGATGGTCGTTCCTCTGCACACGGCGGGCGAAGTCGGACGGAATGGTGACCACGAAGGAAACCTCGCCCTGCCGGAACAGTCGCTCCGCCTCTTCCGCGGAATCGACGATGTGGCTGAAATGGTAGTAACCGGTCATCTCCAGCGCCGTTACCATGGCGCGGGTGTAATGATCCTGGCTGGTCGTCACCAGCGCCGTCGGCAGATGCTTGGGATCGTTGTTGATCGCGTATCCGAACATCACCAACAGCATGAGCGGGATGCCGATCATCATCGCGAAGGTGACACGGTCCCTTCGCATCTGGATCGATTCCTTGTCGAGCAACGCGCGGAGCCGGCGAAGGGAGAAGCCGAGGATCATTGCCGTGCCTCCTGCGGTGCGTCCATCAGCTGGATGAATACATCCTCCAGGCTGGTGTCGCCCAACCGCACGGTCACGCCGTCGCCGGCAATCTCTTCGACCGAGCGACGCAGCAAGTCCGGATCGCGGCCCACCACGTGCAGGGTCGTCCCGAAGGGCGCGACCTGATCGACGCCCGGCGCGCCAGAAAGACGCTGCATTACTTCGGCCAGGTTCGGCCCCTCTATGACGAAGGTTGTCAGGCCTGCGTTCTCGACCACCTCATCGACCGTGCCACTCGCCAGCACCCTGCCGCGGGAAATGTAATTGATGCGATGGCAACGCTCGGCCTCGTCCATGTAGTGGGTCGACACAAGGACCGTCATGCCGCCAGCCGCGCGTTCGTGGATCTCGTCCCAGAACTCGCGCCGCGCCTTGGGATCGACGCCGGCGGTCGGCTCGTCGAGCATCAGCAGCTTGGGCTTGTGCATGACGCAGGCGGCAAGCGCCAGGCGTTGCTTCCAGCCTCCCGACAACTGACCGGCCAACTGCCGTCGGCGCGCGGTCAGGCCGAGATCCTCCAGCGTGTCGCGCACGCGATCGCGGACGGGGTCGAGTTCGTAGAGCCGCGCCACGAAATTCAAGTTTTCCTCGATCGACAGATCCTCGTAAAAGGAAAAGCGCTGCGTCATGTAGCCGACCTGGAGCCGAATCCTTCGGGTCTCGCGCCGAACGTCGTAGCCGAGAACCGTGCCCTCGCCCTCGTCGGGCGTCAGGAGGCCGCACATGAGGCGGATGGTCGTCGTCTTGCCGGAACCGTTCGGCCCCAAAAAGCCCGCGATCTCGCCCTCGGCAACCTTCATCGAAACGTGGTCGACCACCGCGCGTCCGGAGAACCGCTTGACCAGGTCGCGAACGTCGATAACGGCCACTACTTGCCCTCCGCGACCAGCACGTCAACAATCTGGCCCGGCTTGAGCGACCGCGCCGAGGCGTCGGGCAGCGCCTCGACAAGATAGACGAGCTTCTGACGACTCTCGAGCGAGTAGATGACCGGCGGCGTAAACTCCGGCTCGTCGGCTATGTAGTAGACCGTCGCGCCCGCATCCGGACCGCAGCCGTCACAACGAACCGTCAGCTTCGTGCCGACAGCGATGCGTGCCAGCTCCGGCTCGGGAACATAAAGGCGCAGCTTGGTCGCACCGTCAGGGAGTATCGTGAGGATCGGTGCCTGCGGACCGGCGATCTCGCCAGCACTGCGGATCACATCGAAAACGCGGCCGGCTACCGGCGACGCGACCGTACGCTTGGAGAGACGCCACTCCGCGGTTTCCAGCGCCGACCTGGCCTGGGCGACAGCGGCCTCAGCCGCGGCAATCGTATCGGCGCGCGCCGGCAGCTGCGCAACCGTCAGATTGGCCTCGAACTCGGCCACGCGGGCGTTGGCCAGCTCGAGGCTGGTCTCGGCAGTGTCATAGTTCGCCTGGGAGGTAATCCCCTGTTCGAGCAGATCCTTCTGGCGGGCGAGGACTCGCCTTGCCTCGGATGCCTGGGCCCGCGCGGAATTGAGTGATGCCCGGATTGCCGCGATTTCCTCCGGCCGCTTGCCAAGCCTGAGATCCGACACGTGACTCTCGGCCTCGGCCAGGGCGGCTTTCGCCTGGGCCACAGCGATCTGTGCGTCGCGGCTCTCGAGCCGCGCCAGCACCTGCCCAACCTCGACCGGGTCCCCACGCTCCACTTCCACCGTTTCTATCTGTGCCGTTTCGATGGGCGCGATCCGCACATAGTCGCCCTCGACATAGCCGACAGCGAGGGCCGGCGCCGCATCGCAAGGCCCGAAAAGACCGGCCAGAACAGGCAGGGCACAAATGAATTCCAACATGGCCGAATCACCCGACTCGAAAGGGAATGAGAATTGGTGTGCGGTCCAATCTAACCCATTCCCGACCCCGTACGCCAGACCTTAATGTACCGTGGGTCATTAAAATCCAACCCAAACAGGCGGGCCGGCCCCTCGTCGCCCCGGATACAGGGCCGACCGGCGCCGGGACAAAGGCATCGGCGAGATGTCCGACCGCGCCCGGCCGGCGGGCCGGCGGTCAGGTCATCACGTCGGGTTCGGTGCGCCCGGTATGGCGCGCAATACCGGCAATCGCGTCGGCGGCGGCGATGACAGGCGCCAGCGCCTCCTGCTGCGCACGATGCAGCCTGGCCGGATCGGTCTCCACGTTTTCGAGATAGACGCGCAATGTCGCACCGACCGTACCGGTACCGGAAAGACGGAAAACGATGCGGGCGCCGCCGGAAAAGCCAATGCGGATTCCCTGCCGCTCCGATCGCGAACCGTCGACCGGATCGTCATAGGCGAACTCGTCCGCCGTCTCGACGACAAGGCCGGAGAATTTCTTGCCCGGCAGGGTTGCCAGACCGTCACGGAGCTCGTCGACCAGCGCATTGGCCTTCTCCGGCTCGACGCCCTCGTAGTCATGGCGCGAATAGTAATTCCGGCCGAACTCGTTCCAGTGCGCGGTCATGATTTCGGCAACGGACTGCCGCTTTGCCGCCAGGATGTTCAGCCACAGCAGCACTGCCCAGAGGCCGTCCTTCTCGCGCACGTGATCTGACCCGGTACCCGCGCTTTCCTCGCCGCACAGCGTCACGCGGCCGTCATCGAGCAGATTGCCGAAAAACTTCCAGCCGGTCGGCGTTTCGTAGCAGTCGAGACCCAGCTTATCCGCGACGCGATCGAGCGCGCGGCTGGTCGGCATCGAACGGGCGACGCCCTTCAACCCCGAGGCATAACCCGGCGCGAGATGGGCATTGGCGGCCAGCACGGCAAGGCTGTCGGAAGGCGTGACATAGATGCCCCAGCCGACGATCATGTTGCGATCGCCATCACCGTCGGACGCGGCGCCGAAATCCGGCGCGTCGGCGCCAAACATGACATCCATCAATTCCTTCGCCCAGATCGGATTCGGGTCGGGATGGCCGCCGCCGAAATCGGGAAGCGGTTCGGCGTGGACGACGCTGCCGGGCGGTGCGCCAAGCTTGTCCTCCAGGATAACCCGGGCATAGGGACCGGTGACCGCGTGCATGGCATCGAAGCGGATACGGAACCCCGAGCCAAGCAGATCGCGAATCGCGTCAAAATCGAACAGGCTTTCCATCAGCGCGGCATAGTCGGACACCGGATCGACAATCTCGATCTCCATTGCGCCGAGGCGCTCGGTGCCGGGCTTCGACAAGTCGATGTCCTGCGTCTCGATAATATCGTAGGATTTCACCCGCTTCGTTGCCTCGAATATCCGCGCGGTCACGTCTTCCGGGGCGGGGCCGCCATTGGGCATGTTGAACTTCACGCCGAAATCCTCGTCCGGACCGCCGGGATTGTGGCTGGCCGACAGGATAATGCCGCCATCACTGCCGCGCAGGCGAATCAGGTTGGAAGCGGCCGGCGTCGACAACAGCGCGTCGCGGCCAACTATCACCTTGCGCACGCCTGCCGCGGCCGCCATGCGGAGGATCACCTGGGCGGCGCGGTCGTTGAAATAGCGACCGTCCCCGCCAAGGACGAGCGTCTTTCCTTCGACGCCGCCAATGCCCGTCCAGATCGCCTGGACGAAGTTTTCCAGATAGTGCGCGCCCATGAAGACGCGGGTTTTCTTGCGCAATCCCGAGGTGCCGGGCTTCTGGCCCTCGATCGGTGTGGTTTCAACCGTTATACGCTGCATTCTTCTCTCCTATCGTCCGGTCCTTGCCATGATCTCCGCGGTTCGTCGGAACCGCGCGTCCTCGGCGAAATCCGATGCAGGAACCGTCAATCGGCGGCGCCAGTTCGGATGTTCAAACACCGTGCCGGGCAAGTTGGCCTGTTCTTCAATTCCGAGAATATCCTCCGCCTGCAACGCAACGAGTCGCGAGGCGGCACCGGCCAGAAACGTGTGCATCGCATCCGGTGAATCGCAAGCCTGACCGACGAGGGAATCGAAGGCCGCGACATCGGCGGCGCGCTGCCCGCGCTCGCCGGCGGCCGATTCCGCATCGAGATGACCGAGCTTCTCGCGCCAGTCGATGTCCAGCCCCTTTCGCCAGCCGCGCCAGGTCGGCAGATCGTGCGAGGCAAAGGAAGCGAGTGTCTGGGCATCCCAGGACGAGGCCGGCGCAAAGCCTCCGCCGCCCTGCCAGTCACGCTCGAACATCGCGACCCGGCAGCCCAGGATACCCGACGCGTGGAGATCGGAACGCAGACCGTCAGGAATGTTGCCCAGATCCTCACCGACGATCGTGGCGCCGGCCCGCGCCGCCTCGATGCGGGCAGCCGCCAGCATGGCTTCCTTCGGCATGGTCACGTAGAGCCCGGGCAAGCCTTCCGGACACCAGTAGGCACGCTCGAAGCCCAGGATGTGATCGATGCGCAGCAATCCGCAGAAGCGGAACTGTTCGCGCAGCGTCTCGGCAAGCACCTCGAAGCCCGTTTCGGCAAGCGCGGGCGGCGACAGCGGCGCCACGCCCCAGACCTGCCCCTCACCCGAGAAGGCATCGGGCGGCGAGCCGAGCGACACGCCGCGCGCGAACAATGCGGGATCGGCCCAGGTTTCGGCACCGGCCGGATGGGTGCCGACCGCAAGGTCGAGATAGAGCCCGTGGCGCATGCCCGCATCCAGACCGGCCTGCTGCGCGGCATCCAGCGCGCGCTCGGCACACCACTGGAGCCAGGCGTGGAATGCAACACGATCCTCGCTCGATCGCGCGAATTCCAACACGGCGGAACTCGCCGGATCGCGCAAGTCCACCGGCCAGTCCGTCCAGTAGGCGCCATGGACCTCCGACAGGGCCTGATGGACGGCAAACCGCGCAAGCTCCGCGCCGCGTTCGGCACGCCATGTCTCGAAAGCCGCATCGCCGCCGTCCGCGCGGAAACGCTTCCATGCAGCCTGCAGCGCGGCCTGCCTGGCGGCCAGTGCCGCCGGGTAGTCGATCAACTCGTGCTCCGCGCGGGCGCCGTCGCCCTCGACGGCAATGTGACCGACATTCAGGTGTCGCCGGCTGGACGGCGCATAGGGGCTGAAGTTCAGCGGGTCTTCCGGGAACCCGGCATGTACGGGATTGATACCAAGGAAATCCGCGCCGAGCGCGCCAAGCTCCGTTGCTGCGCGGGCGAGATCGCGATAGCTGCCGATCCCGCCGCCAAACTCCGGCTTCAGGCCGTAGAGCGGCGCCGTGACGCCCCAGCCGCGCGGCACCTCTGCAAGCCGTTCGGGCGCGACCAGCAGCATCGCCATGTCATTGCCGACCTGCAGGCGATGACGGCCGGACGGAAGCGGATCCAGCGCGACGACATCGACACACCGGCCCTCGCGGATTTCGCCATCCTCGCAGCATAGCCGCCATTCGGCCGCACCGCCCCCGGAAAGCGGCAACCGCGCCGCACGGCCGGGCGAGAGAACGAACCATTCGGGCACCCGGCGGCGCGCCCGTTCCTCGCGAAGGCAGCGCAGGCTCTCCCGTGCAGCCGCATCGCTTCCGGCGTCATGGCCGAGGGCGGACAGCACGGCACGCAGGCTTTCCGGCGGTGCCTCGCGCCGGAGCCCTGAACCGTCATTGTAGCGCCAGACGAGCCCGGCCTCGGCGGCGAGCCGTTCCAGCGCCCCTGTCATCGCGCCTTCTCCAGCACCATGACGACGACCGAGTCGGCGGACACGGAAACGGTGTGCCCGTGGACGGCGCGGGGTTCCATATCCGGGCGGGACGTGTCGACATGCAGGCTCCAGGCCCCGCCGGGCGGCGAGCCGGGTACCACGACGTCGACGGCGTCGCCCGCGTTGAACACGGCGAAAATCGCGCTTTCCTGCGCATCGTAATACGGCGTTCCCGAGGCGGTGCGCAGCTCCACGCAGACCAGACGCAGGTCAGGGTCTTCCCAGTCGGCGGTCGTCATCGGGTTGCCGTCGGCGCGCCACCAGAACAGGTCCTCCTTGCCGTCGATGGCCCGCTCGCGGGAATGAAGGAACAGCTTCTGGCGCAGGATCGGACGCGCCTTCCGGAAGGCGATCATGCGGCGGGTGAAGGCAAGGAAGGCCTTGTCGGCATTCTCCCAGTCGATCCAGCTGATCTCGTTGTCCTGGCAATAGGCGTTGTTGTTGCCGCGCTGGGAATGGCCAATCTCGTCGCCGGCGAGGATCATCGGTGTGCCCTGGGCAAGCAGCAACGTCGCCATCATGTTGCGACGGCGGCGGGCACGCGCCGACAGGATGGCGATATCGTCCGTCCCGCCCTCGGCGCCCATGTTGTCGGAGAAATCCTCGTCATGGCCGTCGCGGTTGTCCTCGCCATTGGCCTCGTTGTGCTTGCGGGACCAGGACACGACATCGGCCAGGGTGAAACCATCGTGGGCGGAAACGAAATTGACCGACGAGGTCGCCGGACGACCGGAATGGTCGAACTGCAGCGCCGAACCGGTCAGACGGTCGGCAAGGTCTGGCGCACGGCCCGGGTCCTTGCGCCAGAACCGCCGCACGCCGTCGCGGAACCGGTCGTTCCACTCCAGGAAGGGCGGCGGAAAGGCGCCGAGCTGGTAGCCGCCGGGGCCGATGTCCCAAGGCTCGGCGATAAGCTTGACCTTTGCCAGAACCGGATCCTGGCGCACCGCGTCGAAGAAGGACGCGCCGCGGTCGAAGCCGGACGGCGTGCGCCCGAGCGTGGAGCACAGATCGAAACGGAAGCCGTCTACATGCATCACCTCGACCCAGTAGCGCAGGGAATCCATCACCATGCGCAACACCATCGGATGGTCGAGGTTGAGGGTGTTCCCGGTGCCGGTATCGTTGACATAGTGGCGGGGATCGTCCGCCAGGCGGTAATAGGCACGATTGTCGAGGCCGCGGAAGCACAGGGTCGGCCCGAGTTCGTTCCCCTCGCAGGTGTGGTTGTAGACCACGTCCATCAGCACCTCGATGCCGGCCGAGTGAAACCGCCTCACCATGACCTGAAACTCGGCAATGGACGCCTTGTGCAGGTAGCGCGGCTCGGGCGCGAAAAAGCCGATCGTCTGATAGCCCCAGTAGTTGACCAGGCCCTTCTCGACCAGGAACCGATCGTCGAGAAAGGCCTGAGACGGCAGCAGTTCCACCGCGGTAACGCCGAGATCGACGAGATGATCGAGCACTGGCTGCGACGCCATTGCGAGAAAGGTGCCGGGCGGAGACGCCGCCGGATGCCGCATCGTCAGCCCCTTCACATGCGCCTCGTAGATGACGGATTCGGCGACCGGGATGTCCGGCGGCGCGTCGTCGCCCCAGGCGAAGGACGGGTCGACCACGACGCATTTCGGCATGAAGGGCGCGCTGTCACGGGTATCGAAACTGAGGTCGTCCCGCTTCGAGGCCGGATCGTAGCCGAGCAGCGCGTCCGACCAGACGGGATGCCCGGTCAGTTGCTTGGCATAGGGGTCGATCAGCAGCTTGTGGGGATTGAAGCGATGGCCCCTGTCGGGGCGGTACGGGCCATGAGCGCGGTAGCCGTAGACCTGGCCGGGAAGCAGCCCGGGGATGTAGCCATGCCAGACGTCGCCGTCGCGCTCGGGCAGGTCTATCCGCGCAGTCTCCCTCGCACCGTCGTCGGAAAACAGGCACAGCGTCATGCGCGTCGCGTGTTCCGAGAAGACGGCGAAATTCACGCCGTTGCCGTCGAAGGTCGCCCCGACGGGGGCCGACTTGCCCGGCAGCATGGCGAGTTCGCCGCTCATGCCGGCGCGATGCTCTCGTACAGTGCGGCATAGCGCGGCGCGGACGCTGCCCAGCCGACGGGATGCGCCATGGCGCGGCGCTGCATCCGGTTCCAGGTCCGACGGTCGGCATAGAGGTCGCACAGCTGCGCCAGCGCACCGGCAAGGGCATCCCGCTCGACGGGGTGGAACTGGAGACCCGTGGCGACACCGGCCGTCAGCGCCGCATCGTTGGCGGGGATGACCGTGTCCGCAAGGCCGCCGGTCAGCGAGACGACAGGGATCGCGCCATATCGCAGGCCGTAGAGCTGGGTCAGGCCGCAAGGTTCGAAACGGGACGGCACGATGACGGCGTCACCGCCGGCCATCATGCGATGCGACAGGCTCTCGTCATACCCGATGCGGACCGCGACCTGCGGCATTGCTTCCTCTGCCAGCAACCAGGCCGTTTCCAGCTCGCTGTCGCCAGAGCCGAGCAGCGCAAGCTGGCCGCCTCGGGCGATGAAGGCCGGCAGCGCCTCGAGCAACACATCGAGCCCCTTCTGGTGCGTCAGGCGGGATATCACGACGGCCAGTGGACCGCCGGTGTCGGCAAGGCCGAATTCCGCAAGAAGTGCCTTGCGATTGGGCCGCTTGCGCTTGGGCGAGGCGAAGTTGG
The DNA here is from genome assembly GCF_013358405.1 of Oricola thermophila. Classification (NCBI taxonomy): domain Bacteria; kingdom Pseudomonadati; phylum Pseudomonadota; class Alphaproteobacteria; order Hyphomicrobiales; family Ahrensiaceae; genus Oricola; species Oricola thermophila. The sequence continues at coordinate 3,039,781 of NZ_CP054836.1, forward strand.
AAATCTGCGGATCGGTCTGCGGATCCCATGCTGTCTCGTCGATCCCGTTCAGGATACCGACGAGATCCGCCCCCCGGCTGCGCAGGACGCCCTCCAGTCCCATTCCGAATTCCGGCCTCATCAGTTCGCGCGCGTAGGTTGGACTGACCGTCGACAGCCGGTCCGCATAGACCAGGCCGGCCTTGAGAGCGTTGATCTTGCCGTAATATTCAAACCCTCCCGCATGGAACCCCCATGCGGGCAGGCGCAGCTCCGCCAGGCGCGACGCCGGCGCAATGCCGTGAAAGGCGATGTTGTGGACGGTCAGCAGGGAGCCGACCGATCCGGCCGCGCCCATGTCGCGCAGAAAGACCGGGGCGAACGCGGCCTGCCAGTCATGCAGGTGCAGTACTTCCGGCCTCCACGAATCCGCCCCCTCGGCCGCGATGGTCGCGGCCATCCAGCTCAACGCGGCAAAGCGTTCGGGATTGTCCGGCCAGTCCCTGCCGTCCGGGCCGAGATAGATCGCGCCCTCACGCTCGTACAGGTGCGGTGCATCGAGCACGAGCAATTCGAGCCCTGCCGCCCGCGCTGACAGCAGGCGCGCCGGACCGCCCATCAGATCGCTTTCCTCGCGCACCGTCCTTGCCTTCCTGCCGAGCTTCCTCATCACTGCGGGATAACCCGGCAGCAGCGTCCGCAGCCGCCACCCCTGCGGAGCCAGGGCTGCCGGCAGCGCACCGACCACGTCGGCAAGACCGCCGGTCTTGACCAGCGGCACGCATTCGGAGGCGACCGAGAGAACATGCCTCATCCGGCCGCTCTCCTGTCGAGCATCTCCTGGGTAATCAGGACGATCCCGTTGTCGGTGACGCGAAACCATTTCGCGTCCTCCGCCGGATCCTCGCCAACGACCAGCCCCTCGGGAATGACGACACCGCGGTCGATGACCACGTTTTTCAGCCGCGCCGAACGCGCGATCTCGACATGGGGCAGGACGACAGCATGATCGAGCACGGAGTAGGAATTCGAATGCACGCCAGTAAACAGCAACGAATTGCGCACCTCCGTTCCCGAGAGGATGCAACCGCCGGAGACAAGACTCGAGATGGCGGTTCCCCTGCGCGTTTCCTCGTCGTGCACGAATTTCGCCGGCGGCATGATTTCCGAGTAGGTCCAGATCGGCCAGTGGCGATCCCAGAGATCCAGTTCCGGCGAAAAGTCGGTCAAGTCGATATTGGCCTTCCAGAATGCGTCAATGGTACCGACATCGCGCCAGTAGGCGGGGGCATCGGGCGAGACGCGCACGCAGCTGCGCGAGAAGCGGTGCGCCACCGCCTTGCCGTTCCTGACGATCTGCGGAATGAGGTCGCCGCCGAAATCGTGCCGCGAATGCCGGTCGGCACTGTCGGCAAGCAGAAGTTCACGCAGGAACGGCCAGGCGAAGACATAGATGCCCATTGAGGCAAGCGCGACCGTCGCGTCCTCGGGCGTGCCCGGCGGATCGGCCGGCTTTTCCAGGAAATCGGTGATCCGGTCGGTCCTGTCGACCGCCATGACCCCGAAAGCGCTCGCCTCCTCGCGCGGCACGGTCAGGCAACCGATCGTGACATCGGCGCCGGTTTCCACGTGCTGACGCAACATGATCTCGTAGTCCATCTTGTAGACATGATCGCCGGCGAGAACCAGAACGTAGTCAACATCGTAGCTGTCAACGATATCGATGTTCTGGGTCACGGCGTCTGCCGTCCCCAGATACCACTTGTTCTCTTCCACGCGTTGTGAAGCCGGCAATATATCCAGGTACTCGTTGCGCTCGGGACGGAAGAAGTTCCAGCCGCGCTGGCAGTGGCGGATCAGCGAGTGGGCCTTGTACTGCGTCGCGATCGCCATCTTGCGGATGCCGGAATTGAGGGCATTGGAAAGCGCGAAATCGATAATGCGCGCCTTGCCGCCGAAAAAGACGGCCGGCTTGGCCCGCTTGTCGGTCAGCTCCTTCAGGCGACTGCCCCGGCCGCCTGCCAACACGAATGCCATGCTCCTGTTTGTTAGCCGGGTCATCACCATGATCGCGCCTCCTCGTTCAAATCATGCCTCAAAGGCCAGGATGACCGTTGACAGCGGCGGCAGCGTGACCGGCGCCGAAGCCGGCTGACCGTGCATGGGCAGGTCAGTCGCGATCACGCCGCCCATGTTGCCGCGATTGTCTCCGCCATAGATTCCCGCGTCCGTGTTCAGCGCCTCCCTCCACCTGCCCGGCAGGGGCAGGCCGCAGCGCCAGTCCCGTCGCTCGACGGGCGTGAAATTGCAGATCACGGCCACCGGCGGGTCATCCGGTCCGCCACGCCTGATCCAGGCAAAGACGGATTCAACTGCCGCGTTTGCCTCGATCCACTCGAACCCGTCACTCTCGCAATCCTTCACGTGAAGAGCGGGATGCGCCCGGTACAGGGTGTTCAGATCGCGTATCAGTCTTTGGACGCCCGCATGGGCGGGCCGGGCGGCCGCATCCCAGTTCAGTTCGCCATCGTGGCTCCACTCCTCCGGCTGGGCGAACTCGCTGCCCATGAACAGGAGCTTCTTGCCCGGATGTCCCCACATGTAACCGTAATAGGCGCGCAGGTTCGCAAAGCGGTCACGCTCATTGCCCGGCATGCGGCCGAGCATGGATCCCTTTCCGTGCACCACCTCGTCATGGCTTACCGGAAGTATGAAGTTCTCCGAGAATGCATATTGAAGACCGAAGGTCATCTGGTGATGATGATACCGGCGATGCACGGGCTCACGTCCGACATAGTCGAGCGTGTCATTCATCCAGCCCATGTTCCACTTGTAGCCGAAGCCGAGGCCGCCGGTGTCGACCGGTCGGGAAACACCCGGAAAGGACGTGCTCTCCTCTGCTGCCGTCATGATGCCGTCCACCTCCCCGTAGACGATTGCGTTCATGCGCTGCAGCAGGGCAATCGCCTCGAGATTCTCGCGGCCGCCGTGAACGTTCGGGATCCACTCGCCTTCCCTGCGCGAGTAGTCGCGATAGAGCATCGAGGCGACCGCATCCACACGCAGCCCGTCGACATGATATTCCTCGAGCCAGTAGAGCGCGTTCGAGATGATGTAGTTGGCCACCTCCGAACGACCGTAATTGTAGATCAGCGTATTCCAGTCGGGGTGATAGCCCTCGCGCGGATCGGCATGCTCGTAGAGCGCGGTTCCGTCGAATCGGGCGAGGCCATGAGCGTCGGCGGGAAAATGACCCGGAACCCAGTCGAGAACGATGCCGATGCCTTTCTCGTGGGCCGCCTCGACGAGATCGCGGAATTCGTGCGGCGGACCGTGACGAACCGTCGGGGCATAGAGCCCGACCGGCTGGTAACCCCAGGAACCGTCGAATGGATGCTCGGAAAGCGGCAGAAACTCGATATGGGTAAAACCCATGTCGAAAACGTAGTCGACCAGTTCGCTTGCCGCCTCCCGGTAGGACAGCGAGCGCCCACCATCCTCGTGACGACGCTTCCAGGAACCGAGATGAACCTCGTAGATCGAAATCGGCGCGTTGCGGGAATTGCGGCCCGCGCGCTCCGCCATCCACGGGTTATCGTGCCAGCCATAGCCGGAGATGTCGCGCACCACGGAAGCCGTTTCCGGCGGGTGCTCCGCCCCGAAACCGACAGGGTCGGCCTTCAATGGCTGCACCGTGCCGTCCGGGCCGACGATCCGATATTTGTAACGTGCGCCCTCGCCGACGTCGGGGATGAAGATTTCCCACACGCCGGAAGCGCCCCGCCGGCGCATGACGTGACGGCGTCCATCCCACCAGTTGAAATCGCCCACCACCGAGACGCGCCGGGCGTTCGGCGCCCAAACCGCGAAATGCGTGCCCGCGACTCCCTCATGGGTGATCACATGGGCACCGAGAACCGTCCAGAGACGGCGATGCGTGCCCTCCCCGATCAGGTACTCGTCCATCTCGCCGATGACGGGTCCGAAACGGTAGGGGTCGTCATAGCTCCAGTCCCTTCCCTTGGCATATCCATGAAGGCGATAGGCAGACGCATCGGGAAGCGCCCCGTGGAATACGGTGGGAACCTGCAAGAGAGGCTTCAGTTCGACGGTACCCGTGGGTGTTTCGGCGACGAGCCGCTCGGCGCCGGGATCATGGACAATCAACCAGGTTGCGGTTCCGACCCTGTGCGGCCCAAGGACGGCAAAAGGGTCGTCATGCGTCCCGTCCGCGATGCGTCGTGCCGCCTCCGCGGAAAGGATTTTGGCGATCGGTTCCTCGGCCTTCATTACGCAAGGGTATCTCCCCTGCAGGGAATAGCAACATGCAATGCCCCTATACGATCGATTGCACGCCCCAGATATCGTTCATGTAGCCGCGAATCGTGCGATCGGAGGAAAACCAGCCCGAACGCGCCGTATTGCGGACCGACATGCGAATCCAGCGGTCGCGGTCCATGAACACCGCATCGGCCTCGCGCTGGCTGGCGTAGTAGGAATCGAAATCCGAACAGACGAGGAAGTAATCCGACCAACGCAGGTTCTCGACCACGTCCCGGTAGCGTTCCGGGTCGCCCGGCGAAAACACGCCTGCCTCGATGGCGGCGATGGCGCGCGCCAGCACCGGGCTGGCCTCAATGGCCCTGGTTGCATGGTCGGGAACCGCCCGGCGCGCGACGGCCTCCGGCGCGGTCATGCCGAACAGGAAGAAGTTTTCCGCGCCGACGCGCTCGCGGATCTCGACATTGGCGCCGTCGCGGGTGCCGATGGTCAATGCGCCGTTCAGCGCGAGCTTCATGTTGCCGGTGCCGGACGCCTCCTTGCCGGCGGTGGAAATCTGCTCGGACAGGTCGGCAGCCGGGATCAGGCGCTCGGCAAGCGTCACGTTGTAGTTCGGCATGAAGACGACCTTGAGCAGACTGGAGGTCACCGGATCGGAATTGACGAGACGGGCAACATCGTTGATCAGGTGAATGATCTTCTTGGCGAGGACGTAGCCGGGCGCAGCCTTGCCTGCGAATATCTTCACGCGCGGGGTCCAGCCGGCATCCGGGTTGTCGCGGATGGCCTGCCACAGCGCGATCGTCTCGAGAATGTTCATGTGCTGGCGCTTGTATTCGTGTATGCGCTTGATCTGGATATCGAACATCGCCTCCGGATCGACGGCGATGTTTTCGGTCTCCAGGATGAAGCGCGCGAGTTCCGCCTTGTTTTCCGCCTTGGCGGCCGCAAAATCGGCGCGAAATCCCGAATCCTCGACATGCGGCTCCAATTCGGAAAGACGCTCAAGATCCCCGACCCAGTCGTTGCCTATGGTGCGGTCGATCAGTGCGCTCAGTCGCGGATTGCATGACAGCAGCCAGCGGCGCGGCGTCACACCATTGGTCTCGTTGACGATCCGATCAGGGTGGAGACGGTTGAGCTCGGCGAATACGGTCTGCCGCATGAGGTCGGTATGCAGGGCAGACACACCGTTGACCTTGTGCGCCATGACAAAGGAAAGCTCGCCCATCCTGACATCGCCGTCCTCGCGTATGCGCATCTTGCGGTCCGGGTGTTGCCGGGCATGGGTATCGTCGATGCGCTCGATCAGCTTCATGTGGCGCGGCAGCAGGGAACCCAGCAGGGCCTCCGACCAGCGTTCCAGTGCCTCGGGCATCAGTGTGTGGTTCGTATAGGACAGACAGGCCCGGGCGATCGCCACCGCATCATCGAAGTCAATGCCGTTCTCGTCGTGCAGCAGGCGCACCAGTTCCGGCCCGGCAATTGCCGGGTGGGTATCGTTGAGCTGGATCGCCACCTTCAGCGGCAGCTTGCGCAGGTCGTCGTATTCCGACCGGAAACGGCGCAGGATGTCGCGCAGCGAGGCGGCGGTGAAAAAATATTCCTGCTTAAGGCGCAGCGCCTTGCCCTGCTCGGTCGTGTCGTCGGGATAGAGGACGCGCGAGATCGTGCGGGCCAGCGCCTCCGGCTCGGCTGCGGCCGCGAACTCGCCGCGATTGAACCGTTCCAGATCGAAAAGGCGGGTCGGCCTGGCGCTCCACAGCCGAAGGGTGTTCGCCCAGTTGCCGCGCCAACCTATGATGGGCGTGTCGTGTGCCTCGGCGATGACGCTCTCTCCCGGCTGCCACAATGCGCGGCTGCCCGTTTCCGCAACTTCGCCGCCGAAACCGATCTCGAACGCGGCCTCGGGCCGCTGAAACTCCCAGGCATGGGTATCGGAAAGCCAGGTTTCCGGTTCCTCGACCTGCCGGCCGTCGACGAAGCGCTGCCGGAACAGCCCGTGCTCATAGCGAATGCCGTAGCCGTAGGCAGGACAGGCGAGGGTGGAAAGGGAATCGAGGAAACAGGCGGCGAGGCGTCCGAGCCCTCCGTTTCCGAGCGCCGCATCCGGCTCGTTGGCAAGCACGTCCCCGAAGGAAACGTCATATTCACGGAAAACCTCCTCGGCCTCGTCGAGGAGGCCGAGATTCACGATGGCATCCTCGAGCAGGCGCCCGATGAGAAACTCCATCGACAAGTAGTAGACGCGCTTGTGCCGGCCGCCATAGGTGGCACGGGTGGCTGCAAACCAGGGATCGACTATGCGGTCGCGCACGGCAAGCGACAACGCAACCCGCCAGTCGCGGACCTGCGCATGGGCGGGATCCTTGCCGAGAGAGTATTTCAGATGGTGCAACATGCCCTGACGCAGGCCCGCTTTCGTCATGATCTTTTCCCCTGCCGGCCCGCCGCCGCGGACTGGAGCTGTGCGGATTTGGTCTTGCGTGGCCAAATGGTTTCAACCGATTGTATCGGTGAAAGACAGCCGGCCTGCAAGAAAAATGACGCAACGGCAGGGCCGACGGCTCGAAAGGTGACCGTATCGACACAGGAAAGCGCCCTGTCGGCGTTCCAATTGGAAGCGAAACGCTCTAGAAGGCGCGGGAATATGATTTGAGGGGAACGCATGGCCGACACTTCCATCCGTTTGCACCAGGGCGACCTGTCCGACGAGGCGCTCGCGCGCTACGGCGACACGGTTGCCATCGACACCGAAACACTTGGCCTCAACCCGCACCGTGACCGGCTGTGCGTGGTCCAGCTTTCGCCGGGAGACGGCACGGCGGACGTCGTGCAGATCGCCAAGGGCCAGAAGAAGGCACCAAACCTCGTCAAGCTCCTGCGCGACTCCAGGAAAACCAAGGTCTTCCATTTCGGCCGCTTCGACATCGCCGTGTTGAAGCACGCTTTCGGCGTCACGACAGCGCCGGTCTTCTGCACCAAGATCGCCTCGCGGCTGACACGAACCTATACGGACCGCCATGGCCTGAAGGACATCTGCCGCGAACTGCTCGGCGTGGACATCTCGAAGCAGCAGCAATCCTCCGACTGGGCGGCCGAGAAGCTGAGCGACGCGCAACTCGAATACGCGGCCTCCGACGTCCTCCACCTGCACGCCCTCAAGGCGATCCTCGAGGAGCGGCTGAAGCGCGAGGGACGCGAAAAGCAGGCGGCGGCCTGTTTCCGCTTCCTGCCGACACGCGCCGAGCTAGACCTCATGGGATGGCCCGAGGAAGACATCTTCTCGCACAGCTGAGAAACGACGCACCTTGTCCGAACCGCTCCTGATCTTCGACTGCGACGGCGTCCTGATCGACAGCGAGGTGATCTACCTCGAGGTCGAGCTGGCCTTTCTGCGCGACCTCGGCATCTCGGTGGAGTGGGCATCCTATGTGCGCGAGTTCATGGCGCTTGGCCCGGCGGAATGGCGCGCGAAATATGCCGGCCTGATCCTGCGCGAGACGGGCGAACCGCTTCTCGACGAGGGTTTCGAGAAACTGAAGGCGGAATCGCGCCGCCGCGTGGCGGAGGAACTGCGACCGGTCGAGGGAGCAGAGGCAATGCTGGACGGCCTGCGGCACCCGCGATGCGTCGCCTCCTCGACGCAGCTCGGCTTCCTCTACCGCAAGCTCGACCTAGTCAACTTCTCCCGCTTCTTCGGCGACCGCATCTATTCCGGCGACATGGTGGAGCGCGGAAAGCCCGCCCCCGACCTGTTCCTGCACGCCGCACAGACGTTGGGCTACGAGGGCCGGGACTGCGTGGTGGTGGAAGACAGCGTCAACGGCGTGCTGGGCGGCAAGGCCGCCGGCGCCCTTGTCATAGGCTTTACCGGCGGTTCACATTGCCGGAAGGGTCATGGCGACATGCTGGAAGACGCCGGCGCCGACATGGTTCTCGACAGCCACGAGGAACTGGCGGCGTGGATCGCCAGCGAGCTGAAAACCGCCTGACGGCGGCCGCCTCACGCGGACCGCTTGCCGAAAACGCCAATGCGCAGCATTACCTCGCGTGGAATGTCGTATGTCGACAGCAGATGATGGTCCGTCTTCAGCCCCAGATAGTCTCGCTGGATAAACAGGACCCAGGCCTTCTCGGCGGCCTCCTGCACGAGTTCCTCCCGGTCGCGGTTGGAACCGGGCGTCTCGTCGTGACGGCGCAACGCCTCCAGAGCCTCTTCGAGGTCACGCCCGATGCGCCCGAGAGCCGCCGCGGTCTCGGCCATGATCTCGTGGCTGAAGGCATCGAATCCGTTCGCGGACGCATCGGCGTTTCCGCTGGCTGGCATACGGGGCGGGCACATTCATCCTTCCGATCAGCTTGCCGCGAAAGAATCGGGGCAGACCGTCACGCGGTCAAGCCGGGACAACAAAAAACCCGCCGGACGCTGCCGCCCGGCGGGTGCCATTTTCACGAACGGAAGGCCTAGTTGCCTTCGCGGTTCTTCAGAGCCGCGCCCAGAATGTCGCCGAGCGATGCACCGGCGTCGGTCGAACCGAACTGCGCGACGGCCTGCTTCTCCTCGGCGATTTCCAGCGCCTTGATCGAGATGGTGAGACGACGCGTTTTCTTGTCGAACTGGGTTATGCGGGCATCGACCTTCTGGCCGACGGCGAAACGCTCCGGACGCTGCTCGTCGCGATCGCGCGACAGGTCGGACCGCTTGATGAAGGTCTCGACATCGTGATCGACGAGTTTCACTTCCAGGCCGCCATCGGTGACGGCGGTCACTTCCGCGGTCACGACTGCACCCTTGCGGAGCTCGCCCGAGGCCGCGGCCTCACCAACCGAGTCGCGACCAAGCTGCTTGATGCCGAGCGAGATGCGCTCCTTCTCGACATCGACGTCGAGAACCTGGGCCTGGACAACGTCGCCCTTGTTGTAGTTCTCGATCGCCTGCTCGCCCGGAATGGTCCAGTCGAGATCGGACAGGTGAACCATGCCGTCGACATCGCCTTCCAGGCCGATGAACAGGCCGAACTCGGTCTTGTTCTTGACTTCGCCCTCGACGACGGAACCGACAGGATGGCTCTGCGCGAAGACCTCCCACGGGTTTTCAAGCGTCTGCTTGAGACCGAGCGAGATGCGGCGCTTGGCCGGATCAACCTCGAGAACGACCACGTCTACTTCCTGGGAAGTGGACAGGATCTTGCCCGGATGGACGTTCTTCTTGGTCCAGGACATCTCGGAGACGTGGATAAGCCCCTCGATACCCGGCTCGATTTCCACGAACGCGCCGTAGTCGGTGATGTTCGTGACAGTGCCGGTGATCCGCTTGCCGACCGGATACTTCGTGCCAATGCCTTCCCACGGATCGTCCTGCAGCTGCTTCATGCCGAGCGAGATACGGTGGGTTTCCTGGTTGATGCGGATGATCTGGACCTTGACGGTCTGGCCGATCGACAGGATCTCCGACGGGTGGTTGACGCGGCGCCATGCCATGTCGGTCACGTGCAGCAGGCCGTCGATGCCGCCGAGATCCACGAAGGCGCCGTAGTCGGTGATGTTCTTGACCACACCCTCGACAACCTGGCCCTCTTCGAGATTCTGGACGATCTCCGAACGCTGCTCGGCACGGCTCTCCTCGAGAACGGTGCGGCGCGAGACGACAATGTTGCCGCGGCGCTTGTCCATCTTGAGGATTTCAAAGGGCTGCGGATTGTGCATCAGCGGCGTGACATCGCGCACCGGGCGGATATCCACCTGGCTGCGCGGCAGGAAGGCCACGGCACCGTCCAGATCGACGGTGAAGCCGCCCTTGACCTGGTTGAAGATGACGCCCTCGACGCGCTCGCCGTTGTTGAACTTCTCTTCGAGCTTGATCCAGCTTTCCTCGCGACGTGCCTTCTCGCGCGAAAGAACCGCCTCGCCAAGTGCGTTCTCGACGCGCTCGACATAGACTTCCACGGTGTCGCCGACATTGAGCGTGCCGTCCTTTGCCTTGGCGCCGAATTCCTTCAGCGGCACGCGCCCCTCGACCTTGAGGCCGACATCGATAACCGCCATGTCCTTCTCGATGGCCGTAATTACACCCTTGACGACGGTACCCTCGCTGGTGTCGCGGTCTTCAAAGGACTGTTCAAGCAGTGCCGCAAAGTCGTCGCGGCTGGGGTTTAGTTCTGACATTTATACTCCTGGGAATGCCCGGAATTCTCATCGGGCAAAAGCGCCGGCGGTTCGTGTTGCACCATTCCAAACGGCAATCCGGTCCTGAAGATTCCAATCGGACCAAATCCGGCGCGGGGACTGCGGTTCGGAACTTGTTAGCTATTCTTTTCCAGAGCGGCGTCAACAATGGTTTTCGCCGCCCGGAACGCGGCTTCTATAGTCATTTCCGTCGTGTCAAGCAAGTGCGCATCCCGCGCCGGCCTCATCGGCGAATCGGCACGGTTCGCATCACGATCGTCGCGCCTGATGATATCGGCGAGGATCGCCTGCTCCTCAGCCTTGCCGCCATTGCCGAGAATCTCGTGGTAGCGTCGGCGGGCGCGCACCTCGGGAGAAGCCGTGACAAAGAGCTTCACGGGCGCATCCGGGCAGACCACCGTCCCGATGTCACGACCGTCGAGTACGGTGCCGGCGCCCGTGCGGGAGAATTCGCGCTGTCGTTCCACGAGGACGCGGCGCACGACCGGCATGACGGCGATCCTCGAGGCCGCCTCGCCGATACCGTGTTCCGCAAGCACGTCACGGCGCATTTCGGAGATATCGAAACTGCGCGCGGCCTCGACGGCCGCCGCCTCGTCGTCGAGCGGCAGGCCGGCATCGAGCATTGCCTTGGCAACGGCGCGATAAGTCAGCCCGGTGTCGAGGTGGCGAAATCCGTAGTGGGCGGCCAGCCGGCGGGCGAGCGTGCCCTTGCCGGATGCAGCGGGTCCGTCGATGGCAATGGTGAAACTCATGTATCGACCTCCAATTGTGCGCCAAGCCCGGCAAAAAGCGTCATGAATGCGGGATAGCGATCCGTGATCGACGATGCATCGTCGATCCTGCTCCCGTGTTCTGCCGCTAGCCCGAAAGCGAGAAACGCCATGGCGATGCCTGGATCGAAACGCGTTTCGACGACGGCCCCATCAGTCATCGCGCCCACGCCCCTGCCTCCAGGACGTCCGTGCACGGAAAGACTGTCCCGGCCTTCTGTAAAGTCCACGCCGTTGACCTCGAGCGCTCGAGAAACGGCGTCGAGCCGGTCGCCGCAGGCAACGCGCAACGGCTCGATTCCCTGCATCACCGTCTCGCCATCGGCAAAGCTTGCAGCCACCGCGAGAAGCGGAAAATCCTCAATCATCCCCGACACACGTTCCGCCGGCACCGTCACGCCCTTCAGGTCGGACGAACGTACGCGCAGATCTGCCACCTCCAGGCCGCACGAACGGCGCGCGTTCGTGACTTCGATGGCTGCGCCCATTTCCAGCAATGTATCGAGCAGTCCGACACGGGCCGGATTCATAGGGACGCCCTCCAAGGTCACGTCGGATCCGTGCGTAACCAGGGCCGCCACGATTGCACAGACGGCGAGCAATGAATCGCCGGGCACGGCGATGTCACGGCCGCTCAACTCGCCCTGGCCGGTGATCGCCACACGGCGCGTGCCGTCACCGCCGGTCTCGATGGCGATGTCCGCGCCAAATGCAGCGAGCATGCGCTCGACATCGTCACGGGACATTTCCGGCTCAATGACGGTCGTAATTCCGGGCGCATTGAGGCCCGCAAGCAGGAGCGCGGCCTTCGCATCCGGCGATACGACCGGCAAATGGCACGTTATGGGGTTCGCGGTACGCGGACCGTGCAGCCTTGCAGGCAAACGGTCCCCCCCGCCGGCCTCGATCTGTACGCCCATTCGACGCAACGGCTCGAGAACGCTGCCCATGTCCAGCTTGCGAAGCGACTCATCGCCGGTGATGGCCGTTTCCATGTCATAGGTGCCCACAAGGCCCGCCACCATGCGCGCGCCCGTCGCGGAGCCGACAAGATCGAGGGGACACCCCGGTTCGAGCAGGCAGCCATTGCCGGTGCCATGGGCGATCCACTCGTCCCCGTCCCTGCGAATATCGGCGCCCAGCGCCCGCATGGCGGCAGCAATGGCGAGAACATCGCCGCTTTCGGGCAGCCCCGAAATGCGGGTCTCGCCGGCAGCCACGCCGGCAAGCACCAGCGAGAGACCGGAAACGAAACCGTCCCCAGAAATGCGCACGGCGCCGGACAAGGCCGCGCCCGGGAGCGCGGCGGCTGGGATGGGTATGGCGGACAGGGACATCGGCTCCGTTAAACCGTGGCTGGCTATGGTCGGCAGGCGACCTAACACAGGATTTTGCCGAAATCACCTTGCTTGTGAACGGCAGGCGTGATCTGCACGCTGTGCATTGCAGCGCGATTTCACCTTTGACAGGCATTTTCTTTGCCGCTATGGACCGTCGAAATTTTCAGGACAAAAGAGCCCCCCGTTCCTCCGCCACTCCGGACGGAACGCAAGTACTTCACAAGGACGCGACCGTGGCAAAACCGGAACTTGGAACCAAGCGCATCTGCCCCGAAACGGGGCGCAAATTTTACGATCTGAACAAGGATCCGATCATCTCGCCCTATACCGGGAAGAGCTATCCGCTATCGTTCTTCGAGGACACGAAATCGGAGATCATCGAGGAAAAGGCCGAAGAGGTCGAGGAAGCGGTGGAGCTTGACGAAGAGGAAGACACCGCCGCGCCGGACGTCGTGTCACTCGAGGAAGCGGAGGAGGACACCACGACCAAACCCGACGCCCTGCCGGATCTCGGCGACAACACGGATGACGACATCGACATCGACGACGATGCGGACGACACCTTCCTCGCCAGCGATGACGACGAGGACGACGACGACGTGACCGGTATCATCGACGTCGCCGGCGGCGACGACGACGAAAGCTGAAAAAGCGCGTCGAAAGGGCTTGATCTCAGCGCCGCACGAATGTATCGGAACGCGACCGGCGCGTCGCAAGGCGCAAGGGACCGGAAAGGGGCCATAGCTCAGTTGGGAGAGCGCTACAATGGCATTGTAGAGGTCAGGGGTTCGACTCCCCTTGGCTCCACCAGTTCCCCGGATTTCAAAGATACCCCGGCATGCCGGGGTTTTTTGTTGCCTCCATCCGGAAGCCGGAATCCTCTCAATCGCGGCTGTCGGAGATGTTGCGCTCCATCAGCCTGACATAGAGTCCCGGCGCCAACCGATTGATCCACCATGCCATGCGCGCCACGCGTCCGACCGGTATCGTTTCCCGGCCACGGCGGACACCATCGAGGATCACTTCCGCGGCCGTGTCGGCGTCCATGTAGTCCACGCCGTCCGTCGCGGAACCGGGCCGGGCGATACCACCCGGACGCCGTTCCGGGTTGCCAATATTGGTCGCAACGAAGGAAGGGGCCGCTATATGCACGCGCACGCCGTGCGGCCTTTCCTCGCTGGCCAGGGTACGGAAAAAACCTTCGAGCGCGTGCTTGGACGCCGAATAGGCGGAACGCCGATGGAGCGGCGCGAATCCGGCGACCGAGGATATCGCGAGATGCGCCCCGCGGCTCCGCCGCACGGCCTGCAACAACGCCGCCGCGACGTGAACCGCGCCGAAATAGTTGACCGCGAAAACCTTGCGATGAACGTCGGAGGGCATGTCGGCAAAGAGGCCTATCTGGGTAATGCCCGCATTGTAGACGACAAGGTCGATCGTCGGGCGCGCCGCAAGAATGCCCGCACACGTCCCGGCAACGGCTCGCTCGTCGGTCAGGTCGCAGGACCAGGTGCTGACTTCGGCGCCGAGACCGGCCGCGGCATCCAGTTCATTTCCGGGCAGATCGACGATCGCGACATGCCATCCCTGCCCGAGCAGGCGCCTCGCCAAGGCCTGCCCGAGACCGCCGGCACCGCCGGTTATGACCGCAGTCCTCACAGCCCGACGCTCCTTCGCCACAGTTCGAAGACCTCGGCGCTCGACTTCTCCGGCACGTAACCGAATTCCGTTTTCAGCCTCGTGTTGTCTAGAACCGGGCGATACTGCAGGAAGCGTACCTGTTCAGGCCCGTAACGCGACAGGCCCAGTGGCCGCGCGATGCCGAGCGCCAGCGCGAGCAGGGATGGCGGCAACCAGCGCACCCTCTTTCCGAGCGCGGCTGCAAGTTCGCGGGTGCCCAGCGTACCGTCCCCGGCGACGTTGAAAATGCCCGGCGGGCCATCAGTCGCCGCGCGCAACAGGATACGGGCAAGATCCTTGGTCCAGATGAAAACGAACGGGCTGTCCGAGCCGCGTATGCCGAGCAGCGGATCGCGGTGAAACAGCGCCGTGATCTGGTTCGCGATCCCCTCGCCCAGCACGGTACCGACACGCAAGACGACCTGCTCCAGCTGCGGATGATCGCGGCGGGCATCCGCTAGCATCTCTTCCACAAGGCGCTTGTGAAAGGCATAGGCAAACTCCTCGTTGCCGCGCAATGCGTCCGTCTCGCGAAGCGGAACGGGATTGTCGCCATGGTAGCCATAGGCCGCACCGGACGAGGTGACGACAATGCGGCGCACGCCGTGGGCGACGCAGGCGTCGAGCACACGGCCGCTTCCGGCAACATCGACGGAAAACTCGAATGACCGGGTCGACCCCTTTTGCGGCGTCACGATGGAGGCCAGATGGACGACGACCTCGGGCCTCCAGTCGCCGATTACCCGGTGAGGATCATCGCCACGCACGTCGAGGGAACGATACTCCGCGCCGGCCGGAAGATTCGCCGGTCGGCGAATGTCCGTCGCCAGAACCTCGTGGCCGGCCGGAATCTCGGAAAGCAGCGCCTGGCCGATCCCGCCGGCCGCGCCGGTAACCAGTATCCTCGTCATGGCGCGACGTCCCTACGGGCCATCACCGAAGCCAGGGCCAGGCCGGAAACGGCGTGCCAGATTCCCCAGAAGGCAGCGACGACCGCCATGCCGCCAAGCCCGTTGAAGAAAGCGAAGATCAGGATCAGCCCGAGACCGGAATTCTGGATGCCGGTCTCGATCGTGATGGCGCGCCGGTCATAGGCCGAGACTCCGGCCAGCGTCGCCGCCATGAAACCTCCACCAAGCGCAAGCGCGTTGTGCGCGATCACCAGCATGGCCACGGCACCCGCATAAGACAGGAAAAAGCTCCAGTTGGCAGCCAGTGCCAGAACGATGAAGGCGATGAAGATCAGCATGGACAGGGCCTGCAACGGGCGGCGGATGCGCCCCGCAAGACCCGGCTTCCGCGCGTTGACCAGGATGCCGAGGCACAGCGGCAACACCAGCATCAGGAACACCGTGACAGCAACCATGACCGGGTCGATCGCGGTCTCGCGCAGGATCTGTCTCGTCGGCGGGTAGAGACTGCCCCACAGGCCGATGTTGAACGGCGTCATGAGGATTGCCGCGCAGGTGGCGATCGCCGTCATGGACACGGAAAGCGCGGTGTTCCCGCGTGCGCGATGGGTGATGAAATTGGAGATGTTGCCGCCCGGGCAGGCGGCAACGAGGATCAGCCCGAGCGCGATCGATGGGCGCGGCTGCACCGCCAGGATGAACAGGAAGGTCGCCACCGGAAGGACGACGAATTGCGAGACCAGGCCGGTGACTAGCGGCCTGGGGGCACGGATCAACGCGCGGAAATCCGCCGGTCTCAGGTCCAGCGCGATGGAAAACATCACGATGGCCAGAATGGCGTTCAGCAGGTTCAGGGAACCGGGACTGAAGTTCAGGAGAACGGTATCGATATCACGCATCACGCCGACCGCTTCAGTTTCGCGATGCGGGTATTGACGGCCTTCCGGAAGGTCGCCTTGTCGACATAGTAGGCCATGCGCGGCAGGTCGATGTACTTCATGCCGCCGGTGAGCCGGTCGAAGCTGCCCGCCTTTTCCCGCTGCAACTGCCGGGCTGCGGACGTTCCGTCACGCAGGCCGCGGATGTAGCGCGCGACCATTTCCGCCTGCTCGTGCCGCCCCTGCCAGCCGAGACCCGACGCCTCGACCATGCCCAGCACGAAGATGTCGTCGCGGGCGGGATGCATGCAGTTGAGGAAAAGGTGAGGCGCATCGCCCTTCCAGTTCAGCAGCGCGCGGTCGATGAACGGATAGTGCAGCCTGTAGCCGGTCGCGGCCAGAACCATGTCGTACTCGCCGCTGGTACCGTCGCGGAAATGCACCGTGTTGCCATCGAACCGCTCGACATCGGCGCGGATCCGTATGTCGCCGTGACCGGCATGGAACAGGATCAGCGAGTTGACGACGGGATGGGACTCGTAGAGCCGGTAATCCGGCTTCGGGAATCCGTATTTCTGCGGATCACCGACGAACCATTTCAGGATCATCCCGTCGATCCGACGCTTCAGCCACATCGGAAGCCCGGCGCCACCACCGAGCGTGTCGGCCGGCCGGCCGAACACGTATTTCGGCACGAAATAGTAGCCCCGGCGCATCGACAGGTCGCAGGAGACGCCGTGGTGGATCGCATCGACCGCAATGTCGCAGCCGGAATTTCCGGCACCGATCACGAGAACGCGCTTGCCGTCGAACTGGCGCGGCGAACGGTACTTGCTGGAATGAATCAGCTCGCCCGCGAATTCGCCCTCGAACTCCGGCATGTTCGGCTCGGAAAGCGTTCCGTTGGCGACGAGCACGCCGGCGAAGATGTCCTCGCGCGCCTCGCCGTCCCCGCCGCGCCAGACGACGCGCCAGCCCTCGCCGCTGCCGCCGAGCGGCTCGGTGCGCAGGACCTCGGTCCCGAACATGAAATGGCGACGCAGGTCGAACCGGTCGGCAAAGGCGCGGAAGTATTCCTTCACCTCGCGATGCGACGGATACTCGGCGACTTCCTCGCGCATCGGGAAGTCGGCAAATTCCGTCATCCTCTTCGAGGAGATCAGGTGGGCGGTCTCGTACATGGTCGAGCGCGGAGCGTCGATGTCCCACAAGCCGCCGACATCCGAATGCAGTTCGAAGCCCTGAAAGGGAATGCCCTGGTCGATCAGCGTTCTGGCCATCGCCAATCCCATCGGGCCGGCGCCGATCAGCGCGAAACGGTCGCGATTGCGGATGCCCTCCTCCGGCACCCGGCTCTGCCGGTCAGTCATGTCTCCTCCCTGAACCGAAAATGGTGGTCCAATCCCTCCTTATGTTGAACGACCGTTCAAAATAATGCAAGATGGTTTCCATGACTGCCGCAGAAGCACCCGCCGCCGGAAGGAAGCGCGCACCGTCGAAGCGCTCGCTGCAGACCCGCGCCCGCATCCTCGATGCGGCCGAGCTGCTGTTCGCCGCAAACGGCTACGAGGGGACGTCGATGCGGGACATCGCCGCGGCGGCGCAGGTGCCGGTCGCGCTGGTGAACTTTCATGGCGGGGCGAAGGAAGAGCTGTTCGCCACGGTCGTCGCGCGCCGCGCCGACGTGCTGTCGCTTCGCCGCACGGAGGCGATCGCGGCGGCGAAGGCCCGGAAGGCGGAACTGGACGCGCGGGACGTGCTGGACTGCTTCATACGCCCCTACCTCGAACTGGCGGCAACCGGCGGCCCGCAATGGACCGCCTATGCCCGGCTGATAGCCCTCGTCTCGGCCGACGAACGCTGGCGGCCGATCAGCGAGCGCTGCTTCGACCCGACCGCGCAGGCCTTCATCACCGAACTGGCGCGCCTGTTTCCCGCAGCCGACAAGCGGAAGGTGGCCGGCGCCTTCGTGTTCTCGATCTCGGCCATGCTGTCGCTCGCGACCTCGCGGTGGCGCATAGAGGCAATGGCCGGACAACCGTCCGGCGAGGCGCCCGCGCCCGACGGCTGGGCCGGTTTCCTGATCGAATTCTGCGAGGGCGGCTTCAGGACCGCGCTGGCTGCGGATGCGCCCTAGGCGCCCGCGGCAAGCCTGTTCTCGGCCATCTTCGCGCTGAGCTCCGCGGATATGTCGCAGATGCGCCGCCCTATCCGTTCGATCAGCTCCGGCGTGGTCCGTTCGGTGTACATGGTGACACAGAAGGTGGCCACCGGGCTGGTGCCACCGTCGAAGATCGGCGAGGCGATCCCGGTCATGTCGCGCGTCACGTCACCGTGCGAATAGGCGTAACCGCGGCGACGGACCCTGCGCAATTCGCCCATCACTTCCTCGACCGTGTCGCCGAGCCCTGCCCCGGCGAGCTCCTCGATATTGGCCTCGATGTGGGCTTGCAGCCGGCGGCGGGTCATGTGCGCCATGATGGCGCGCGAGGTCGCTCCGCGGGCGATCGGCAGAGGCCTGCCGCGGGGATACTCGTTCTCGTGGCCGGGCGTCATGCATTCGGAAGCAACCACCAGCTGCTTGCGGCCGTACCAGCGGACGAGCAGGGCGGCGCAGGGATAGTCCGCGGCGAAGCGTTCCAGGTGCGGCTGCGCGTATTGCGCCAGCCTGTCGGACTTGCGCATCAGGAAATCCATCTCGACAACCCGCGGCCCCAGGGTGAAGCCGCCCGTCGGCATGGACGCCAGAAACCCGGCCTCCTTCAGCGTTTTCAGGTAGCGATAGAGCGTCGGCCGGCTGTAACCGAGCTCGGCCATCAACTCCTCGGGCGTCCACTCCAGGCGGTCTTCCGCAAATACGTCGAGCAGCGCAAGCACGCGCTCAAGGCTGTTCATCTCCGACAACTGTCCGTGTCCCTTCGTCCTGTGTGCCCGACGCCCCGGGCAGTCGGCAATGCCGCCTCATAGCCGGACCGTCCCCGCGACGAAAGTGTCACGTGCCCCGTTGCCTGTCCATGCACTCCGCCGGCGAGGCCCCGCGTTTACCAATTGCAAACCGCGTATCCGTCTTGTGGCGCCTGCAAGATGTTGCAGGCCGAGATGCCGCAAGCTTGAAGCGTTTGTTTAACGCCCGATTAGGTTCTGGCTTTCTAGGATCGGCGCGCAGTCCAGCGGTCTGGTATCCGTCGCATGAAGCATTGGGGCTGCTTGCCGACACCGGAATGTCGTGTTTTCGCTGCACAGCATGATTCCCACCCCGAATCAGGTCGGCGTGCCCACAACCCACCCCACAATTGCGCCGGCGTTCACAGCTGCTGTGCTGGCTGGAAACAAACGGAAAAGCCCGCCGTCCCGGCGGGCTTTTCTGCTTCGCGGCGCAGGGTCCCCCTAACCCTGCTTGCGAAACGCGGCCAGCGTGTGCTCCAGGCCGACATCCGTCAAGATTTCCTCGAGGTCATGGAGCGAACTCGGCGTGGCGTCACCGAAGGCATTCTGCATGATCTTCGCTACCTCGATCAGCCGTTGACGGCAGAAGTCGATCTTCTGGAGTGCGACGATCTGATCGCGCGTCAGTTCCTCGGTGGCGATCGGAACATCCTCGATGTCGCGAGCAATCAACGACAATTCCTGAACGAGAACCGCGACGAGCTCCGACTGATGAATTTCCGCCTCCGTCCGCTTGTCGGGCCCGTCCGATGCAAATTCCTTCTCGAAATCCTCAAAAGAAATCGACATCGCCCGCATTCTCCAACTGCTTCTCGATTGTTCTGGGTTCCGGCTCCGGAACGGCAATACCAATGAATTTCTGCCGTGCCTTTCCCGTCGTGGGCTCGAATTCGATGCGGCGGCCCTGAAAGCCGCCGAGACTGGTGGAAACCAGGGCCAGCCCCTCGTTCCGGATGAAGTTCTCCGCGAACTCGGCGTTCTTCGCGCCCGCATCGCTCGTCGACTCGATGACCCGGGCGCCGCCGAAGAGCTTGACCCGAAGCCGGGAGCGCTCGGCGCCCTTCTGGTAGAGCGCGTTCAGGAGCATCTCCATCAGGTAGACTCCATAGCGCCGTGACTGGTCCGAGCCGTCTCGGTCCGGATTGCCGGGCAGCAGGAAGTGATTCATGCCCCCGACCCTCGCTTCCGGATCAAAAATGCAGGCGGCAACGCACGATCCCAGCACGGTCGACATGATCGTGCCGTCAACGTCCGAAACGGCGTAGTCACCCTGGACGACCGGTATTTTCCGAGCAATCAGCACGTCTAGTTCAGCTTTCCTACGACCGACTCGATCGATTTCTTCAGCACGTCCGGGGTGAACGGTTTCGCGATCACGTTGTTGACGCCAAGCTTGACCGCGTTCTGGACAACATTGTTGTCCTTGCGCCCGGTCAGGATGATGAATCCGGTTTTCGCGAGCTTCGGATGCGCCCGAATCGCGCGCAGCAGCTGGAAGCCGTCAATGTCCGGCATATACAGGTCGGAGATGGCCAGGTGCACCGGCTCGGCGGTCAGTTTCTTGAATGCCTCGCGCCCGTCCTTGGCGACGCTGATGTGTTTTATGCCCATCTGCTGGAGAGCCTCGACCGTCACCATGCGGCTCGAGATATGGTCATCGATGACCATGACCCTCAGTACGTCAAGCACAGACATTTTGTGTCACCTCCGTTCCGCCGCCAAACAGTGCGGACGCGATATCTCTTAGTGGCAAAACATGGTTTGCAGCGCCGAGGCGTTCTGCTGCGGCCGGCATTCCGTAGACGAGGCTGGTCGCACGATCCTGGGCTATCGTGAGCGCACCCGCCTTCTTCAGGGCCAGAAGGCCCTCCGCGCCGTCGCTGCCCATTCCCGTCAGAAGCGCGGCCGCGGCCTTGTCTGCAAAGGCCTTGGCGACGGATTCGAACAAGACGTCAACCGAGGGCATGTGTCCGCTGCGCAGTTGTCCGGGCTGCACCCGGCACAGCTTCTCCGTGCGACCGGCAACCGTCAGGTGGCCGACACCGCCCGGCGCGATATAGACGTGCCCCTCGCTGATCGGCATTCCGTCGGCGGCCTCCACCACCTTCGGCGCGCAGAGACGATCAAGACGTTCCGCGAAACTCTTGGTGAAATGCTCCGGCATGTGCTGTGTCACCACGGTCGGCGGACAGTTGGCGGGAAATCCGCTCAGGACCTCGGTCAAGGCCTCAACGCCGCCAGTCGAGGCGCCGAGCGCAATGACATCGATACCCCGCTTCCGCTTGAGAACGGCCGACCGGGCCGGCTTGGTGCGGGCATCCCCCGATGTCCTTTGGCGCCCCTGTATCGCCATCTTGGCACTGGCCGCCGCCTTGACGTTCTGGCGCATTTCCTGGAGCGCTGCCTCATCGTCCATGCGCGGCTTGGGCAGACAGGAAACCGCACCGATCTCTAGCGCCGCAATGGTGGCATCCGCACCCTTGCGGGTGTGGCTGGAAATCATCACCACCGGCATCGGGCGCAACCGCATCAGGCGCTCGAGAAAATCGAGACCGTTCATGCCCGGCATCTCGACATCGAGCGTGATCACGTCCGGATCGAGCACCTTGATCATTTCGCGTGCCTCGATCGGATTTGACGCAGTGCCGATAACCTCGATTTCCGGGTCGGTTTCGAGAACGGCTGTTATGAGTTTCTGCATCGACGGCGAATCGTCCACGACGATCGTTCGCACTGTCATCGAATGCCTCCCGTTATGTGCTTGTAGGATGTGACTGCAACTTGCCGAAGCGCGCTCGTGGCCGGGCCGGCGATCCGTTCGGAATGCCCGATATAGAGGTAGCCGCCCGGCTTCAGAACGGAGCAGAACCGCGTGAACAGGCGGGACTGCAGTTCCTGGTCGAAATAGATCAGCACGTTGCGGCAGAAGATGACGTCGAACTTCTGCTTGAACGGCCATTCGTGCAACAGGTTCAGGTATCGGAACGCGATCAGGTCCCTTACCTGCTGTACCGGCTCGGAAACGTCGCCGAGGCGCCTGAAATAGCGCTCGCGAATGGCGGCCGGCGCCTTGTCGACCATCTCGTTGCTGTAGCGGCCTTCCTTGGCCTTGGCGAGCGAGTTGTGGTCGATATCGCTTGCCAGGATCCTGAAATTGTAGCGCGCCACCTCGGGGAATGCCTTCAGGACAGTGCAGGCCATGGTGTAGGGCTCGCGGCCGTCGGAACAGCCTGCCGACCACATGCGGACCGGCTCGCCCTTCATCATGCGCGCGGCGAGTTCGGGCATGACCGCCCGTTCCAGGTGCTCGAAATGATGCGGTTCCCGGTAGAAGTTCGTGACATTCGTGGTGATCGCCGAGATCAGCTCGCGCCGCTCCATCTCGCCGGCCGGCGAGCTGACCAGGTCGAGATAGGTTCCGAAATCCGTGAGCGCATGCCGGCGAAGCCGCTTGACCAGGCGCGAATAGACGAGGTCACGCTTGGCCTCGGTCAGGTTGATCCCGGCCTCTTCACGCACGAGCTTCGCGATGGTCGCGAAATGCTTGTCCGTAAGGAGGAACTCGCGCGCTCCTTCCGGACGTTCCACCATTTGCTGGACCGCAAGGTTCATGCCGCCTGCATCTCCTGTTCGGGCATGATCGACTCGAGGCAGATCTCGCAGATGATCCGCTTGTCCAGGACGATGACGCGATTGAACATCTCCGTGGACATGTCACTGCTGACCTCGGGCACGGGACGCAGGTGATCCGGGCCGACATCGAGAATGTCGGAGACCGAGTCGACCAGCAGGCCGATGGTCTTGTCGCGCACCTGGACGACAATGATGACGTGGCGCTCGCTCGGAGCGCTCATGCCCATGCCGAGACGTGCCGACAAGTCCATGATTGGCAGGATCGTGCCGCGAAGGTTGATGACGCCGACTATGTAGTCGGGCGAATGCGGCAGGCGCGTTGCCTGGCTCCAGCCCCGTATCTCACGGGTCGAGGTGATCTCGACGCAGAATTCCTGCTCTCCAACACGGAAAGCAATGAACTCTTCACCGCCGACGACTGCCTGTTCGTTTTCGTCATGCATGTTCGTTACCCCGCCATGGATTGGATGAGTTCCGCTTCCGGTTCACCGGAATTGTGCGAAACGATGTGATCGCAATCGAGGATGAGCGCGATCTGCCCATTGCCGAGGATCGTCGCCGCGGCAATCGACGGGACGCGCTTGTAGTTGGTCTCGAGGCTCTTGATGACGACCTGCTGCTGGCCTTCGATCGAATCGACGATGAAGGCGCCCATGCCGCTCTTGCCTCCCTCGACGACCATGATCGTTCCCTTGGTGAAATCGGTGCGCTGCTCGGCAAAGCCCAGCTGGCGCCCAACATCGATGATCGGGATCAGGGTGTTGCGCATCTTCACGACGCGATGGTTCTTGCCGATCGTGTAGACATCGCCCGGCTTGAGCGTCGCAGTTTCCAGAACGGCGGATACCGGAAGAACCAGCGTCTGGCCCGCCTCCTTGACGATCATGCCGTCGAGAACGGCAAGCGTCAGCGGCAGGCTCATGGAAAACAGCGACCCCTTTCCGGGTTCGGACGAGATGCTCACGCGTCCCCCCAAGGACTGGATCGACTGGCGCACCACGTCCATGCCGACCCCGCGGCCGGATACGTCCGTGATCGCTTCCGCTGTCGAGAAACCCGGCGCGAAGATCAGGTTGTCGATCTCGTCATCGGTGAGTTTCGCGTCGCGGCCGACGATGCCCTTCTCGATCGCCTTGTTGAGGACGCGCTCGCGATTGATGCCGGCGCCGTCGTCCTTGATTTCGATGACGATCCGGCCCGACGAGTGATATGCGGAAAGCTTCACCGTGCCCTGCGGCGGCTTGCCCAGGGCGACGCGCGTTTCCGGGTCTTCGATGCCGTGATCCACCGCATTGCGGATCATGTGCGTCAGCGGATCGATCAGGCCCTCGATCACCGTGGTATCGACTTCCGTATGCTCGCCCTCGAGTTCCAGCAACGCCTTCTTGCCGGTCGCGCTGCAGACCTCGCGAACGATGCGCGACATGCGCATGAACACCGGTTTGACGGGCTGTGCGCGGATCGCCATGACGCCCGACTGGATCTCGCGAGTCAGGTTCTGCAGCTCGACCAGCGCCAGCGCGGCGGGCGACGCGTTCCCGAAACCGGCCTGGCCGATCCGCTCCGCGAGCATGGCCTGGTTGATAACAAGTTCGCCCATCAGGTTGATCAGGCGGTCGACCTTCTCGGATTCGACGCGAATCGTCTGGCTGGGCTTCTTGACCTCCTTCTTTTCCTTTTCCGGGCGCCGAACGGCTTCGCCGCTCCTGTCCTTGCCGTTGTCACCGGTCGCTCCGCCCGACGCCACGGGAGCAGTCGAAGGCGGACTGTCAGGTCCGGCGACCGGAGCGGCACCGGCAGACGCCGCCTCGCCGCCGGACGGCGTTTCCTCGCTTCCGATATCGGCGAGTTCCGGATCATCGCCCAGATTCGCCAAGAAGTCATCGAGCTCCTCGCCGCCGCCGTCGGGCGAACCGCCGCCGATTTCCTCGATGGTCAGATCGCATTCGCCGTCGACCCAGTCGAAGACCGCCGCGATCTCGTCGCGATCCCTCTCGGTCTCCATGTCGACCTGCCATTTCAGATAGCTCTCGTCGGGAGACAGTTCCGTGAGCTTCGGAAGGGAATCCAGGTCGCAGGAAACGCCGAGCGTGCCCATCTCCGAAAGCTCGCGGAAGAAGCGGAGCGGATCGTGGCCCTTCAGGTAGAGGCTGGCATGCGGCGCGAAACTGATGCGGTAGGTGCGGCCCGACGGCGTTTCCGCCGCATCCGAAGCGTCCAGGTCGAACGCCTCCAGGTCGATCGTGACCGGAGCGAAGTCCTCCAGCGCGTCTTCCTCCTCCTCGCCCTCGGCGGTCAGGCCGAAGGCCGCTTCCAGCTCCCTGGCGAGCGCGGTGGTGTCGGTCGGCTCGGTCCCGGTGCGCTCCGCCTCGATGACGTCGGAAAGAACGTCCACGGAACGCAGGAGAAGGTCCATGCGTTCCTCGTTGACCTGGCTCAGGTCGTTGCGGATCACGTCGAGCGCGTTCTCGAAAACATGGGCGAAGGACACCAGCGCGGCATAGCCGAACGCTCCCGCGCCCCCCTTGATCGAGTGAACCGCGCGGAACACGGCATTGACCGTGTCCATGTCCGGACCGTCGGACTGGATCTCGTGCAGACCCGTTTCCAGATCCGCCATCTGGTCCGCGCATTCGGCGAAGAATGTTTCCTTGATATCGTCGAGGCTCATGGGTCCGGTCCGCCTCAGGGCATCACGCGATTGACGGCCCTGGTCAGCTTCTCAGGGTCGAAGGGCTTCACGATCCAGCCGGTCGCGCCGGCGTTCTGCGCACGCTGCTTCTTCTCCGGTGCACTCTCGGTCGTCAGCACCAGGATCGGAACACGGTTGTACTCGGCGTTCTTGCGGACGTTCTCGATGAACTCGAACCCGTCCATAACAGGCATGTTGATGTCCGTAATGACAACGTCCGGCTGCGACTCTTCCAGCTTCTTGATGCCGTCCGCCCCGTCTTCGGCGGTCACGACCTCGAAACCGGCACTGGACAGGGTGTGACGAAGCATTTCGCGCATGGTGCGCGAGTCATCCACGGTCAGAACCTTCTTAGACATGGTTGGCATCCCCTACTTCCAATTCAGCCGTTGTCAGGCCGAGGGTGGTCAGATTGTCCGAGAACATTTCGGACTGCGCAGAAATCGACATGGGCAGGCGGTCGTCCCGCCAGCAGCGGGCGGCCGACAGGAGCACCTGTATGCACGGCGTGTCGATACGCTTCACGGATCCCGCATCGACCGCGACCGGCTTGCCGCGCGCGGCCAGGAGGAGGTCCGCAACATGCGTCGCCAGTTCGCCGGGAAGGCTTTCCGGCAACGAAAGCTCGAAACCGCTTTCGCTTTCCGTCAGGCACTCGGCCAGGGGGTTGTTACCGACTGCAATCGTCATGGATCAGCATTCCTCCCATTCGTCTTTGAGTGCGACATTGCCCACGCTGCGGCCGCGGACGGCTCCCCGAACCCGGCCTGCGGGTTCGCGGGCCGGACGGGCAGAGGGGCTTTCGGAGCGGGATTGGGAAGTTCCGGGGGATGAACCGGTCGCGCCGCGATCCCCGGCCATCCTGAAGAGCGCGACAAGGGCGGCGAGACGCTCGGCCTCCCGCGAAAGCGACTGGCTCGACGCCGTCGCCTGCTCGGCCATGGCAGCATTCTGCTGGGTGGTCCCGTCCATCTCGCCGACCGCGGCATTGAGCTGCTTGATGGCCGCGGACTGCTCGCGCGCACCATTGGCGATCCCGTCGATCACCGAGGCGATCTCGACGACCTGGCCGGCGATGCGGTGCAGCGTCTCGCCGGTCGCGTTGACCAGCTCCGAGCCCGCGGAAACCTGGTCGGACGACCTGGCGATCAGTTGCTTGATCTCCTTCGCCGCGCCGGCCGAGCGCTGCGCCAGCTCGCGGACCTCCTGCGCGACCACGGCGAATCCCTTGCCGGCATCGCCTGCACGTGCCGCCTCGACACCCGCGTTCAGCGCGAGCAGGTTGGTCTGGAAGGCGATCTCGTCGATCACCGAGATGATCTGGTTGATCTCCGCCGCCGACTTCTCGATACCGGACATGGCCTCGAGCGCGCGGCCGACCACCTCCTCGCTCTGCTCGGCATCCTGGCGGGCGGCATGAACGATCCGGCGCGTGTTCTCGGCGCCCTCGGACGACTTCTCGACCGTAACGGTGATCTCGTCCAGCGTCGCCGCGGTCTGCTCGAGCGAGGCGGCCTGCTGCTCGGTGCGCCGCGACAAGTTGTCCGACGCGGAAACGATCTCGCGGGTGCCGGCCTCGATCGTCCCGGCGGCGGCCGCGATCTCGCCGAGCACTTCCGCAATGCGGGCAAGCGCCAGGTTGAAATCGGTGCGCAGGGTTTCCAGCTCGTCGTCAAAGGCTTCCTCGATCCGGCAATCGAGATCGCCCTCGGAGAGCCGGTTGAGCGCGTCGCCGAGCAGCGCGACGGCGCGATTGGTCCGCTCGGCCCTGGCGGCGCGCTCGGCATCGGCCTGCGCCTTCACGTCCTCCATCCGGCGACGCTCGGCCGCAGCCTCGCTCTCGGCCGCGAGCTTGTCCGCCGTCACCTGGCGGAAGACGGTCAGCGCCCGGGCGATAAGGCCGACCTCGTCGCCGCGATGGACATAGGGCACGTCCGCTTCGGTGCGCCCATGCGCGAGATCGGCGGTGTAGCCGGCGATGTTCACCAGCGGCCGGACGACGGCGCGACCGGCCCAGAACAGGAGTCCGGCGATCAGCAAAAGCGAAACCGCCGTCACGCCATGATGGATCCAGCCGATCAGCTGCTTGCGGCTTTCGCTCTGCTCCTCGACCGAGGCAAGATAGGATATCGCCTCCTCCGAGGCGCGAACGACGATCGCCTTGTGCTCGAGGAACCGCTCCTTGAGCACGCCAAGCGACTGGTTGATCTCGGCCGCCCCGAGGCCGATGCCGCCGGAATTCTCCAGCTTGGGAAAGAAATTGTTCTCCGCCTCGATCCAGAAGCGGTCGAGGACAGTCGGCGAGTCGATGACGATGAGCTTGCGCAGGCTTTCGGGAAGGTCGAGCGTCTCCCAGTTCTTCAACTGCGCGTAGTAGGCGTCCTTTTGGGCGCGGTAAGTCGCGAAATGCTTGTCACGGTTCCACGGCTCCTGGGAGGCCTGGATGATCGCGAGATAGGCCTCGATCACGTAGGAGGTCGGCGGCAATATGTCGGCGACGAGCGCCTTGCCCTCGGCTATGCGTCGGTAGTCGTCGCTGCCGATGCTGGTCACCGCCGTGCGATAGTTGGCAAGGGCGGAGAGCACCACGAAGACGACAGCAATGCCGGCGGCGAAGAGCTTCAACCCGTTTGACAGGTTCAAACGGCTCGTCTTTCCCTGTCCGGCATGCATCGTCAGATTTTCGGGGTTTCCCATACCCTATCGGCCCCTGGAACGGAGATGTTCTCAACATTCCGGATTTTCCGGGGCTTGGGAGGGGCTTCATGCCGGGCGAAATGCCGTCCAAGCAGGGATCCAACTAAGCCGATTTACCTTAACGAAAATTAAACGCTCAGGGCTCGGCGTTGATATCGAGGATGCCGTGCCGGATGGCTATGGTGATGGCGTGCATCCTGTTCACGGCATTGAGCTTTTTGGTCGCGCTGATGAGGTAGTGATTCACGGTGTGCGTGGACAGCGAGAGGATGATGCCGATCTCCTCGCTGGTCTTGCCCTCGGCACACCAGCGCAGGCATTCGCGCTCGCGCGCCGTCACCCGAATCGAGGTGCCGCCGCGGACCGGCGAACACAGGGAAAACTGATCGAAAAGCAGCTGGGCCAGGCCGTGACAGTAGAACAGCGACTCGCTGTCCAGCGGTTCGGCGCCGGGTGCCGACTGGCCGATGAAGACCAGCCTTTCCGCCGCCGAACAGCAGCGGAAGTAGACGTGGAACACGGAACCCGCCAGTTCGGCCCATGCATCACCCGCACCGGCCTTCGCCCGGCGGCACACCGCGGGATCGGATGCGAACGTCCAGGTGAAGGGCATCCGGGCCTCGCATGTCCGGATAGAAAGTTCCGACGTTTCGTCCGCCAGGACTTCCGACACGTAGGCCGAAACGTCCGGATCGAGCGACGACTCGATCATCTGCATCCGTATCTGGCTGTTCCTGACCAAGCGAAAAATCGCATATCGTCCCGATTGCGCAACTGTGCTTAGCTCGGCGACAATCGCCTTGGAATCGACCTTTTTTTCGGCGGTGGTCGAAAGAACGCCGGCGGGAAGCGATCTAGGGTGCATTGTCCGTGCCCATTCTTATTGTTGTTCCATTCCGATACCGGAACCGTTCCGGAGCGCTTGGGCAATGCCGCGCATACGCCTGTAACGGTCTCGCCCGTGCCGCCTGCGGCGGCGCTGTCGAACTCCCTCCTATTGCATGGCAGGATCAATTCCCCGTGACGCGCGACAGCTGAGCCCTACCCTTCCTTCAAACCCATCATCACACAGATTGTTTCCCTTCCGGAAAAGACCTCCCCTGCCTTTCTCCACAGGGATTGAATAGCTCCGCGCAAGCGCCAGGCGGTAAAATGCGCACGACACGGACCCGGAATGCCGGGCTCCGGACCCCATCGGACGGCGGGACGGTTTCGCCAACGGACAGCTAGCGCGTCAATGAACATCACACACTATTCCATTGCCGGAATCACCGCCTCGGTCGCAGCCGTCGCGGGCGTGTTCCTGCAGGTGCTGGTCTCGCGGCCCGACACGGAAGTTCCGGTCAAGGTAGAGGAACCCGCCCCGGAGACCGGCGTGAAACTGCCGCAGATCGCCGTTCCGATCTATTCGCAATCGGAGAAGGTCGGCTATTGCGTGATGGGCATCGAGTATGGCGGCGGCGATGTCCGCCAGGAGGATTCCGAGCTCGTCGTGCCCCGCGTCACCAACGATCTGTATATCGAGTTCGGTGCTGCCCTGCCGGAGGGCGTCGATCCGAGACGACATTGCGCCGACCGCGCGGGCCTGCGCACCGACATGTTCATCATCGAGAAAGCCAGGTTCTACGAGAAGATCGCCGGCGAGAACGAAGACGACAACTGACCGGCCGGTTCCGCTTCACTCGATTTCCGCGGAAGGGCCGAATTCCTGCTCGTCTCCCATTCTGACATCCTCCTTGGAGAAATAGTCGAGTTGCTCGATCAGCACCTCCGCCACGACCTCGGCTCCGGCGGTCTCGTTGGCGAGGGTCCGCAAATCCTCCAGCGATTCGCGAAGCCGGCTCCAGCCGGTTGCAGTCGCGAACGCGCCCGCCTGCGCGTAGAAGTGCCGGCTCAGGGAGTCGAATATCAGGGTGTCGATCGGCATGCGCGAGGCGGCCGCCTGTTCCGGATTGGTCCGAACCACGAAGCGACCGGTCAGATAGCCGACAATGCCGTTCTCGTCGACATGCGGAATGGCGAACAGGTCAGTGTGAAAGTCGCCGGAATCGCCGTCGTGAGCGGCATATCCCCCGCTGTCCGCCCCGCCACTCTGCGCGACGGAAACGGCCTGCCCCAGGTAGATGCCGCCCAGCGTCACGGCGGCAACCAAGAAGCCGAAGGCGAACTGCCCCAGCATTGTCCCTATTCCGCCGGCCGGCGCGCTGCCAGCGGATAGGTGCCGTCGGATTCGGCGTTCACGATGGCGTCACCCAGCATGTCGATGACATCCTTGGTGGCCGTCATGCAGGCGCGAAGCACGCCTGCATTCTCGTCGACCTTCTTTCGCAGCGAAAGCAGTTCCGAACGGATGTCCTCGTCTATGTCCCCGGGCGTCAACTCGCGCGAAACCAGGTTCAGCTCGTACAGGCAGCGATTCTTCCGCGCATTCGTCGCAGAGATGTCCGCTGCCGGATTCTTCCGCAGCATCCTGGTCTCAGCCTCGATGGTGGAACCAACACGCGTGATCAGCGCCTTGAGCTGGCTCTTGCTCAGGCTGGTGTTCTGTCCCTTCGCGTGGCTTGCCGTTTTCATGTTTCAGTCTTCCCCGTTGTCTGCCAATTGCCGGTTCCGCTGTCGTCAAGCGACATCACGTCACGAATGAAATCCCGGCTGATCTCCTGGGTACCGCGCCGCGCCGCGTCCAGCAGACGCGCCTTGTCTGATTCCAGCTCCCTGTCATTCACGCCGCGCACGGGCTCGACCGTCTCGCCTTGCCGAACCACGTAGTCCGCTATGCTCGATGCGAAACCGAGATTCCCTGTCTCGGCAACCTGCGCGGCGATCTGCTCGGCCATCATCGACTTCCAGACATCGCCGGCGAATCCGCCACCGAAATAGCTCTCGCCGGTTTCGGTCATCATGTCCTCGATCATGGTCGTGAGGAGAACGGCCTCGAATTTCTTGCCGATCTCCGTCACGTCCTTTCCGCTCGCTTCGCGCGAAAGGCGAGTGCCGGCTCCGGTGATTTCGGTCGCCGACGCGGTTGCCTCGGCGGACTTGCCGGTGTTGAGGCGCGCCTCCAGCCGGCGAACGCTGGCGGGATCGGCGGCGCGCGCCACGTCAAGAATCAGGTCGGATGGAAATTCGACGGCCATCGGTCGCAGTTCCGGAACATTCGTGTCAGACGGCCTCAGCGTATCCTTCCAAACTTGCTTGAAGCTGACAGCAAGCCGGCAACCCGCTGATCCAGCACCTCGGACCGTTCGGCCTCCTCCGCCCGGTTCTCGTCGGACCGGCGTTGTTGATGGTATCGCTCCTCGATCACCTCGAGCTTGCGGTTTTCCTTCACCACCCGGTCGCCGGATTCCCGTACCTGCCGGTCGGCTGCGGCCTTTTCGGAAAGGGTGTCCTGCATGTGGCCGGCAAGCAGATCGGGAAACAGGCGCGCCACCGTACTGCCTTCCGCAACCATGCGTTCGAGATCCTCCAGGGCCCGGCCCGCGGATGCCGACCGGTTCCGGGCGTCTGCAAGGTCGCGCTCGCGCAATGCCTTCATCGCGCGTTGTATGCGAAGCAGCCTTGCGAAGTCTCTGTTCGGGCCAGCCATGTCAGCTCAGGGTGAAAACGGAGGGAAAGGACTGCCCGAACTGGCTCAGGAGATAGGGGATGGCGAAGTAGAGGACCATCAATCCTAGTCCGAGCACGGCGGGCAGCGAAATGAAGTAGATCGGTATCTGCACCGCCAGCTTGTTGATGAGGCCGACGGTGAGGTTCACGATGATCGCGAAGCCGATGAACGGACTACCCAGCCGAAGCGCCACGATGAAGCTTTCGCGCAGGACATCAAGGAGATTCACGAGCAGGAGGCGCGTCGACGGGAACTGGTCCATCGGCATCACGTCGTAGGAGCCAAGCAGCGTGGCGATGACCAGGTGATGGAAATCGAGCGTGAAGAGCACCAGCAACGCGCTGAATGACACGAAAGCGGTGAGCGCCGACTGCATCTCGAATCCATCGACGCTGGCCCCCAGCATGCCGCCATAGCCGATCGACATGCCGATCCCGGAAATGATGAACTCCAGCGCCAGGAGGTAGAACCGCGCCAGGAGCCCGAAAAATGTTCCTATCACGATCTCGCTGGCAATCAGTCGCATGAGCAGGAGCGCGGACGGGTTGGCGAGCAGGATCTGGAGCTTCGGGGCGACGAAGGCAGCCACGGCGACGGAAACCGCAAACGCGGCGAGAATGCGGATTCGTGGCGGCACGCGTGCGGAGGACATTCCCGGCAGCACCATGAAACAGGCGCCGACACGGCAGAACACGAGGAAGGCCGCCAGCAGGTCGGCGGACAGCGCGGTGATCACGAGACGGACCCGAGAATGCGGATTTCGATGCCCTTGCCGATTTCCAGGTGCGATAGAACCGGCGTGTCCGGATGCAGGCGCTCCACGATCATGCGCACATAGGGACGCGCCTCGGGCGAGGTGATGATCGCGAACCTGCGGTTCTGCTTCTTGAAGTCCTCGATCTTCTTGTTCACCTCGGTGCCGAATTCCTCGAGCAGACGGGGATCGATATCGAACTGGTGAATCTCGCCCTTTGCGTCGCGTTTCAGGCTTTCGCGGAACACGAGATCCCAGCGGTTGCCGAGACGCAGGACATGCAGGACGCCATGTTCGGTGATGTCTCCGCAGATCTGCTGCGCCATGCGCCCGCGCACGTGTTCGACTATGCTTTCGGTGCGGCGGGTCGACGGCGCGATTTCGGCGACCGCCTCGATGATGAGCGGAAGGTTGCGGATCGAGACGCGCTCGGCGAGCAGCAGCTTCAGGACCGCCTGCAGGCCGGGATAGGAGGAGTGGGTGGTGCAGATCTCCTCGGTCAGCTTGCGATATTCCGGGTCGAGCCGCTCGATGATCGCCTTCATCGTCTTGTAGGAGAAGAGCTGCGGCAGGTTGTTCCTGATAACCTCGCTGAGATGCGTGAGGACGACAGCGACATTGTCGGCGGTCGGGATGCGCGCGGTCTTCAGGTCCTCGCCGAATGTCTCCGGAACCGATATCGCCTCGATGCCGTAGGCCGGCTCGCGGACGATCTCGAAGGGAATGCCCTTCAACTGGTTCGGCTCCGCAAAGACCATCAGCTCGCCGATGCGCATGGAGTATTCCGCGACCACGGTGCCGTGGACCTTGATCTGGTAGGATTTCGGATCGATGCCAAAATCGTCGGTGATCTGGATCTCCGGCACGATGAAACCGTAATCCGCGGCGAAGCGCTTGCGCATCTTCTTCATGCGGAACGCCATTTCCTGGCGGTTGGGGACCAGCTTGGCGGCAAGCTGCTTGCCGAGCACCAGTTCGAGTTCCGAGGACCGCAGCGATTCCCTGACCGAATCGCGCTCCTCGCTCTGCATCTTGCTGCGCTCCTCCTCGGCCGCCTTCTCCTCCTCGGCGGCGCGGCGCGCGGCAACCAGCGGACGCATGTATCCGATGCCGGCCAGGATGCCGGACAGCATGACGAACGGAACGAAGGGCAGGCCCGGCATAAGGCCGAGCAGGAACAGCATGGCAGCCGCCACGAAAAGCGCGCGGGGGTAGTTGCCGAGCTGGTCGAGAACGGCCTTGTCCGCCGATCCGATCGTGCCGCCCTTGGAAACGAGAAGGCCCGCGGCAAGGGAGACGATCAGCGCGGGAATCTGCGAGACGAGACCGTCGCCGACCGACAGCTTGGTGAAGACGTCGACCGCCTCGGACACCGTCATGCCGTGGCGGGTGTAGCCGATGATGATCCCGCCGATAATGTTGATGGCGGTGATGATCAGGCCCGCGATCGCGTCGCCGCGCACGAACTTGGAGGCACCGTCCATCGAACCGTAGAAGGAGCTCTCCTCCTCCAGTTCCTTGCGGCGGTCGCGCGCCTCCTGCTCGTCGATGATGCCGGCGGAAAGATCGGCGTCGATCGACATCTGCTTGCCGGGAATCGCGTCGAGGGTGAAGCGGGCGCCGACCTCGGCGATGCGGGTCGAACCCTTGGTGATGACCAGGAAGTTGATCACCACGAGAATGAAGAAGACTACGAGGCCGATGACGAAATCGCCGCTCATCACGAAGCGCGAGAAACCGCTGATGACATGCCCCGCCGCCTCGGTGCCGTGCTGGCCCTCGGAGAGGATCGTGCGGGTCGTGGCGATGTTCAGCGACAGGCGCAGCATCGTCGCTATCAGCAGGATCGTCGGGAAGGACGAGAAGTCCAGCGGCTTCGATATCCACAGCGCGACCATCAGGATCAGCACCGAGAACGCCAGCGACAGCGCCAGGCCGAAATCGATCAGGAAAACGGGTACCGGCAGGAACAGGATCGTCAGCATCACGACGATGCCGATGGCGAAGGCGATATCGCGGCTGTTGGAGATGCCGGGTTTCTGAGCGACGTCAACGAGGGCCAAGAGCAATCACCTTAGACGAGTGGTTCGTACGGAACGTGAGTCCCGCGATACCATCCCATCCTTGCGCCAAGCTTTGGCCGGCCGGAAAAGGCGCCGGGCAGCGGTCAGAAGCCGCTCTGCATCCGGCTGAAGACCACGTCGGTCAGACGACCGATCTGGGAGCCCACGAAAGGCGCGGCCACCGATGCCGACAGCAGGACCGCGACGATCTTGGGAACGAAGGTCAGGGTGATTTCCTGGACCTGGGTGAGCGCCTGCACGAGGGCGATGCCGACGCCGACGATCATGGCGACCAGGACGACGGGCCCCGATGTCACCAGTACCGTCCAGATCGCGAACTGGACGATGTCGAGGGCATCGGCCTCGCTCATCAGCTGATCGTCACGCCACCGGAGACGACCACCTGCTCGCCGCCCTCCAGGACGGCGACGATGCCGTCGTCGAAGACGCGGACCTCGTCGATCACCCCGGTCACGTCGCCGTCGGGCGAGGTCAGCGTGCGGCCGATGATCGAGCCGGCCTGCTGCAGGTAGCCCATCTGGATCAGGTCGTCGAGCTTGGCATTGGTCTGGATGCTCTGCTCGACCGAGGAGAAGGACGCGAGCTGCGCGATGTATTCCGTCGAGTCCACCGGCTCGGTCGGATCCTGGTTCTTCAGCTCGGCGACGAGGAGCCGCAGGAAGGACTCGTAGTCGACATTCGCCTTGGCCATCGACGCCGTCGCCGTGGACTGCGCCGCCGCGGCATATGTGCTGCTCGTTGTGCTGGTGACTTCGGTCATCTCCTACCCCGCACTTGCTTCCCGGATGGGCTCGACATTGTTATCCAGCCGCTTCGCCGTGGCCGGATTGTTGCGCAGGATTTCCTCCTCGATCGGATAGAGCCCGCGGATGGTCTTCAATGCCTCGTAGTACTTCTCCTCGGCCACCAGCCGGTCGACATGCTTCAGGTCGGAAAGGATCCTGGAATTGTCGAACGCGGTGATCAGTGCCGGCAGGCTCTCACGGAAAAGCGGCATGGCCGCATCCTTGTCGTTCGGGGACATGACCATGACCTGAACGATGAAGTAGAGCTGGCGCAGCGGCGTGGTCGCGTCCTCGGCCTGAAGGACATGGTTCTCGAGAAGGAACTGCACATCGTTCAGCAGTTCCAGAGAGACCTTGCGATCGACCCTTATCACCGCACCGTTGATGAAAATGCGTTCATTGGCCTTCAGAAAGATCTTGAACGAACTCTTCATTCCACCCCGCCCCGAATGATCTTGGCAATTTCAAGCAGGCCATCGATGTTCTCGGATTCGCCCTTGCGGATTGCTTCGGCTTCGCGAAGAACCCAGATCCCGATCGAAATCAGGCTGGCCCGGAGTTCCTTCGGCAAAGCGTTGTCGTCGCTTGCCAGGTCCTCCATGAGCGCGGTCCAGAGGCGGATGGTGAAATGTATGGCCTCGACGCATGCGAAGGACTTCACGCCCGCTTCGCTCGCCCGGGTCAACAGCTCGATGGATCGGTCAAAGAGCTGGCGCTCCCGGTCCCGGGCCTGGTCTGGCGCGTCTTCCTCAATTTCTGCGTAGCGCAACTTTATCATTCTTAACTAGCCAATTCGAAACGAGTTTGGTTCAGACATAATCCATGAGCGACAGGCTCTGGATCCTTGCCGTTATCTGGTATGAAATCTCGATCTGGGTCAGCAGCGTGTTGAGTTCGACGCTCGTATCGTAGCTGTCGACCGCCACCAGCTCGGACGCGAATGTTTCCAACAGTCCTTTCTCTGCCGTCAGCTCCTCGTTGAGACGCTCCAGCCGGTTTTCGACCAGGCCGACCTGCCCGCGCACCTTGACGAGATCGCCGCCCGCCGAACCGGCCTGCGAGATCACGAAGTCGGCCACTCCCAGCAGCGCATCCCCGTTCAGGTTGCTGTCGAACAGTTCGGTCGCAACAACCGACGCCATCGTCAGCTTGCGAAAGGCGGTCTCGTTGGCACTGACCGAGGTTTCGGCGGTGACACCGGCGGAGATGCGCGAGGTGATGACCTCGTCGGTGGCGGAGGACATGTTCGCCGTCCATCCGGCCCCCATGAACAGCGGGTCGACCTGCGTGGTGAGAAAGTTCTCGATATCCGCCGCGGTCAGCAGCGCTGCGTTGGGATCATCCTTGGTGAAACCGAAATGGAGAAGAAAGGCGTTGTCGAACGCAGCCTTGCCGCCGCCGGTCTCGTAGTCGGAAATGGGCCTGGTATCCACATTCAGGCCACCGAAGACGAACACCCCGTTGACCTGGGTGTTGAGCACCGAAACGATCTCGGCAACCGCGTTGGAAGCCGTCTGCTGGGCGGTGGGATACTGGTTCTGGTCTCCCATGACGATCGCCACCGCATTGACGAGCTCGTCCGCGAGTTCGCCGAGATAGCTCATGCTCTCCTGGGTGATGGACAGGCGCGTCCGGACCTGTTCGTTGGTATCGATCATCTGCTGCACGTGATCGATATCGCCGACAAAGGCAGCCAGCTTGCGGCTTTCGGCACCAAGGGAAAGGCCGCTGTCGGCATATTTTCCCGTGACCAGCTCGGTCTGCAGGCGCGGCAGGTCATGCTGAAGCTGGTTGGTGGCCGAGCGCAGGGCGAGGGAGACCGATAGCGTGGAGATGTTGGATATCCGCATCGGCCTATCTCACGACGCTCAGGAGCGAATCCAGCATCTCGTCGACCGCCTGCACGATGCGGGCCGATGCCTGATACGCCTGTTCAAGATCGATGAGGATCGCCATTTCCTCGTCAATGTTCACGCCGGTCTCGGAAAGAAGCGCAGTGTTCAGCCGCTCGTAGAGGGCCGCCTTGCTGTCCGCGGCATCGGAGGCCCGCGACCGCAACGATTCAAGCCAGCCGAGCGACGACTCCGCGTATTCGGATATCGAATAGGTTCCGGCGATGCCGGCGTTGATATCGGTGGGGATCGGTGCGCTCATCGCCTCCAGGTAGCCGATCAGGCGATCCGAGAAGCCCGTGCCGTTCGTCGTGTTCCAGTCATATGCCGGCCCGTTGAAGCCGCCGTCGCGCAGATACTCGGGATCGCCGCCCACGGTCGGATCATAAGCCGGATTGACACTGATCGACATGGCGATTCCGGTCTCGATCGTGCCAGCTGCGGGAATTGCAGGCGCGCCGGACCAGGTGAACAGGCCCACAAGATCCGGCCCGACACCCGAGGTGTCGCTTTCGGCGAATATCGTCACCAGGCCGCGAGCGATCTCGTCGAGCTGGCTCTGCATGTCAACGGCAACGCTGTCGCGCATCTGTACCATTGCGGAAAGCTTGCCGCTCGAACTGGTATTGGCCCCGACACCGCCGATAACCGGGATGCCGTCGATCCGGATCGAATTGCCCGTGACACCGGGCGAATAGACGGTCAGCGGGTCGAACGTCACTTCCCGCGGGATCGTCTCGAACAGGGTCACGCCCTGGCCGGTGTAGAGGACATAGTCGTTGTTGTCGCGCTGGACGACGGACACCGAGACGTATTGCGAGATTTCCTTGAGCAGGCTGTCACGCTCGTCGAGCGCATCGTTCACGTCCGCATCGACGATGGTTCCCTGGACGATCTCGTCGTTGACGTCCTTGAACTTCGCCAAGAGATCGTTCAGTTCCGCAACCGCTCCCTTGATTTCCTGGTCGATTTCGGCGCGGTAGCTCTGGATCGCCAGCGAGGAGGAATTCAGGCCGTCGACGAGTTCCTTGGCGTAGTCGATGACGGACGATGCGAGAAGCGTGTTGGAGGCGTCGTTCGAATAGAGCTGCAACGCGTCCTCGAAACTGGAGAGCAGCGTAGCCGGTGCCGTCCCGTTTTCGACGCCGTTGATCAGCCGCTGAAGACGGTCCGCCCCCTCGCTGATAACCGACTGCGCATTGCTCTCCGCATATGCCTGCAGGCCGTCCCAGAGCAGCTTCTTGTCCGTCGCCCGCAGGATGCTGACCACCCGAGCACCACTGTCGGAGCTGACCAGTATCGCATCGCGCCGCGAGTAGTTCTCGTTTGACGCTTCCGCGATATTGCGTGACGTAACGACGGTCTGAAGCGCAGTATTCAGCAACGAACTCTGAGCGGTCCTTATCGCTGATGTAAGGGACATTTCATCGCCTCCGGTTTTGTCGCCCTTAGCTTGATGGCAACTCAGTTTAGCCCAACGCCATCCCTAATCTTTTACTCTAGCGTTTAAGATTGAGCAGAACGTCCATCAGGTCGGAACCTGTCTGAAACACCTTGGAATTGGCCGTATAGTTGCGCTGTGCCTGGACCATCTCCGTGAGTTCCTCGGCGATATCGACGTTGGACGTTTCTATCGCGCCCGATTTCAATGCCCCGTTGCCGTTCGAATTCGGGAACCCTATCCGCACCTCGCCCGACATGTCGGTCGTCTGGAAGACATTGCCGGACAACGCTACCAGCTGGTCCGGGCTTGCGACGGAGCCGAGCGCGATGCGATACAGATCCCGTGTCGTGCCGTCGCTGTATTGCGCGTAAAGGATGCCGTCGTCTGTGAAATCGATCCGTTCGATCGTTGCCGGCGCATTTCCGTTCACGTCGATTTCGGCAACAAGGTATTCCGTCGACAATTGCGTCATGCCGCTGATGTCGATCGTCAGGTTCTGGCCGCCCGGAACAGCAATCGTCAGCGAATTGGGGCTGGCGCCCGTGAGCTGGCCCGTGACGCCGTCGAAAGCGATGTTCACGCTTGTGAGTGCGGCAGAGGCATAGGGGAAGGATGTTCCCGGCGTCGCGTCGGCCTGGTTGAACACCGTGATTTCCCAGGTGTTCGCCGCGGTCTTGGTATAATAGATGTCGAGCAGCACCTCGCCACCGAGATTGTCATAGACAACCATCGACGATTTCTCGGTGTATTCGCTCGTCGCGGCGTTCGCGGACGGCAACGTGCCCGCGACCACGGGTGCCGCATTGGGAAGGTTCGAGTTGAACACGCCTTCGGTCGAGGGAGTCGCGGAGATCTCGTTGCTGGTGACAACCACCGGCTCAAGGCCGTTGTAGCCGTTGACGACCACCGAGGGCGTACCGTTCGCGTAGCTGTAGCCGGCGAGATAGAAGCCGGCTGAATTGATCAGCCTGCCTTCGTCGTCCGGCACGAAAGAACCGGCGCGGGTCAGGTAGGAATTTCCTTCCGCGTCCTGCACGATGAAGAACCCGTCGCCGTCGATCGCAAGATCGGTCGTGGAATTGGTGTATTGCAGGACACCGTCCTGGGAGACCGCCTGGCGGACCGTCGTGATGATGCCGCCGGAATTGTAGCTGCCACCACCGCTGTTGACCACGAGCGTCGAGAAGTCGACGCTGAATTTCTTGTAACCGGTGGTGTTCGAGTTCGCGATGTTGTCGGCGATTGTCGAGAGTTTACTGGCTTGTCCCTGCATACCGGACACGCCGGTACGCATCATTCCGTAAAGACTCATGAGGTCTTCCCTCCGTTCGGTTTCACCCGAGCGTAGCTTGCAAATCTTGTCCGAAGCTGCCCGACGCGATCTCCACGTCGCGGTCGCTTTCTCCGACGGAGGACTGATCGACCTTGATCGCCAGGCGATAGCCAAGGAAGCGCTTGGAATCGATGATCTCGTATCCGAGCACCTTGCGCAGCTTCTTGCGCAGCTTGGAAATGTGGCTCTCGATCACGCATTCCTCCACGTCCTGCTCGAACAGGCCGTAGACTGCATT
Organism: Oricola thermophila; assembly: GCF_013358405.1. NCBI lineage: Bacteria > Pseudomonadati > Pseudomonadota > Alphaproteobacteria > Hyphomicrobiales > Ahrensiaceae > Oricola > Oricola thermophila. The sequence continues at coordinate 3,079,920 of NZ_CP054836.1, forward strand.
GTAGATCTGGCTGCGCGTAGCGCGACGCTCGCCGTTCGAGGCAAGATACTCCAGGATCCGGCGCTCGCGGCGCGGCAACGGAAAACACTTTCCGTCGATCTCGGGATCACGCCCGTCGGTGTAGACCCGCAAGCGGCCATATTCGAACACGGTGCGCGTCACCTCCCTGCGGCGCCTTATTGCGGCGATGCGCGCAAGAATTTCCCGCACGTGAATCGGCTTGCGGACGACATCGTCGGCGCCGGCCTCGAACAGCTGAAGAATGTCCGGCAGGGAATTCTGCTCCAGTACACCTATGACGGGAAGTTTTGTTATGCTGCGAATTTTCGCCACCGGGCAGAAATCGATATTCGTTTGCCCGACAAGAAAAGCTTCAATCGATTCTATTTCGTTCGAGCAGATTGACTCAAGCCAACCCGGAAGCTCTTCTCCAGATACACCATATACAGGATACCCAATACGCTGGAACATACCGGAAAAACCTTGGCGAACAAGGTCGCGGTCATCGACGATGATAATCATTTCATCCCCCAGCCCGAATCACATCTTCGTTTCGGCAACTCCGGCTTAACGAAACGCAAAAGCTTTCCACAATCGCGACAAGTAACATATTGCTTTGTTAACCATTTCATGGCCCAGCAAAGCGAATCACGCGGGGCGGACGGATCACGCCCGCCGAGGACGGACTACTTTCGGTTGCAAAAGCTTCGGGATTCCGGCGTCCATTTTCCAATTCCCGCGGCCACCATGTTGCCGATGACGCGACAGACGTATTTCTTCTGGGCGGGATCGTTGTCCGGCCCGGCGTGATAGCGGGCGACGGCCATCGACCATGTCTTATGCTTGTCCTTCAATTCCTTGAGAAATTTCGCCGCGTACTCGACATTGCGGGCCGGGTCGAACATGGCCAGGTCGGACGGAAAGTTTTCCCTGTGGTAGTAATGATTGATCTGCATGCAGCCCATGTCGATCAGACGAATGCCGCGGCGCCGGGCATCGTGGAATTCCCGCATCGCCATTTCAACCGTAGCGGGAAATCTCGCTTCCCCTGCAATGTTCATGGCGAAGGGATGCAACCCGCCCTTCCTGCCGGATTCGGTCAAGCCGACCGCATAGAAAATGCCGAGCGGGATGCCGTACTTGCGCGCAGCGCGCGACACATGACGCTCGCAAATTCCCGCCTGCTCCGATCCGGCTGCGACGGCAGGGCTAGATGACAATGCGGCCGTCGCGGCCAGGCCCGCTCCGACCAGCATCATCGCCAGCGGCTTGACCAAAAACAGAGTCATTTGAACGTGCTTCCTGGTAGGATTGGCGCGATTCATTCGAGGCACCCTGGTGATCCTCCCTGGCGCCGGACTGGTGGCCGGCGGCATCGCGATCCTGGGCTCCGAAGGGCTGGTTCTGCAGGCCTTCATTGCGATTGGACGTCACGACGACGTCCGCGCCGGAAATGCCGATGGCCCGCAATGCCGACCGGATGGTGTCGGAATCATTGTTGAGCATCTGCGCCGTCCGGTCGGACTCCGCGTGGATTGATACCTGCATCTCGCCGCCGACGGACTGCAGCCGGATATTCACCGCTCCAAGCTCGGCCGGACGAAGCTGCAGGCGCATGGTCTTCACGGTGCGGCCGGCTTGCGACGTGCCGGCATTCAAGGTCATGCGCGTGGCGGACATTTCCTCCATTCCGCGAAGCACGGCATCCGCGACCTGGCGACCGGCAGGCGTTTCGCCATTGCCTGACGGCACCTCGAACGAACCGGATGGCCTTGCGGTCAGCGCGGCGGGCTCGAACGCGGCCGGCTTCGCTCCCTTGGCCAGATCGCCCCGGACGCCTCGCGGCTCCGAACGCGCATTGCCGATGATGCGGTAGCCGTCTCCGGCCGACCCGTCCCTGGCCGTCAAGGCTTTCGCGAGTTTCGCCATATCGCCTGTCGCGACATCATCGGAGCCTGCTTGCGAACTGGGGGCCGCGGCATTCCGGCCGCGCGCCGCCTTGGCGGCGTCCTGGACGGGTTCCGCACCGGCGCCGCCGGTCCGGAGACCTGCCACCACCGCGGCGATTTCCGCTACCGGCACCTGGCGGCCGGCCGCCCCGTTGACGATGCGGGCGGCATTTCCGGCATCCGGATCGGGCCCGGACAGGGCCTCTTGTGCCCCGGCATTGCCGAGAACCATGCCGGTCGGCGCGTGGGCGCCTGGAAGACCCGCCTTGCCACCCGCAGCAGCATCGGCATTCGCGCCGGCCTGCAGGCCCGCGCCCTTGCCGGCCGGCACGTCACCCGCCGGCATCGCAGCATTTCCCGCGCCGGCCGCGTGCCGTCCGGGAACATCCGACGCCCCGGCACTTCCGGCCCCGGCGCCGGAAGCGGCTGCCAGCAGTTCCGCCGCAAGCTCCGAAGGCGCGCCTTCCGCAGCCGCGCCTTCCCCGGCATCGCCGGCCTTTCCCGCTGCGAACCCGGCGCCGGACGGACCGGCATCGATCGCCGTGTGCCAGCGCGGGGTCGCGAAGGCGCCGCCGGGCCGTTGTTCCCCCTTTTCGGCCTTTTCGGCCGCGACTCCGGCCTCGTCCCCCCCCCTCTTCTCAAGCGCATCGCTGAAAGCGCTTGCTCCATTGTTCGCAATGCGCCCGGAATGCCGGCCTCCGGACGACGCAGTTGCTGCCGGCGTACTAGTGATCACATTGCTGATCATTCGATTTCCTCCAGCAATTGGTCGACGGCCTCCAAGGTACTTCGCATACCTCCGACGAAATCCTCGAAGTCATTGAGCACCGGTTCAACTTGTTGGGTGGCAGCCTCATAGAGAATGCCTTCCCGATGATCCGGTTGTTTCACGGATTCGGGTTCGGGAAGCGGTTGGACCGGATTGGTCACGGCATCCGCAACCGCCAGCACGGCGCGCAACAGATTGCGATCGCCATCTGTCAAAACATTCGTATCAAGCTTGCGAAGCTCTACAGCCACTTCCCGCACGTTGGATGAAGTTATCCCCGCTATCAGGGAATAAAACTGTTGGCGCGCGGAGTAGTCTGCCAACTCCTCCTGAGTTACTTCAGCGCGCTCCCCTGAACCACTTTTCGGCGCAAGCGAATCGATGCGAGTGATGATATCGGGCTTTCCCTCGATCGTAGCTGTATGCATCAGGCGAAGCGTCAACGCCTCACGGTAGGGTCTGGGCATGAACTTTAAAATCTCGAGCACTTTGTCCATGTCCATCCGATCGCCAAGCGCCACGACTCCTGCAGCGAACTCCTGGGCGTACTGAAGGGCATAGGGCGAGGCGACAAAGCGACGCGCATAGCGGCTGGCCACCCGCAAAAACGCTTCGGTATTGCCGTCACGCCGGTGGATCGACATCAGGCGCCTCAAGGCAGCTTCCTCGATAAGGGTACCGGGCGCCAGAAGCCTTGCAGTGTCAAAATCCGCGACGGCCTCCAAATCATCCTCAGTGAGCAGACCTCGAACCAAGGCGATGGAAGCACCAAACAATCCGCCATATCTATACGGATCGATAGCCCTAAGCCGCACCAAAGCTTCCTGCGATGCGCCCTTCTGGTAGGACAGCACGGCATAGCCGAGCTCCGCCAGCTCGCTTTTCTCGCTGCCGAGATCGGCCAAATGCTCTTCAAGAGTGCTCGGGTTGCCGCCGAGCATAGAATAGGAAATCAACGCAGTTGCCGTCCTGACGTCTTCGAATGCATCGACGCCAAGACGCCGGAAACTCTGATCAACGAGCCTTGTCATTTCAAGCTGCATGCCGACTGCTGCCTTGTCGCCATCTGCAATCTCGTCCTGAATCCTCTGTAGCGAGCGCACGAGCCTGTGTGGCTCCATGTTCGGCACGGCTGTCCCTGCTTCGGCAACAAACGCCATCAGGATAAAACCCGCTGCAAGCAAATTGGCGCTGTGGCGCGGCCGCATCATTCGGCAGGCACCTCCACAAGCACCTCAATGCGGCGGTTACGATATGAGAACGGATCTTCGGCATCCAGAAGTTCGCGATCGGCGAAACCGGAGATCTCACGAACCCGCGTTTCCTCTAACCCGCCGCGAAGCAACATGTAGTACGCAGACTGTGCACGTGCCGCCGACAAACGCCAATTGTCGTAGCCGCCTGAGCGGAACGGCCGAGCATCAGTATGACCCTGTATACGCACCCCTCCTTCTTGCTCTGCCAATACGGCGCCTACCTTTTCGAGCGCAGTGACAAGCTCGGGTGACGGCACTGCCGACCCGATTTCGTACATCGAAATGTCGAGCGAATCGGTCAGCGAAATCATTACGTCATCGCCTTGAGCAGTGACTGCCAATTCCTTCACAATTTCGGAGTCCTCGCCAAATGCCGCGTTGAGTTCCGCAGTAATTTTCCGACGCAATTCGGAAGCCGCATCCTGAACAGCGGTGGCTCGCTCGTCTTCTTTCCCGGTTTCGTCGATAGCATCTTCCACAATGCCCTCCGGAATTCTGGGATGATCGATCCCCCTTGCCTGCGCAGCGGTTCCTTCCACGTCATTCTCGTCCGCTGGACGCTCAATACCTTCGCCATCACCGCCCCCCGGCGCAGCTGCCATTTGGCCATCTGCGTCCTCGCTATGACCTTCGGACTCGTAGATACCGGTGAGTTGGCCGCTATCGTTGGAATTGCGAATTTCCTCATTCCAAAAATTGGGCGAAAACGGATCCATAAATGCTTCACCGCCTGCAGCGTCATTGATTGCGTCGTTGCCCTCGCGACCGCCGCCTTCCTGCTTGTTCTGGACATCCTTGGGCTCGTCGTTGGACGCTATGACATCCAAAACCGCAAAGGGGTCTGAAAAGAGCTCGGCGTCAGTGATCTCCTGCTGTGGAGCATCCTCGGATGGCATCGATTCAGGAAACTTGCCGTTCGGGTTCTCAGGTTCCTCATCCTGCACACCCTGGCTGTCATGAACGCCTTTTTCGGTACGATTCCGTTCGACAAGCTTTACAGGATTGAAATAGCTCGCGACGGCCTTCTTGGTTTCCTCGTCAGCGGCATTGATCAACCAAAGCACGAGAAACAATGCCATCAATGCGGTCATGAAGTCCGCAAAGGCGATCTTCCACGCACCGCCATGATGACCGTGTTCACCTTCACGATCACGCTTGATTATGATGATTTCTTGTGCGGTATCGGGGCCGTTCATCGCAGCGCCTCCTGGATCAGTCTATCGACCTCCGACAGCCGCGTCGCTATTACGGTCTTGTCGATACGAGCAAGCAGATCGGCACCATCCGCCACCACATATTTTACCGGCACATCGTTCTCCGGCCACATTTCCTTGAACGCGGAAATGAGATGGGCGGGGCCGTGCAACTCGAATTGTAGCGCCTCTCCACCTTCCAGCATGGCGCCAATCTCGGCGACAAAGGAATTGAGCACTTTTTCTGCCTGCGCTTCCCGCAGGGTGGCCGCCAACAGAGGCGCAAGCTCCCCGGCGACAGCCTCCACGACCTCTCCACGGAGTCTCGGCAGCTTCGTCGAGAACAGTTCCGCGATTTCGTACTGGTGTGCCCTTTCAATATCCCCGATTTCTGCACGATGTGCAGCTTCAAGCAACTCGTGCATGGGGAGACCGGCAGCTACGTCTTCCTCTCCCCGGTCTTGGGAGGTGTCCACGTGTGGAATTGCATCCGGATCAACACTGTCCGAATCGGCCTCCTCCGGCTCGTTGGCAATATCGACAGGCAATTCAGTGGTCAGACCAGCGTTCGCCAAAGATTCTTCGGTCGCAACATCGAGCGAAGTCCTCTCCCCGCTCAAGTCAATATCCGGCGCCATAATATGCTCGACACAAGAGTCGGGCTCGGACCCGATACCTGGCTCCGATGCAACTCCGGAGAATCCAGCCGGCATGCCAAGCACCGCGAATTCCTCGCGCGAACCAGCCGCCTCTACGAGGGGCTCAAAGCCCGGCGCCCGCGGCGGCGCAAAATGGCGATCACCACTCGACAAATCCGGCAAGAGATCCAAAAGGGCGGAACGACTCAACTCAGGCGGCCTCCTGTCTCACCCACCGACGCAGGATGGCGGCAGCACGCTCCTCATCAAGGTCGACAATCATCGTCAACCGTTCTTCAGGCGATGGCCGCATTTTTGCGAGCAATTCACTCGGGTCGGCCGAAGCGTTCACGCCGATCGACGGAAGGGACGGAAGTTCAGGGAGGCCTGGCAGGTTCATGCCATCATCGGATGCTGCCATGGAGTCGCCGAGAGTACCGTCGTCAAGTGCGGGCAGATCTCCAAGTTCGCCATCGCCAACTGCGCCTTCGGTGGCGGTATTTCCATCACCGCTCAATGCCCTGACAAGCGGACGCAGTCCAAGAAAGACAATCAACAACGTTGCCGCCACGAACGAAAGGGCATTGATGACCGTACCAAGATGCTCGCGAACAAGATCGAGCATGCCCGGTTCGGACAGGGGCACTCCGTCAACACCTTCCATAAACTCGACAGCGGTTACTTGCACCAAGTCGCCGCGTTCATCGGAAACACCCGCCGCAGCGATCGCCAACTGGCGTATTTCAGCTAGTTTTGCCTCAACCTGCGCCGCATCAGCATTGCCGCCCAGCACTTCCGCTATGCGGTCCTGGTTGACGACCACAGCAATCGACAGACGGTTGACCGAATAGCCATTCGAGATGGTGGCGATACGCTTGGTATTGAGCTCGTAGTTTGTGGTCTCTTCACGACGCTCACTGCGCTCAGACGAGCTCGGGCCCGACCCGTCGCCGGTCGTCTGATCGGGTAGGTTCTGCTCGACCGTTGCCGGAGTTGAGCCGCTCTGCTGGGCCGATGCGTCTTCGCTGCGAACGACCTGCACCGACCGCTCCACGCGTGAATCCGGATCGAAGATCGTTTCCTCAATCTGCTTCTGGTCCGTGTTGATGTCCGCCTGCACGCTGACACGGAAATTCATGTTGCCGAGATAGGGGGCCAACGCCTTGTACACGCTGTCGGCAACCTCGTTCTCGACCGTTGCCTTGATTCCTAGATTGCTGGTCGCGGTGTTGTTCAGCGGATCATCCCCGGCGGCAAGAAGCCGACCGGAAGCATCAAGCACGGTGACGTTCTCGGCCTGAAGACCCGGTACCGCGGCCGCGACCAGGTGACGAATCGCCAGCGCGCTCGCTTCAGCATGTGCGCCTTCATAGCGAACCACTACGGATGCAGTCGGGGTCTGCTCGGTGAAACGGAAGTTGCCGCGATCCGCAAGCACGATGTGGACGCGCGCGCCTTTGACACCGCGAATCGTCTGGATGGAACGAGCGATTTCGCCTTCCAATGCGCGGACGCGGGTGACCTCCTGCATGAAGGCGGTAAGGCCAAGCGAACCGAGATTGTCGAACAGCTCATAGCCGGTTCCCGAACTGTTAGGCAGCCCCTTTTCGGCAAGAATCATGCGGGCTCGGCTGGTCTTGCCGGCGGGCACTAGAATCGAAGTACCGTCGGTGTTGACATCGTACTCGATGCCGGCATCTGCCAGAGCCATGCCCATACGCGTAACGTCGTCAGGCTCGAGGCCAATGTATATCGGCTCGAATGCCGGCCGGTTTAGATAGAAGGCGGCGGTGGCGACGCCCACCACAACAAACACACCAACAGCGGCCAGGATGGCCAGTCTGCGGGTTCCAAGAGCGGTCAGGTTGCTGATGATCTGCTGAAACTGCTCAAACACCGGGTCGTCTCCCTATATCGGGGGGAAAGGTAGCCCGCGAAGCTTGTGTGAGAATGTCTTGACGTGCCGGCAGGCATCCGCAGCGACGGCGGGAACGAAAAAGGGCGGCCCGGGGCCGCCCTCGACAGGATGCCGACCTTGCGGCCGCGTCAGTTCTGGAAGAGCTGCAGGATCATCTGGGCGTTGGAGTTGGCGATGGACAGCGCCTGGATGCCCAGCTGCTGCTGCACCTGCAGGGCCTGCAGCCTGGTCGATTCCTCTTCCATGTCGGCATCGACAAGCTGGCCTATGCCGCGCTCCATGGCGTCCATCAGGTTGTCGACGAAACTCGTCTGCAGATCGATGCGCTTCTTGATGGCGCCGAGATCCGAGGCCCGCTTGGTCAGCTGGCCCAGTATGTGGTCGACGCCGACAAGCGCCCGTTCCAGGTCCGCCGTAGTGACGTCAAGGGCGGTGAGGTCGAAGCCCGTCACCGAGGTGGACGACGTGGCGGTGGCCGGCGTGTAGCTGAAGGTGACATTTTCCAGCAGGCCGACCTGCGAAGTACCCGTGGCCGTCGTAATGTCGATCAGCGCATAGTCGGCCAGGGTAATGGTGATCGTACCGAGCGAGATGGCACCGGTGGCGTCACGGGTGAAGGAGGACACGATCTCCTGTGTCGCGGCCGCACCGGTTTCCGTCACCAGCCAGTTGGAGCCGGCATATGATGCAGAGGTCGCGGTGCTCCGGATGCCGTCGATCAGCTGGATGATTTCGGACTGGATCTTGCTCTTGTCGAGGCCCGACTGGGTGGCAGCGGCGATCTTGGACTTGATCTCGTCGACATACTCGATGACCGTGTTCGTCGCCGTGTAGGCTGTGTCGACAAGTCCGGCACCGAGGCCGAGCGCGTCCTGGACGGTGGACAGGACCTTGTTGTCGGAGCGCATGGTGGTCGCGATCGACCAGTAGGCGGCGTTGTCGGCGGCTTCCGAGATGCGATAGCCCGTGGAGATGCGGTTCTGCGTTTCCTCGATATTCCGGTTCGTCGTCTGCAATGCCTGCAATGCGGTCATCGCAGAGGTGTTGGTCATAATACTGGACATCCTACCCCTTTCCCTTCAGCCGGGGACGAAATTCTCCTGCCGAAGTTTCGCCCAAACAATGCTCCCTCATTCGCAACACATGGCCTCACGGCAAACGACATGCCCTGCTAACGAACCGCGACAGGGCATCGCTCCAGAATGCGGAATCCGCGAGGCCGGCATTCCCGCCCTGCCGGACTGTATGGGCGGTAGCTTGCGCGGGGCTGGAATCCATAAAGAAAAGGGCCCGCGGATCCGCGGGCCCTCGAAAATCCTGCGTTGGCCGGACTACCTGAAGAGCGACAGGAGGTTCTGGGCGTTAGAGTTGGCGATCGAAAGCGCCTGGATGCCCAATTGCTGCTGCACCTGCAGGGCCTGCAACCTGGTCGATTCCTCTTCCATGTCGGCATCGACAAGGTGGCCAATGCCGCGGTCCATCGCGTCCATCAGGTTGTCGACGAATTCCTTCTGCAGGTCGATACGGCTCTTGATGGCGCCGAGGTTGGAAGCCTTGTCGGTCAGCTGCGTCAGGATGTAATCGACGCCGGCGAGAGCCTCTTCCAGGTCAGCCGTGGTGACGTCAAGGGCGGTAAGATCCCAGCCCGTCACCGAGGTAGACGACGTAGCGGTAGCCGGCGTGTAGCTGAAGGTGACGTTCTCGAGCAGGCCGACCTGCGAGGTGCCGGCCGCGGTCGTGTTGTCGATCAGCGCATAGTTGGCCAGGGTGATGCTGATCGTGCTGAGCGAGATACCGCCGCTGGAATCGCGCGTGAAGGCGGAAACGATCTCCTGCGTTGTCGGGCCACCGGTCTCCGTCACCAGCCAGTTGGATCCGGCATAGGACGCGGAAGTGGCCGTGCTCGTGAAGCCCTCGATCAGCTGGGCGATCTCGGACTGGATCTTGTTCTTGTCGAGACCCGACTGGGTGGCGGCGGCAACCTTCGCCTTGATCTCGTCCACATAGTCGATGACCGTGTTCATCGCGGTGTATGCGGTATCGACAAGACCGGCACCGAGGCCGAGTGCGTCCTGGACGGTGCCGAGCACCTTGTTGTCGGAGCGCATGGTGGTCGCGATCGACCAGTAGGCGGCGTTGTCGGCAGCTTCCGAAACGCGATAACCCGTGGAGATGCGGTTCTGGGTTTCCGCCATGGAGGCGTTGGTCATGCGGAGGGACTGAAGCGCGGTCATCGCCGCGGTGTTGGTCATGATGCTAGACATTCAGGTCTGCCCTTAAAATGAAACGTACAGGGAGACATTCCGAGCCTGGCCGGCATGACGGGGCAGCTTCATGCAATTGAACGACGTGAAAGGTTCAACCCGTCATCATGGCCGAAGTAGTGACTTGGTAACCTTAACGAAGGATTAAAGGCGCGCATTCCGGAGACCGAAAATGTGCCAAGCCTGACGTAAGCTTGGCATGGCAGGATGGGCCGTCGCCCCGGCGGCATACCATGTTCAACCGCCAGCCATCTCGTTCGAAAGACCATGACCGATTCCCTGTCTGCAATGCTTGAGGAAAGGCCCGTCCAGACGGGCGTCGAATGGACACAGGTGGCGAGTGCCTCCTTCGCGGCGCGCCCGCAGAGCAGACAGGCGCCGAGCCTGAAGGACCAGATCATGCGCGACCTGGAGCGCCGGAACTATGCCGGCGCCCTGAAGGGACTGCAGAAAGCGCACGCGGTGGCCAGAAAGAATACCGAGATCATGCGCTGGCTGGTCGCCGTGGCCAACGATGCAGACGACCTGTTCCTGGCTCGCAAGTTCGCGCGCAGATTGGTGGAGACCGAACCGAATGTCGCCGTCAACCACGTTTTCCTCGGGACGGTCCTTGACCGCCTCGGCAAGACCGAAGACGCGATCAAGGCCTTCCGCAAGGCCGACCGGCTCCAGCCCGGAGTGCCCAAGACGCTGATGGCGATCGGTCGGGCATATGCCACGACCGGAAAGCACGACGAAGCGCTGCGCTACTTCGGGAAGGCGCTCGAGGCCGATCCGTACAACGATGCGGCGATCCACAATTCCGCCCAGTCGAAGAAATACGGCGAGGAGGAAGCACTGGAACTGGTGAGGCAGGCCGAGGCGGCACTGCCGCATGCCAAGGCGAACACCAACAAGGCACGCCTGCACTTCGCGGCCGGCAAGGTGCTGGACGACATAAAGCGTCACGACGAGGCGTTCGCCCACTTCAAGGCGGCAAACGACCTGGTCAATCCCGAGAAGCCGCGGGACATGTCGATAACCTTCAGGAACACCCGGAACGCCTTTCCGGACGCGGCATTCTTCGAGGCGCGCAAGGATATCGGCGCAAGCACGGAGCGGCCCATCTTCATCGTCGGCATGCCGCGCTCGGGCACAACGCTGACCGAGAGCCTGTGCGCAGCCCATTCCCTCGTGACGGCGGGCGACGAGCAGACCGCCATGGGCGCGCTGGCGGCACAGCTCGGCCGGGACGCCGCGGGCGACCACTATCAACGCTTGATTGCCTCGCTATCGACCGAACATGCCGAAGCCTTTGCAAACGCCTACCTGGAACATTGCGAGCAGACGGTCGGAACGAAGACACCCCGGTTCACCGACAAGATGCCGCACAACTTCCTCAATGTCGGCCTGATCGCCCTGCTCTTTCCCAACGCCAAGATCATTCACTGCCGGCGCCATCCGCTGGATAGCTGCCTTTCGCTCTACAGCAAGCACATGGCCCAGGAGTTCCACCTGCAGTACAAGGCCGACCTGGCCCGGCTGGGCGAACACTGCCGCGAATACCTGGACCTGATGGACCACTGGCATTCCGTCCTGCCGGGAAGGGTTCATGACCTCTACTACGAGGACCTGGTTGCCAACACGGAACTGAACGCCCGTGCGATCATGGATTTCCTCGGGCTGGAGTGGGAAGACCGCGTCATGCAACGCTCCGATTCCCAGCACCGTGTCGCCACCGCTTCGCAGTGGCAGGTGCGCCAGCCGGTCTACCAGTCGTCGAAAGGCCGCTGGCGCCGCTACGAGAAACATCTCGGCCCGCTGATAGAGGCCATCGGCCAGGAAAGGCTGGACGCCTACGAGCAGGGCCTGGCCGCACTGGACCACGCCTAGAAATCATCTGCCCGATTGTCGCGGTTCCCGCACAGGCAGCAGCAAAAGAGGCCGGCCGCGCTTCTGCCGAAGCGCGGCCGGTTCAGTATTGTCGAATCTCTTCCTGCCTCGGCAGGCCTGGCCTTACCTGAAGAGCGACAGGAGGTTCTGGGCGTTGGAGTTGGCGATCGAAAGCGCCTGGATGCCCAATTGCTGCTGCACCTGCAAGGCCTGCAGCCTGGTCGATTCCTCCTCCATGTCGGCATCGACAAGCTGGCCAATGCCGCGGTCCATGGCGTCCATCAGGTTGTCGACGAAATTCGACTGCAGGTCGATACGGCTCTTGATGGCGCCGAGGTTGGAAGCCTTGTCGGTCAGCTGGGTCAGGATGTGATCGACGCCGGCGAGAGCCTCTTCCAGGTCAGCCGTGGTGACGTCAAGGGCGGTAAGATCCCAGCCCGTCACCGAGGTGGACGACGTGGCGCCCGCCGGCGTGTAGCTGAAGGTGACGTTCTCGAGCAGGCCGACCTGCGAGGTGCCGGCCGCCGTCGTGTTGTCGATCAGCGCATAGTTGGCCAGGGTGATGCTGATCGTACCCAGCGAAATGCCGCCATTGGCATCACGGGTGAAGGAGGAAACGATGTCCTGTGTCGCGGCCGCACCGGTTTCCGTCACCAGCCAGTTGGAACCGGCATAGGAGGCGGAATTGACCGTGCTCGTGATACCGGCCTGCAGCTGGGCGATTTCCGACTGGATCTTGCTCTTGTCAACGCCGTCCTGGGTGGCGGCGGCGACCTTCGCCTTGATCTCGTCGACATAGTCGATGACGGTATTGATTGCCGTGTAGGCGGTGTCGACAAGGCCGGCGCCGAGGCCGAGTGCGTCCTGGACGGTGCCGAGCACCTTGTTGTCGGAGCGCATGGTGGTCGCGATCGACCAGTAGGCGGCGTTGTCGGAAGCTTCCGAAACGCGGTAGCCCGTGGAGATGCGCGACTGGGTGGTTTCGATAGAGGAATTGGTCATGCGAAGCGCGTTGAGCGCGGTCATCGCAGACGTGTTGGTCATAATGCTGGACATGGTTGTCCCCTAAAAAATACGCAATACTCAGGGACATTCCGGACTAACCGGTACAGCGGCCCGGCATCATGCCGTTATCGACGTGGATCGCCGCTGTGACTGGGGAGACGATGCGGCGGAAAACTTAATGGAATATTGATAGCCGCCATCCACCCGTTCCATTTCGGAATGGGCGGGAATTCATGGTAAACCCGAGGTAAAGCGGGCCGGGTATTCGCGGCCGGTTCAGACGACCGACCTGACCATGCTTCCCACGAGAAGGTTCCAGCCGTCGATCATGACGAAGAACAGGATCTTGAACGGAAGGGACACCAGCGACGGCGGCAGCATCATCATGCCCATGGCCATGACAATCGTCGCGACAACGAGGTCGATCACCAGAAACGGCAGCACGACGAGGAATCCCATCTCGAAGCCGCGCCGTATTTCCGAGATCATGAATGCCGGCACGACGATGCGAATGTCGATGGCGTCATCGAGCACCACATCCTGACCGCGCTCGCGGGCGAGATCGGCAAACAGCTCGAGGTCCTCGTCACGGACGTTGGTCAGCATGAATTCCCTGAATGGCTGGACGATGCGGCCGACGGCCTCCACCTCGTCGATTTCCTCCTGAACCAGGGGCTGCACGCCCTCGCGCCAGGCGCGGTCGAATACCGGCGACATGACATAGAAGGTCATGAAGAGCGCCAGGCTGACAAGCACCATGTTTGCCGGTGTGGTCTGCAGTCCGATTCCCGCGCGCAGGATGGAAAAGACAATGACGAAACGGGTGAAGCTGGTGACCATGATCAGCAGGCCGGGCGCGACCGCGAGAACGGTCAGCAGGCCGAACAGCTGGATGATGTAGCCGCTCGTCTCGCCGCTGAAGCCCTGGGGCAGCGCGAAAGCCGGCTGTTCCTGCGCCAGCGCTGGCTGCGCGGCAAGAACCAGAAGGGAAACAAGTATAAGGATGACGCGCTTCATTCGAGAATAAACGACCTTACAAGAACGCGCCTTACCCGTCCGCCGGACCGGATCGCCGCGCGCTCGTTGAGATCCTCCAAGAGGTGCTGGAAGCCGCTGCCGCCACGCAGGTTGTAGAGCTTCATGGTGTGGACATAGGCCAGGATGTCCTGATGGATTTCCTCGGAAATCGCATCGTCCGCGGGACCGTCATAGGCCAACGCGAGTTCCATGCGGATCCAGACGTCCTCGGGATCGAGCAGGTTGGTGGTAATCGGGGCGATGTCGACAACCGTCAACCGGGACGGCAGCGTCGACCTCCGGGCGGGCACGGCGGCCGACACGCGATCCGACTTTGCGCTCGCGGCCCCGGCACCGGGCGCGTCTGCAGCACCCCCTGGCGCATCGGCCGCGGCCCCTTCCGGTGCCGGCGCGACCACGGCAGCCGCAGTCCCTCCGACCGGTGACAGCACCGTCGCCCCGACACCGAAACCGGCTCCGCCGGCGAGAAGCGTGATCGCCAGGCAGACAAGGAGGAGCCTAAGGAGAGGCGATCCTTCCTTTTCCGGCTTTTCCTCGGCTTCCAGGTCTTCAAGCAATTCCAGCGACACGGTCGACGGCCCCGCGATCAGAACGGAAGGTAGAGATCGAGCGCCTGCTGCCCGTAGGGCGGCTGCTGCATCTCGGTGATGCGGCCGCGGCCGCCATAGGAAATGCGGGCCTCGGCAATGCGCTCATAGTCGACGGTATTGTCCGGAGCGATGTCCGACGGACGCACGATTCCGGAGATGGTGAGAATGCGCATCTCGGCATTGACCCGAACCTCCTGGGATCCCTGGATGAGGAGGTTGCCGTTCGCAAGCTCCTCGATCACCACGGCGGCTATGGACAGGTCGATGGTCTCCGACCGGGCCGTGCCGCCGGACCCCTCGTAGTCGGTCTCCGACGAAATGCTCCCGTCAGCGGCGATGTCTCCGGCCGAACCGCCGCTGGTCGCGAAACTGGCGCCAAGGCCGAGGCTGCGGCTCGAATTGCGGTTGCGCTCGCTCTTGTTGTCGAGCTTGGCCCGGTCGTCGATCGCGATCCTGACCGTCACGATGTCACCCTTGTGGATCGCTCGGTTGGCGGTGAAAAGACCGGCTGCGCGGTCGGTCCAGGTGGAGTAGCGATTGCCGGACGGTCGCGCCGGGTAGTATTCGGACTTCGCCACCATGTGCTCGGGCGCCAGGGCGCTGCCGACCGGCGTCATGGCCGGCTCGCGACCGATCTCGCGCGGATGCACGGCGCATCCCGCAAGGCTGGTGGCCAGGATCAGACCGGCAAGTAGACAACGCCTCATTGAACCGCTTCCTGGTTTTCAGCGCCCTGGTCCTTGTCGGCCGCGGCAGACATGATGACCGTGACCAGGGCGGCACGTTCGGCCGACATCTCGTTGAGAATGGTTCCCGCCATGCGCGGATTGAGCTTCGACAGCAGCGCGGCGCTCAGCTCGCCGGGGAGCTTCTCCATTCGCTGCGCCGCCGCGTCGGGCCGCATTTTCGAATAGACCTCCACGAGATCGTCACTGGCCTGGGACGCGTATTCCTCGCGCAGTTCCACCCAGTTCTTCAACGCGGCACGCTTGTCCTCGAGAATCGCGATCTTCATCTCGATCTCCTCGCGCAGCGCCTCAAGTTCCGCCTTCTGCAGGGCATAGCGGCGCTCGCGCGCGGCATCGGTGATGTTGATGCAGAACCGCTCGATATCCGCCATGCTGGCATCGGGCGGCGGAACATCGAGGATCGATGCCGTCGCGGTCTGGGCATGCGCCGGCGCGGCGAACGCCAGAACGGCGCCGGCGGCAAGAGCGGGAAGGCTGCAAGGAACAAAGCGACTCATTGCACCACCAGTTCGGCCTGCATTGCACCGGATGTCTTGATCGCCTGCAGTATGGCGATGGTGTCGGTCGGGCTGACCCCGAGCCGGTTGAGCCCCTCGATCAGCGTCTGCAGATCGGTGCCGTGGACCACGCCGAGCGCCGTTCCCTCCTCGTTGACGTCGATATAGGTTTCCGGCTCGACGGCGGTCACGCCGCGCGAGAACGGCGCCGGCTGGACGACGGTCGGAGACTCGGTGACGCGCACCGTCAGGCTGCCGTGGCTGATGGCCACCGTCGAAATGCGAACGTCCTGGCCGATGACCACGGTGCCCGTGCTTTCGTCGAGGACCACGCGCGCCGGGGTGTCGGTCTCGACGACGAGGTTCTCGATCGAGGCGACGAAGCGCGCGGTCGAGACATTCGGCGGCTTGCGGATCGCGATGGTCCGGGCGTCGATCTCGCTGGCGGGCTGCATGCCGTAGCGGCTGGCGCCGTAGCTGTTGATCGCGTCGGTGATGGCGATGGCCGTGCTGAAGTCCGGGTTGCGCAGCTGCAGGGTGAGCGCCTGTTCGGCATCGAACTCGGCAAGGACCTCGCGTTCCACGATGGCGCCGCCGGAAATGCGGCCGGTGGTCGGCGTGCCGCGCGACACGGTTTCCGCCGCGCCCTGCGCCTGGAAGCCGGACACGGAGATCGGCCCCTGGGCCACCGCGTAGATCTCGCCGTTCGCCGCACGCAGCGGCGTCATGACAAGCTGGCCTCCCTGCAGCGACGTCGCATCGCCCAGCGAGGACACCGACACGTCGATGCGCGACCCCTGGCGCACGAAGGCGGGAAGGTTGGCGGTCACGATCACCGCCGCGATGTTCTTCAGCCGGGCGCGTCCCTCGCTCGTCGCGATGCCGAGATTGTCGAGCATCGAGCGCATCGACTGCTCGGTGAAGGGCGCGTTGCGCAGGCTGTCGCCCGTGCCCTGGAGACCAACGACGAGACCGTAGCCGACCAGCTGGTTGTCGCGCGCGCTCTGAAGGACGGCAATGTCCTTGACGCGCGACTGCGCCAGGGCCGGCCCGATCGCGACAAGCGCGGCAACGAGACTGAGAACCAGGCGTTTCATCGTGCCTCCACAGAAACCGTCCCGTCCGGCATGACGATGCCGGCGATGGTGCGACCGCTCTGGATATTGCGGACCCGGATCGGCTTGCCGATATTGGCCGACTGCAACGCAATGCCGTCCATCGCGATGGTCAGCCCTCCCTGACGAAAATAGACGGTGGCGGGCTGCCCGGCCTCAATGGCATAGGCATCGCGCAAAGCGCTGGGCGCGATCAGCCGCTTCGGCAGGATGGTCTTCGCGGCGACCATACCCACAAGCGATTCGACGTCGCGAACCACCTCCACCCCGGATGCGAGCGGTCGGCGCAAGCGAGTCTCCACGACCGCGTCGGCCGGGATGACCTGACCGGGATAGATGACGCGATTGACGGTTACCACGACGTTCGAGTTCTCGGTCGCAGCCGCGGCGCCGAACGAGAGGCAGACGGCCGGAAGCAGGATTCCGACTATGCGCAGCAACCGTTTCATCGCTTATCTCAAGCCGGTGGAGATGACGGATGCCATCTCATCGGCCGCCTGGATAACCTTCGAATTCATCTCATAGCCCCGCTGGGCCGAGATCAGTTCGGTGATTTCCTTCACCGGGTCGACGTTGGACGCCTCGAGATAACCCTGCTCGATCGTGGCATAGCCGGGATCGCCCGGCACACCGACAATCGCCTCACCGGACGCCTCGGTCTGCGCGAACAGGTTCGATCCGAGCGGTTTCAGGCCGGCATCGTTGGCAAAGATCGCAATCGAGAGCTGGCCGAGTTCCTGCAGATCAATCTGGTCGTCGAGACGCGCAAACACCTGGCCGCTGCTGTTGACGATAACCTCGACAGCATCTTCCGGCACGACGATCTCCGGCGACACGCGATAGCCGTCGACGGTCACCAGTTCGCCGATACCGTTGGTATTGAATGCACCGGCGCGGGTGTAGACGATCTCGCCGGCAGGCCCCTCGATCTGGAACCAGCCGCGGCCGGTCAGCGCGAGGTCGAAGCTGTTTCCGGTTTGCGTAAGCGCACCCTGGACATGGAGGTTGCGTACCGCCGCGGTCCGCACGCCAAGGCCGATATTGGCCCCCTCGGGAACGACTGCCTGATTGCCGATGTTGGGCGCACCCGCCAGGCGCTCCGTCTGGTAGAGCAGGTCGGAAAACTCCGCGCGCGCACGCTTGAAGCCCGTCGTATTCACATTGGCAATGTTGTTGGCGATGACTTCAAGATTGGTCTGTTGCGCCGTCATGCCGGTGGCGGCGATGGAAAGGGCTTTCATCGATCACTCCCTAGATCTGCATCCGGCTGATTTCGAGAAACGCGGTCACGATCTTGTCGCGGATCGCGATCGCCGCCTGAAGGTTCTGCTCGGCGCTCATCACCGCATCGGCGACATCGCGAACGTCCGCGTTCCCTGTCAGCGCCTGGAGCGATATCTGCTCGGCGTTCCGCAGGTCGCTGATCGTTGTCCTGGCCGCCGATTGCAGCGCCTCCACGAAGGTCGGACCGGAGGCAACTCCGGTGGTCGGCACGGCAGAAGCGGACGCGTCGAGCGACGATGACGTCGGATCAAAGCCACGAATACCGGCAATTGCGATAGTGGGTTCCATCAGCGGGATCTCATCAGTTCGAGTGTCATGGAAATCAGGTCGCGGGCCTGCTTGAGCACCTGGAGGTTTGCCTGATACGAGCGGTTGGCCTCGCGCATGTCGGCCATCTCGATCAGCGGATTCACGTTCGGCATCTTTACGAAGCCTGCCTCGTCCGCCGCCGGATGGGACGGATCATACTCGATGCGGAATTCGGATGTGTCGCGGTCGATCGAATCGACATTAACCAGGCTGGCATTCGTTACCCGATCGAGCTCCGAGCTGAAATTGACCAGCTTGCGCCGATACGGATCGCCGCCGGGAACATTCGAGGTGGCGTTCGCGTTCGCGATGTTCTCCGAAACGACGCGAAGACGGGTCGATTCGGCGTTGAGGCCGGAGGCGGCAACCTTGATAGCGGAGGTAAGGTAATCCATTACGAACCCTTCGCAGTCATCAGGATCATCCGGTTGAAGGCGGATACGATCGACGTGTTCAGTTCAAAGGAATGGCGGATCTCGCCGGACTTGACGAGTTCGTCCTCCAGGGACACGCGCTTGCCCTGATTGCTGAACGTCGCCGGCTCCTCGTCCAGCACGCGGAAGGCGATTTCGTTGGCCGATGTTCCGAAATGATTGGCGGCAGTCGAGTTCAGCCGTACCGACGCGCTCGACAGGACATCGGCGAAAGGCTCCACATCGACGGACCGATAGCCGGGCGTGTTCGCGTTTGCGATATTGTTGGCAACAGCGGTCTGACGCACGGAAAGCCATTTCGCCTGCGTCGAAGCCAGTTTGAACAGATTGACGGCAGTCATTGTCGTATCCTTGTCTGCGGAAAACGCTACATCGAGTTTCTTGCGTGTGCCTTGTCGCGACAGCGCCCGCACGCAAACGCTACGGGCGCAGAATCCTTTCGTCGGATGTGAGGATGTACCAGCCGGCTTCGTCATGCCTGAACGAGCGTGCAAACGTACCGTCCGGAAGGCGGGAATGAGGACGGATCAGGTACACGCCGTGGGCGTCACCGACCAATGCGCGCCGGCCATCGACGGCGAACACCTCGAACCCGACGTCCCTGCCCGGGAACTCCTGGTCCAGATCGCCGGTGGCTGCCGCGCGGTCGGGGTCGATCCTTCCCGTGACCAGCGGATCGACGCCGGCAACGCTCCGGTCATCGACGACGAATCTGCCTTTTCGCATGTCGAAGACCGCTTCACCCGACTGCAAGGCAAGGATTTCCGCCTCGGGGATGACCCCGCCCCGCGAGAACGTCATTCGCGGAGGGCCGTACTTGTCCGGGTTCAGGTAGACGTGCCACGGAAACAGCGCCGCCGCAGTGCCGAGACACAGGCCGAGAACGGTCAGGATGTAGTCTGCCGCCGTCATGTCCCGAAACCAGCGGCGACGTCGGCGTGGCTTATGCTTTCTGGTCATTTCTCAGATGGTCCGCAAGTTCAGTGAAGGGATCGGCGTCGGGCGGACTCGGTTGCGACTGCTTCAACGCATCATAGATGCGCGGAACCGTCGCGACCGCGTTGTCGAGTTCCGGATCCGCGCCCTGCTGCCATCCGCCCATGAGGCGCAGATCCCGGGTTTCCTCATAGAGCGCGATCATCGCGCGCAGCTGCGAGACCAGATTGCGCTCCTGGTCACTCCATGCCCTGTCGGCAAGGCGGGAAACCGAGGACAACGGATCGACGGCCGGGTAACGGCCGCGATTGGCGATCGATCGCTGCAGGACGAGATGCCCGTCGAGAATGCCGCGCAATGAATCGCTTACCGGATCGTTGTGATCGTCGCCATCGACCAACACGGTCACGATCGCGGTGATCGAACCGCTTTGCGGCCCGCCCGGCCCGGCGCGTTCCAGTAGCCGCGGCAGATCGGTAAACACCGATGCGGGATACCCCCTGGAAACCGGCGGTTCGCCGACGGATATCGCCACCTCGCGCAGGGCGTGTGCATAGCGGGTGACCGAATCAACCAGGAACAGCACGCGCTTGCCGCGATCACGAAACCACTCGGCAACCTCCATCGCGCAGAGCGGGGCGCGGCGGCGCATGATCGGGCTCTCGTCACTGGTAGCGACGACAGCCACGGATTTCCTCATGCCATCCGGGCCCAGCGTATCCTCAAGGAATTCGCGAACCTCGCGGCTGCGTTCCCCGACAAGCGACACGACGACGACATCGAAGGAATCTGCCCGCGCCAGCATGGCAAGGAGGGTGGACTTGCCGACACCGGACCCGGCGAACACGCCAAAACGCTGGCCGATGCACAGGGGCGTGAATATGTCGATCACCCGCACCCCGGTGCGAAAGGGTTCGCCGACGCGCGCGCGCATCATTGCCGAACGACGCTTGCCCGGTTCAGGCCGGTCGGCCGACGGAATCAGCGGTCCCTTTCCGTCAACAGGTTCCCCAACCGCATTGACGACCCGCCCGAGCCAACCCTCGTCGGGCCGCGCATGCATCGCACCGCTATGCAGCACGATATCGTTGATCGACAGGGAATGCGCGTTGTCGCAGGGCGCGACGAGCACGCGCTCGGGCTCGATCTGCACGATCTCCCCGCGCGTCGCGTTCGGGCCATCTCCGATATCGACGAAATCGCCGAGTGCCGAGTAGCCGGCCATTCCCTCGGCCACAATGACATTGGGATTGATTGCCGTAACCGTGCCGCCGCGCCGCAACGGCCGTTCCCCGATCTCGGAGGACTGAAATGCCTGTCGCAGGCGTAGAAGCGCGTTCATGCCCGTCAGCCGCTCTGGAATGCCCTAATGAGCTGTTCGATCGATTGCTCCGATTTCTCCATGAGGGCGGCCGCCTGCTCGAAGGAGCGTTGCACCTCTATCAGCTGGGTGATCTCGTGCAGTGCATTGACGTTGGACTGCTCGACATAGCCCTGCACCACCCCGGCATTCGGATCGTCGACAATGGGCTCGAGTTCGCCGTCAACGATGATGCCGGCGTCGCCAAATCGCCGGAAGTCAGGTGCCGGCTGGAACGCGAACAGGCCGATCGCGCCAACCTGCTGTCCGCCCTGACGGATGAACCCGTCGCCGCCCACCTCGGGTTCGCCGGCCGCCGGATCAAGCTGAATCGGCGCGCCGCCCGGATCGAGGACGGGATAGCCCGACACCGTCACAAGCCCGCCGTCCGGCGTCATCGTGAACCGGCCATCGCGCGTAACCACCGGACCCGCCGGGGTCTGGACGCCGAACCAGGCGTTTCCGCGAACGGCGAAGTCCAGCGGATTGCCTGTCTGCTCGAGACCGCCCTGCGTGTTGTCAAGGTATTCGACACCATCGACCGAGAACGACAGGTCCTCGCCGGAGATATCCTTGACGAGTTCCTCGAAGCGAATCTCGCTGGCGCGAAACCCGACCGTCTTGGCATTGGCAATGTTCTGAGCGATCGTCGTCAGCCGCTCGATGCGCGCAGCCTGCGCGGACAGGCTGACATAGATTCCGTTTTCCATCGTCCCCGTTACCGCCTGTTCGGTTACCTCTTCAATTGTGCGATCTGCAGCATCAGATCCTCGCTGATTCCCTGCACCGAACCGCCAAACAGCCGAGATACGTTTGCGACCTCCTGGGACACCGTCGCCTCGTTGGTAACATCCCAAAGCGCGGCAAACCGCTGCAGCAATTCGTCGAGCTTGTCCGGATCGCCGAAGGTTTCGATGTCCAAGCGCTCCGAGAGCATCTCGACCTGCTTGTCGATGTCGGCGCTGGCAATGGAATCGGGCAAGCCGAGCGAGGTGCGAACCACCTGGGCAAGGGCCGGATCAGCAAGGATCTCGTAGAAGTTCGAAATCGAGTCCGCCTTGCGCTGGAAATAGAGCGCCAGCCGCACACCCTCGTTGTCGTCGCCGGCCTGTTCCTCGAGAGTCTGCCGGATATAGTTGTCGACCACGCCCTGCTGCGCCTTGGTGAAGATGGTCGCC
The DNA here is from genome assembly GCF_013358405.1 of Oricola thermophila. NCBI lineage: Bacteria > Pseudomonadati > Pseudomonadota > Alphaproteobacteria > Hyphomicrobiales > Ahrensiaceae > Oricola > Oricola thermophila. The sequence goes on from NZ_CP054836.1 coordinate 3,102,274, forward strand.
GATTCGCCGAAATCCTTGAAGTTGAACGTATCGGCAAACTCGACATAGCGGCGGTCGACAAGCTTTCCCGCAAAACTGTCGGCTCCGGGACCGCCCTCCAGAACCTTCTTCATGAAGGCCTTCGCATAGGTCATGTCTTCCAGACCCATCGCCTTCATCGCAAAGCTGAAAAGACGGTAGTCGCCCACGAACTCGTCGACGGTTTTCACATTGCCGATATTCTGGAGATAGTACTCGATCTCGCGCTCGACCATCGGCTGGCTCGATACGCGCTCCAATTGCGTATCGAGATTGCCGACAACGGTCTTGTAGGAAACAAGCGTGCTGATCATCGAAGTTTTCCCAATCTTTCCACATTGGCGATAGCGCACACGCCTTGCGCGAGCCTGTCGCGTTACGTTCAATCCGAATCGTTCGGGTTGTCAGCCCCGTGCAAGGTTTGGATTCTAGCTTGCGGCGGAACACAATTCGGAGTGGTTTCGTGGGTATTCTGATCGGACTGGTCATCACGATTGGCAGCGTCATCGGCGGCTACATGGCCATGGGCGGCCATATAGAAGTGCTGTTCCAGCCTTTCGAATTCGTCATTGTCGGCGGCGCAGCGATCGGCATTTTCATTGTCGCGAATCCGCTCGCGACCGTTAAGGACGCCGGCAAGGCCTCGCTGGAAACGATCCAGAACAAGGTGCCCAGCCGCGAGCTCTATCTCGAGCTTCTCGGCCTGCTGCACCAGTTGCTGCGCGAACTGAAGACAAAGCCGCGCAACGAGGTCGAAAGCCATATCGACGCCCCCGAGGAATCATCGATTTTCCAGCAGTACCCGCTGATCCTGGCAAACAAGGACCTCACCAACTTCATCTGCGACTACTGCCGGCTCATTATCGTCGGCAATGCTCGCCCGCATGAGGTCGAGGCGCTGATGGAAGAGGAAATCAGCACGATCCGGCATGACAAGCTGAAGTCCGCCCACGGTCTCCAGGGCATGGCCGACGGCCTGCCGGCGCTCGGCATCGTCGCCGCCGTGCTCGGCGTCATCAAGGCCATGGGCGCGATCGACCAGAGCCCCGAGATCCTCGGCGGGCTGATCGGCGCCGCGCTCGTGGGAACGTTCTTCGGCGTATTCATGGCCTACGGCGTCGTCCAGCCGCTCGGCTCCAAGATCGCGGTCATCCGCGAGAAGAACATCCGGCTCTACTACGTCGCCAAGCAGACACTCATCGCCTACATGAACGGCTCGCTGCCGCAGGTGGCGCTCGAGTTCGGCCGGAAAACCATTTCGAACTACGACCGTCCGTCGCTCGACGATGTTGAAGCCGAGGCGATGGGTACCGGCGGGAAAGCCGCCTGACCATGAACCAAGTGCACGAACCGACCGCACCGAATCTGGAGATCTTCGACCGGCTTCTCGGTCGCAAGGGCGACGCCACGCGCCTCGATCCCGCGATTCACGCGGTCACCCGGTTTTTCGGCGAGCGCCTGCAAGGCATCCTCTCCAGGGCCGGTTTCGAAGCAGCGTTCGAGGCGACCGGCCATCGGCACACGAGCGCCGAGGAATTGCTCGGGGCCCTGGAAAATGGCGCCATCTGCACGTTCCTTGGCGTCCAGGCCAACCAGCCGCAGGCTTTCCTGATCACGGATTTCGGGGCCAGCAGCGTCATCGCCGAACTCATGCTGGGTGGCGATCCGGAATTCGCATCGCTGTCCGCGAGCCGGCCGCCCACCGATATGGAATGCGACCTCGTGCGCCAGTTCGGGGATTTCATCGGCGAGGCGCTGCAAACGACGCTTTCCGTCGGGGAACAGCCGAAGGCATTGCGGATCATCCGGAAAATCGAGGAGGTCCGCGACGGCGAAGAACAGGAACCGATTGTCGCATTCGATGTGACCATGACCTTCGGCGAGGCGAAACCCACCCTGACGCTGGCGGTCACGCACACCATGCTGCTTCGTATGGCCCGGCCGCCCCAGGAGACGGTCAAGAGACCGCAGCATGGGGCCCGGGAGACCCCGAACCGGCAACCGGAACCTGCCACACGACCGAATCCCAAGGCCCTGGCGGTCAAGGTCCCGGTCACGGGCTCGGTCGTGCTGCCCGCGATTTCTCTCGACGCGCTCGGCAGGCTGCGCCCGGGCGACGTGCTGCCGCTGTCCGAGGAAGGCGATGCCAAGGTGAAGCTGAAGGTGAAGGGACGCCCGCTCTATGACTGCAGCCTCGGCCGCAAGGGCGCCCATTACGCGATTTGCCTGGAGAGGCCGCACCAGGCCATGGCAGACGCCTTGAACGGCATTGGCCTGTCCATGCCCAATCCCGATTCAGAGGAGACCCACCATGAGTGAGCCGGAACCGTCCCCGCTCGACGACCTGCCGCCGCTTTCGGAACAGACACCGGATCTTTCCGATCCTCCCGGCACGCCCGACGCGCTGGACGAGGCAATCGCCGAACTGCAGGGTGTCATCGAGAAGGACTCCGAAATGGGGCCGCTCGACGACGAATTCGCAGGCGCGAACGGCGACCGGCAGGCACCGGGAACACCGTCCGGCGGCCTGCAGGGCATGGTCATGTCCATTCCCGTGCAGGTCGACGTGATCATCGGTTCGGCCGAAATGCCGGTCGCGGAACTGATGTCCATGGAGGCAGGCTCCGTCGTGTCGCTGAACCGGAAGATCGGGGAGGCGGTCGACATTTGCGTCAATGGCACCAAGATCGCGACCGGCGAGATTCAATCTCTTGAGGATGATCCGTCCCGGCTGGGCGTAAAAATCCTGTCGCTGGAACAATCCTGATACACTTGGATCGGGAATCGGATCGGAAGCGCTAAATGGCGAAACGCTACACACTGACCAAACCTCAACGGGCGGCGGCCGTGCTCGTCGCCATGGGGAAGTCGCGCGCTTCGCAGCTCCTGAAGTTCTTCAAGAGCGACGAGCTGCGCGTCATGATTGACGCCGCGCATACCCTCAAGACCATCCCGCAGCCGGACCTCGAGGAACTGGTCAAGGAATTCGAGGCGGAATTCGCCGTTGGCGCCGGCCTGATGGATTCGGCCGAGACGATGCAGAAGATTCTGGGCGAGGCGCTTTCCGAAGAGGAAATGTTCGCGATCACCGGCCGGAGCCACGACCTGCATCCCAATGAACCCGAACTCAGCGTCTGGGAAAAACTGCCGAAGGTCGACACGGACGAGCTCGTCGCGTTCCTCGGCAACGAATCGCCGCAGCTCTGCGCCGTCGTTCTCTCAAGGATGGATTCGAAGATTGCCGCCGCGATCATAGAAAAGCTCGAACCGGGCCTGCGCAAGGCAACGGTCGCCCGACTGCTGTCATCGAAGGACGTTCCAGATCCCGTGCTGGGCACGGTGGAGAACCGGCTGGAGGAAGTATTCGATCTCTCCGGCAACACCGCGGCCGCCGGCGAAGGCGCCTCACGCCTGGCGGACATCCTCAACCAGATGCAGAAGGAAGTGTCCGACGATCTCCTGGAACAGCTGACGCCACTCGTCGGCGAAAAGAAGGTCAACGGCGTCAAATCGAAGCTGTTCCGTTTCGAGGACATCCCCAGCCTTTCCAAGGAGTCGCGGACTGCCCTGTGCGACGGCCTTTCGACGGAAGTGCTGACGATCGCGCTGCGCGGTGCCGACGACGAGCTGAAGGAAGCGGTCCTTTCCTCCATCAGCCAGCGCACGCGCCGCATGATCGAATCCGAACTCGAAGCCGGCAAGGCAAAGGCATCGGAAATCGAACAGGCCCGCAAATCCATCGCCACGCTTGCATTGCGCATGGCGCAGGAAGGTCGCATCGACCTGCAGCATTCCGAAGAAGAAGCTGCCTGACGGCCAGCCGGGTACACTGAATGGCTGAAGAACAGGACAAGGAAAGCAAGACAGAGGAAGCGTCCGAGAAAAAGCTCCAGGACGCCATCGAAAAGGGCAATACCCCCTTTTCGAAGGAAACCCCCATCCTGTTTTCCCTTCTTGCCACGCTGTTCGTGGCCGCGTTCTTCATGCCGGATCGAATTACCACGATGTCCCAGCAACTGGCCACGATCATCGACCAATCCTACGAGTACCGGCTGTCGACGAGCGGCGATATCTACTGGCTGATCCAGCGCATTGCGGTCATATCGGGCGTAACAGCAATTCCCCTGTTTCTGGCTCTTGTCGTCGCCGGAATCGCTGGTTCGGCCATGCAGAACACCCCGCGGGTCGTGGCGGAACGCATCAAGCCGCAATTCTCCAGGATTTCCCTGACGAAGGGCTGGCAGCGCATGTTCAGCGCCAAGGGCTTCGCGAACTTCCTGAACGCGCTCGCCAAGATCGGCTTCACCAGCCTGCTCGTCGCGCTCGTCCTGCACGATCTCGTGCCCCGCATGCTGCAGGGAATGAACATGGAGACCACCGGGTTTCTGGTGGTCCTGAAGAACACGCTGTTCAAGGTGTTCGCCACCATCATCTTCTCGATGACACTGATAGCGGTGGCGGACTGGTTCTGGACAAGGTTCCAGTGGAAGACCGATCTGCGCATGACGAAGCAGGAGGTCAAGGACGAGGTCAAGCAGTCCCAAGGCGATCCGCTTGTGAAGGCCCGGCTGCGCTCCATGGCGCAGGACCGTGCCCGCCGGCGCATGATGAGCGCGGTCCCGAACGCATCGCTCGTGATCGCCAATCCGACCCACCTCTCGATCGCCCTGCGCTATGAAGCAGGCAAGGACGCCGCGCCGGTCGTCGTCGCGAAGGGACAGGACCTCATAGCACTGCGCATTCGAGAAATCGCGGAGGCAAACGGCGTTCCCGTGTTCCAGAATATCGAGCTCGCACGGGCCATGTACGGCCAGGTCTCCCTCGATCAGATGATACCGCCGGAATTCTTCAAGGCAGTAGCCGAGTTGATTTCGATCATCCGCAGGCGTGCGCAAAACAGGTGATCACGATGCTGGCACAAGACATCTGCCTCGAAATCGAACCGCATGTAGCCGCGGCAATCGCAAACCTTGCCGCCGAACTGAGGCTCGTCGATATCGGCGACTATATCGCCTATCTGCGGATGGAGCAGTTCGACTGCATCGCAGACATCGTGCGGGACGCGTCCGAAATGTATTTCACGCCGGGTTTCATAGAATTCGGCAATGACGGCGAAGCCTCGGCGGAATGGGGTTCCCCGCCGGAGGTAACGCTCATGCTGGTCATCAACAGCGCGCGGGCGAAAGCGCATGTGGCGCTGAAGCTGTGCACCGATCACGCCGAGGTGAAGCTCGGCTATGTCAGTTTCGACCATGCCTTCGACGGGCGTCACGATCTGGCAACATTGCTGGTCGACGACATCTTCGACAACATGATCGCGGCGCCCGGCCTTCCCGGACGGATATTTTTCCCGCGGGGCGGGCTGACCGGTCCCGGCGCGCCCTAGGCGTCCAGGCGACCCGCGCCACGGTCGTGTGCAAGGCCGCGCCGCGACATGACAAGAACGCCGCTCCATTCGCGATCCGCGTCGCCGCCATCGTCGGGCGGCGCGACAAAGCCGTGCACGAAGCGCCCGGAACGACCCGACAACCGTGCCGTATAGTGGAACGGGCTCTGTTCGCGGGCGAAGCGCTCGATCAGGGACAGCAGCTCCCTGCGCTCATCGTCCCGATAAGCATCCAGAAACCTGCCGATACCGATAAACTCGTCGTCGACCGGCAATCGGTGAAATACCCGTGCCAGCGGTCCGAGACAGATCAATCCGCGGTCGAGATCCACCTTGAAATGGTCCACGATCGCATGCTTGGAAAACCGCCGCAGTTCGCGGGTGCCGCTTTCGAGATCCCGAAAATCCCGATCCGTCGGCACAAGAACGCCGCCAAAAAAGTCATTCATGTCCAAATTCCGCCATGAGATAGCGCCGCATCGCTTCTTCCACGCGCTGCTTCCGACAAAATGCGGAAAATGTTGATGTCAGGTCCAGAAACCAATCGCGCCTTGAATCCAAACAATCACGAAACGGGATTGCCGCGCAATTTCAATCCTTTGTTAACCTAACTATACGCCGTTTTACTAAAGTTGGACCGGATGGAACATCCCGCTTCCGGCGATCATCCAGACAGCAGAGCATCGGCAGGACAGCCCCACGGGCCGGTTGTCCGCATCAAGAAGCGTCGGCCCCGCTGCGGCCGATGCAGTTGCCGGACAATGCGCCTCCGGACCGGCGAAGCGGCAGGTACAACATGTCCTCAAGCTCCCGGTTGCCCTCGACGAGATCGGCAAGACTGATCTCGTCGAGGGTCTCATAGAAGGATTCGACAGCCTTCTTGAGCGCCGGCTTGAGCCAACATGTATCGATTAGCGGACAGTTGTTTTCCTTCTCGTCGAAACACTCGGCAAAGGGTAGATCCGCCTCGAACAGGCGGAAAACCGCCCCCACCCGGATATCAGACGCCGGCATGGCAAGAACCAGGCCGCCATTGCGTCCGCGCAAGGCCCTGACATATCCGAGACGTGCAAGCTGCCGGATCACCTGGCCGAGATGGTTCTTCGAGGCATTGCATTTCTCGGCAATATCCGACTTGGTGATGTTTGTGCCGGGATTGACGGCACAGGCCATCAATACCCGCATCGCCAAGTTTGTCCGGATCGTCAGGCGCATGGATGCACCGCCTCTGCACAATTCGACTTAAACACGTCCCTTGGTAATTTTAAATGAACCATTCACAACTCGGTTTGATCGAGATCATATATATTTCGCCGATTTTGCACGGACGCGGCGCCCAACAATAGGCCAGCATTTCCTTGATCGAATGCAGGGAACAACGCATGCCAGAACGAAGGGACAGCAAGCAAGACAGCAGCGGTGCGCCTCGGCGTAGAAAGGGCGAAAGCTCTTTTCGACGCGCTGGCTGAATGGGCGGGTCATCTCGTGCAGCCGGACCCTGACGGTCCGATGGGCGGCGTACAACGCGGTTCGGACAGCAGGTCGCGCCCGGATCCAGAAGATCGTCGTGAAGCTTGCGCCCCTCGGCAATTGCATGGCAATCGCCTGCCGGCCGCTGGATCGCCATGTGCCTGGCCGCTTTCCTCCCGGCCTTCCGGATCAGTTCGGCCTGGCGGATGTCTTCCTTCGCTCACTTGCTCGGCAGGTTCTCAAGCCAAGCGGGGTGTGGATGCGCAGGCTACAACACGGCAGCCGCACCGAGAACAGCGGGCGATGCTCGGCGACGAACGCGTGTTTCACTTTGCATCCCTGGCGAAATTGACGGTGGCTCTTCCAGGATATCGCGCTCTTCGGTGCCCCTTTCGGGTTCGCGCTTCAGCCGTCTCATCTCTGCGTCCCTGTCCCGACGGAGGCGAGTTCCTCTTCCACGCCTGGGACGAGTGCGGATTGATGCCCAGCCGCCTCGAGATCTCCGCGACCGGATAGCCTCGCTCGGCAATCTGCGCCACCGCGTACCGTTTGAACTCATTGCTGAAACCGGCTTCGCCCGTCATGGCCTCCTTGCCTCAAAATCAGGGACGAAGGCATCTACGAATCCGCGGGCTATCCACTCCCGCCGGGCGGTCCACGCCGCCCCGCATCTCTCATCCGACAAATCGTTGTCTTGACCCTCACGCCGCGTGAGGCACTAACAAAGCGTTCGGCAACATGCGCAGGAGCACCGTGAGATGGCGAACTACCTGGTTGGCGAGTTGGCGGCAATGGCGGGCGTTTCCGTCCGCACGCTGCATCATTACCACGAGATCGGCCTTCTCGTTCCTGCTCATGTCGGTGAGAACAACTATCGCTACTATGGTCGCGAGGAACTGCTGCGTCTGCAGCAAATCCTGATCTACCGAGAGTTGGGAATACCTCTCGCGGAGATAGGGGCCATTCTCGATGCGCCCGGCTTTGACCGCCTGATCGCACTCAAAGGTCAACGGGAGCGTATCGCCCATGAGGTCGCTCGTTTCACCGAAATGCTGAGGACGATCGACCGCACGATCGCCGAACTTGAAGGAGATCGCGTGATGAAAGACGCAGAATTGTATTCCGGTATCGTGGATCCAAAGAAGCAGGCGGAACACGAGGCGTGGCTGGAACAGAATTATGGCCCCGATGTCCGGGAGCATATCGAAACCAGCCGCCTGAAGATGGAGAACCTGAGCCCGGCTGAACGAAACAGCACGATGTCCGAACTGAAAGACATCGAGCAGAAGCTTGCCATGGCCCTGCGGGATGGCGTGCCGCCCGAGGCTCGTTCGCTTGACCCGTTGATCGAGCGGCATCACGCCTGGGTGGTCTCCGCGTGGGGGCGGGATTGTCCACCGGTCGCCTATGCCGGGCTGGCCGACACCTACGAGCATCCTGACTTCAAGGCTCGCTACGAAGCCATTGAAAAAGGTTTCTCCGCATATCTCTGCGCGGCAATGCGCAGTTGGGCCAAGCGGCAAAGCTGAGGGGAGGCCAGGTGTCGCGTTGACCGTCAACCGGCGCTGCTCTGTGAGTACCGGATCGTTTGATGCTGGGTTTTTCTGCCGGGTTTCACTGGCGGGGAGAGGAGCGGAAACGCACGAAGGCATCGAAGTTCAGGGACGCGCGGAAGGCGTTGATCCTGGGACAGGGCGAGGCACGCACACCGGCCGCGGAGATCTGCCGGAAGGCCAGGCCTGCCGGGTTCTTCGGTTCGACACCTCGACTTACCAATACAGATGCTGCCGCATCGGACAGGCCGGCCTCGAACGACGGATCAAGGAGATTTGCGAACCCCGTATTCGTTACGGCTTTCGCCGGGTGCGTGTGTTGTTGCGCCGGGAGCGTTGGCAGGTGAACATCGCGGAGTTGCGATGGCTGCGTCACTATCCAGTCCGATTTGTCAACTGGGCATTGCCGCCTGTCCTTTTGCCGAAATACGCGGGCACCAGCGGACCGATACGCGAGACCGGACGTGTATGGCTGCCAAAGGCCGTCGGTAGTTCTCAACCTCGCGGCGTTTCGGTTTATTCGCCGTCACCGTCCGTCCTTGCGACGAATACAGGGAGCAGGCATGCCATGGGCAGTTCGAGAGAAGCGATCATCGACGAGCTGGTCCTTGCCAACCGCATTCTCGCCAACGAGAACGTGCTCGACGCCTTCGGCCATGTCAGCCTGCGCGACCCCGATGATCCTGGGGCGTTCTTTCTGTCGAGGTCGCGGAGTCCCGGACTCGTCGAGGCGCGTGACATAATGCGCTTCGACCTTGAAGCGAACGTGCTGGACGGCGACTTGAAACCGTATCTGGAAACGGTGATCCACGCCGCCATCTTCAAGGCACGTTCCGATGTGATGTCCGTGGTGCATCATCACGATCCCGCTGTTCTGCCATTTGCCGTCTCTCCGGCAAGACTGCGCCCGGTCTTCCATCTGGGCGCGGTGGCCGGCGCGGAGGTGCCGGTGTGGGACAGCCAGCAGGAATTCGGTGACACGAGCCTTCTGGTCTCCGACATGGCGATGGCGAATTCGCTTGCCCGCGCCATGGGAAGCGGTCCCGCCGTTCTGCTCAAGCGCCACGGCGCCTGTTGCGCGGCCAACAGCCTGAAGCAGGCTGTTTTCGTGGCGATATGCATGCGCGACAATGCACGTCTTCTTGCGGAAGCGCTTGCGCTTGGCGAGCCGTCATATCTGACGCCGGGAGAAATCCGTGCCGCCGCCGCGAAACACGATGGTGGCGCTCCGGTTGAGCGCGCCTGGGAATTCTGGGCCTCCCGGCTGGAGCCCTGAAAAGGATGGCGCCCGCGGTTACGCGATTTCGCCGGCAACGCGTTTCAGTTCGCTTATCAGCGCGCCAATCAACGGTGTCGGTTGGAAATCCTCGCGCATGGTGACGCCAACGGGTCTCGGCCGTTGTCCGATGTTCACCGGCAGGATTTTCAGCAGCCCGGCTTTTATCTCGTAGTGGAGCTGGTGCGGCGACAACGCAGCGATGTAGCGGCTCTCGACGAGCAGCGTGCGCGCCACGATCATCGAGTCGGTCTCGATAACATTCCGGGGAGGAGCCAATCCCTCGTCGGCGATGGCGCCTTCCAGGATGACGCGCAGGGGGACGCCCGCGAAAGGAAGCACCCAGTCCCAGTTCAGGCAGTCGGCAAGCGAGACCTTTTCCTTATATGCAAGCGGGTGGTCGGCTCCTACGGCGAGCGCGGTCACGTCTTCAAACAGTGATATGGAAAAGGTTTCGTTCGCGTCACGGATCGTCCCGACGAGAAGGTCGATATCGCCATGCCTGAGTGCCGCGAGCAGGGACGTGTAGGAACCATCCTCGACCGCGATTTCAGCAGCGGGAAAACGCTCCAGCAATGATTTTAGCGCTAGCGGCACCAAGCGTATCTGGGTTAGTGGCAGCGCGCCAATCCTTATCCGGCCGCCGACCGTGCCAGCAGCACCGCTGGCGAACGCAATCTCTTCCAGGCCCTGACGAATTTCCGACATTGCGAGTTTCGCGCGGCGAACGACGTGATCGCCCGCGGGCGTCGTCCGCATCCCCTGGCCCGTACGGTCGAAAAGATCCTGGCCGAGCCGCGTTTCCAGCATACGCAGCGACCGGTTCAGCGCCGGCTGCGAGATGCCGACCTTCCGCGCCGCGGCGCTGACCGAGCCATGGGCGGCGATATTTACCACCGCGGACAGTTCATGGTCGCTCGCTTGTTCGCTCAGCGGTGCGGTCGCGAAAACTTCTCTTCCAGGCGGTGACAGCGCCGACTCCGCGATGCGCAGCTGATGCAACGCGCGTCTGACGCGTCTAGCGAGGGTTCGGCCGTTGGTATTGCAATGGATGCCGCGCCCGGTCCGCGCAAACAACTCGACGCCGAGTTCCGTTTCCAGCGACTGGATGGAGCGCGTGACCGCCGGCTGGGAAAGATTGAGATGCTGCGCCGCACCGGCCACCGACCCGGCATCGGCGACAGCCGCCATCACGCGCAGTTTCCGCAGCTTGATCAAAGCAGGAGCCTATATCCGCATTGCATTGCTGCCATATAATTTTTGAACTGAATCTCCGTAAATCCTTGTGCTCAAAGAGATTGTGAAGAATAGCCTATAACTAGAATGCATTCATGGAAAGCAGAAATCAATTACATTTCAGCGGCATCTGCGCAAGGCTCGGTTGCGGGCAAAGCAAATCTTGCCCGTTGGGAGGAACTTACGAATGAACGAGACCGCCAGCCAGCCAGCCGAGGATCAGGACTATCTGGACCGGTTGGAACGGCCTGTTCCGGCAGGCGAGGACACGCCGCGATGGGGCAGCGACGTCGTTGCCGCGCTGCTGCGCGATCTCGACATTCCCTATGTCGCGCTGGTGCCCGGTTCGAGCTTTCGCGGGCTTCACGACTCTCTCGTCAACTACCTCGGCAATCGCGATCCGCGCATGGTTCTGTGCCTCCATGAGGAGCATGCGGTGGCGATCGCCGACGGTTACGGCCGCGCGACCGACAGCGCCATTGCGGTGGCGTTGCATTCCAATGTCGGCCTGATGCATGCGGCAATGCCGATCTACAATGCCTGGTGCGATCGCGTTCCGATGCTGATCATCGGTGCGACCGGTCCAGTGGATGCCCACAAGCGTCGCCCGTGGATAGACTGGGTGCATACGTCGCGCGACCAGGCTTCAATCATCCGCAACTACGTGAAATGGGATGACCAGCCGGCTTCGGCCGAGGCGGCGGTGGAATCCCTGCTTCGCGCGCACCAGATTGCAAGCAGCGCGCCTTTCGGCCCGACCTATATCTGCCTGGATGTTACCTGGCAGGAGGAGAAGCTCGACCGGGAGGTGGCGATCCCCGCCGTGAGCCGCTTTGCCCCTCCGCAGCCTCCGGCCGTGTCTGCCGCATCACTCGACGCGGTCATGGCGGCGCTGGGGAACGCGCGCAAGCCTCTGTTCATGTTCGGCCGGGTGTCGCGTGGCGAGGACGCCTGGGATACGCGGGTCAAACTGGCCGAGGCCGCCGGCGCCGCCGTCATCACCAGCATTCACAATCCCGCGGCTTTTCCCACGGACCATCCCCGGCACTTGCTGCCGGTCTGCGGTGAACAGCGTTCCGAGGCGGAGATGCGGCTCGTCGAGGAATCCGACCTGATCGTCAGTTTCGACTGGATGGATCTGGCGGGATATCTGCGCAGCTGCACGGACCGCTCGCAAACCCAGCAACCCGTCGATACCACTGTCGTCCACGTGTCGCTCGACAGCCTCGTCGCCAATGGCTGGAGCATGGATCATCAGGCTCTGCCGGCCGCCGATATCAATCTTCTTGCCCATCCGGACAGCTTTGCAGCCGATCTCCTCGGCCGCATCTCCGGGACGGGTGTAATGCCCGCGGACGGATGGGACTTCGGCGGCCCGCACTGGACTTCGCGCCTGCCGGACGAGCCGGTGGGCGACCGTGACGGCTGCATGGCGATCGGGGATTTTGCCATGATCCTGCGCCGGTTCGGCGCGGAGAACGACGCCACATTCGTGCGCTATCCCTTGGGCTGGCCGCGTGCGGCCAGCCGGTTCGACCATCCTCTCTCCTATCTCGGCAAAGATGGTGGTGCGGCCGTCGGCGTCGGTCCCGGCCATGCGGTCGGCGCCGCGCTTGCCCTGCGCAACAGCGGCCGCCTCGTCACGGCGGTTCTCGGAGACGGCGACACGCTGATGGGCATCAACGCATTATGGACAGCGAGCCATCTCGACCTGCCGCTCCTGATCGTGGTCGCCAACAACCGGTCCTATTTCAATGACGAATTGCACCAGGAACGAGTCGCGACAGCGCGAGGACGTCCGGCAGAAAACCGCTGGATCGGGCAGCGGCTGACAGACCCGGAAGTCGATATCTGCGCCATGGCGCGCGCCCAGGGGTTTGAAGCGCTCGGGCCGCTGTGCGGTCACCGGGAATTCGCCGCAGCGCTGGAACACGCGGCAGAGACGGTCAAGGCGGGCGGAAGGGTTCTGATAGATGCCCGCATCGAGGAAGGTTACGGCACGGATTTCGGTTTGTAGCCGCAGGTACGATGCGAAGAGGAGGTCAGGACGCAAGGCACCTTATAGAGTTCAACAATACCAACGGGAGGAATGAACAGATGAACACGATTTTCAAGACACTACTGAAACTGGCCGCCTCAACGGCTCTGATCGTGTCGGCCGGTGCCGCATGGGCGGAGTTCCCCGAAAAGCCGATCACCATGTATATCGGCTTCAATCCCGGCGGCGCCGTCGATACCACGGCGCGTCTGCTGCAGAAGAACCTCGAGAAGGAACTTGGCGTTCCCGTCGTGGCGGTCCAGAAGCCGGGCGGCGGCGGCACTGTCATGGCCACGACGCTGATGACCGACAAGCCGGACGGCTACACGATCGGCATGGGCGCCAGCGCGGCCTACGTGCTTGCGCCTCAGCTGAACTCGGACATCAAGTACAAGATGATCGACGACTTCGATCACATCGCCACGGTGTCGATTCCGCAGGACGCGCTCGTCGTCAAGGCGGACGCCCCCTGGAACACCTATGAGGAACTGATTGCCGACGCGAAGAACAACGGCAAGACCCTGTCGTTGTCCTCTCAGGTTTCGGTCTCGCGCCTCATGGCCATCGCGATCGAGAAAAAGGAAGGCATCGATATCGACGTGGTCCCGGTCAAGGGCGGTTCGGTCGGCATCCAGCAGGTGCTCGGCGGTCACACAGACATGACATGGGGCGCCTCCGGCTGGCACGCCCAGGTCAAGGCTGGCGACATGAAGCCGCTGCTTTCGCTCGGTTATGAGCGTAACGCCGACTTCCCGGACATTCCGACCGCGCAGGAACTCGGCATCGATTACGCTTTCGTCGACACCTTCATGCTGTCCGCGCCCAAGGGCGTGCCCGATGACGTGCTGAACACGCTGGCCACCGCCGTGGAAAGGGCGTTGACGCCGGAACTGCGCGCGGAATTGCAGTCCAAGATGTACCTGAGTGCCGACTACCGCGGCCCCGAGGCGACGGACGAGTATCTGCAAATGCAGTTTGACCAGGTGAAGCCGTTCATTGAAATCATGATGAGCGAAGACGCGAAGTAGGCGTCCGGGGAAAAGGGGGTAATCGCGTGCATCGTACAGATATCCTGTCTGGACTGTTGCTGGCCTTTGCAGGCTTGCTGACGATCTACGTGATTATCCCCACCCAGATCAGCGGCCATTCCGACTATGGCCTCGCGCCGGACTTCTTTCCGCGGGTGCTCGCATGGTTCTTCGTCATACTGTCGGTCACGCTTGTCGGCCACAGATTGTTCCAGTTGATGACGTCGAAGCCCGCCACGGAAAATGACGAGCCGCCAATGCATGTGCATGACTGGCTCTTCATCGCCGGTTTCGCGGCCTTCATGGTCGCCATATACGCGCTCGTGGATTTCGCCGGGTTCATTGTCGGCGGTGCAATTGGCATTGCGGTGGTTTCGTCCCTGATGGGGGATCTGCGCAAGCATCCCTTCCGCCTCGCGACGATATCGCTGATCGTGCCGGTCGCCGTCTACTACGCCTTCAAGAAGTTTTTCTTCGTATTCCTGCCATAGGACCAGGGAAGCAGCGCTGTGGAAACCATACTCGCAGGCGTCGCGGACGCCTTTACGCTGACAAACCTTCTCTACATTGCCCTTGGCGTGTTCATGGGCATCATGGTCGGTGCCATCCCGGGTCTAAACGGGCCGATGGCGATCGCCGTTGCCGTGCCGCTGACCTATTACATGTCGGCCCTGACGGCCATCGCCTTCCTTATCGGGATCAACAAGGGAGGCACTTTCGGCGGGTCTGTCGCGGCGATATTGCTCAATACGCCCGGCTCTCCGGAATCGACATCCACGGCGCTGGACGGCTACCCGCTGGTCAAGAAGGGCAAGGGACTGAAAGCGTTGAAGATGGCGCTCTACGCCTCCGTGACCGGCGACATACTGAGCGATCTCGTGTTGTTCACGGTGGCCGCGCCCCTGGCCATCATCGCGCTGAAGATGGGGCCTGCGGAAATGGCGTCGATCTTCCTGTTCTCACTGACAATCATCGCCGGCCTGTCGGGCAAGTCGCTGCTGCGCGGCCTGATCGCCGCCGTGCTCGGCGCCTTCCTGTCGACGGTAGGCCTCGACATCGAGACCGCGCAGCCGCGCCTGACGCTCGGCCTGAACGAGCTGATCGAGGGCATCCCGATCATTCCGCTGACGATCGGACTGCTGGCACTCTCCGAAATCATCATCCAGATCGAGGCCCGGTTCCTCAAGCGTGAGCAGCATGCGCCTGCCCAAGACGTGTTCGGCCGCTCGATCCCGCGCGAAAACAAGCGGGTCAGTCTCGCCGAATACAGGCAATGCCTGCCGACGATACTGCGTTCTGCGGCCATCGGCACCGGCGTTGGCGCGGTGCCGGGCATTGGCGCCATCGTCGCCGGTTTCCTCGGCTACGCGGCCGCCAAGCGCGCAGCGAAGAACCCCGAGGAATTCGGCACCGGCAAGCTGGAGGGTGTCGCGGCGACCGAGGCCGCGAACAGCGCCGTCGTCGGCGCCAACCTGATACCCTTGCTCGCGCTCGGCATTCCGGGCAGCCTTTCCGCCGCGATCCTGATCGGAGCTTTCCTGATCCACGGTGTCGAGCCGGGGCCGCTGATCTTCCGCGAGCACGGCCAGCTCGTCTACGGGATATTCGCCGCGATGTTCATGGCGAACTGGATCAATTTCGGTATCGCCAATGTCGGGCTCCGGCTGTTCGCGCTGATCGTCAGCCTGCCGAAATCCGTCATCCATCCTGTTGTTGTTGTACTGTGTATCGCCGGAGCCTTCGCCAACGGCAACTCGATGTTCTCCGTCGCCGTCATGATGGTGTTCGCCGTAATCGGCTATTTCATGCGCAAGCTCGACTTCTCCATCGCGACCTTCATTATCGGCTTCGCTCTCGGCGGCACGTTCGAACAATCAGTGCGCCAGGCGATGATCCTGTTCCAGGATCGTCCAGCCGATCTGCTGCAGCATCCGATCGTCCTGTTCTTCATTGCGCTGACCGTATTCTCGCTGTGGCGCATCCTCAGGTCGAGCATGCGTAGCGCCCCGCTCCCGCAATTCGAAGAAGAGTCCACTGCCCGGGAGGAAAAATCATGAACAGCAAGACCCCGCGGGGCAGCCAGCGACCGAGGCTGCCGGAAAGCCGAAACCTCTATTACGGCGGAGAATGGAAGCCGGCGAACAGTGGCCGCCGCGAGGAATGTTTCAGCCCCGCCACAGGCGAGAGCTTTGGATCCGTCGCCTATGGCGATGCATCCGACATGGAAGCGGCGATCTCTGCGGCAAAATCCGCTTTTGCGGCCTGGCGCGACACTCCGCCTTTAGAGAGGGCGGGGCGGCTGCGGGAAATCGCGGCCGTAATGCGTGAACACAAGGAAGAACTGGCACTCGTCGACGCCGCAGACTCCGGCAACCCGGTCGCGGCCATGCTCAAGGACATCGACATCGCGACCAGCCAGCTTGACTACTTCGCCGGCCTCGTCCTCGAGATGAAGGGAGACACCATCCCGATGGGACCGGACGCGGTCAACATGACGGTGCGCGAGCCGCTGGGTGTCGTCGGACGCATCGTCGCTTTCAACCATCCGCTGATGTTCTGCGCCTCGAAGGCTGCCGCGCCGCTGGCGGCCGGCAACACGGTGGTCATGAAGCCCGCCGAACAGGCTCCGCTTTCGGTCCTGCGCTGGCTGGAACTGATCGACGGCATTCTTCCTCCCGGCGTGCTCAACGTCGTCCATGGGGGACCGGAAGCGGGACAGGCACTGGCCAGTCATCCCGACGTTGCCAAGGTGGGGCTGATCGGCAGCGTGC
The DNA here is from genome assembly GCF_013358405.1 of Oricola thermophila. Classification (NCBI taxonomy): domain Bacteria; kingdom Pseudomonadati; phylum Pseudomonadota; class Alphaproteobacteria; order Hyphomicrobiales; family Ahrensiaceae; genus Oricola; species Oricola thermophila. The sequence continues at coordinate 3,119,050 of NZ_CP054836.1, forward strand.
CGACCGGCCGGGCGGTCATGCAGGGGGCCTCGGCCACCATCAAGGACGTCATTCTCGAACTCGGCGGCAAGAACGCGCTGATCGCCTGTCCCGACGCCGATATCGAAAAGACAGCCAAGGGAATCGTCGCTGGCATGAATTTCGCCTGGTGCGGCCAGTCCTGCGGTTCGACCAGTAGGGTTTTCATCCACAATGACATCCACAACGCGGTGCTGGACCGGGTGGTCGAGATGGTCCAGGCATTCAAGCCCGGCGATCCGACGGATTATTCGACGACGATGGGTGCCCTGATCAGTGCGAAGCAGCGGGATCGCGTGCTCGGCTATATCGAGGGCGCCCGACGCGAAGGCGCGCGACTGGTGGCTGGCGGTGGCGTGCCCGACGACCCGGCGCTGGCCAGGGGCAATTTCGTCGAGCCAACCATCTTCGCCGACGTGACCACGGACATGACGATTGCCCGCGAGGAGATATTCGGTCCGGTGCTGTCGGTGTTTCGCTGGACCGACGAGGACGACGTGATGGAGAAGGCCAATGACGTCGAATACGGCCTGACCTGCTCCATCTGGACCCGCGACCTTGCACGCGCCCACCGCATGGCGCGCCGGGCGGAAGCCGGCTTCGTCTGGGTTAACAAGTCGGCGGCGCATTTCCTCGGTGCGCCTTTCGGCGGCGTCAAGCAATCGGGAATAGGGCGCGAGGAATGCATCGGCGAAATGCTCTCCTTCACGCGCGAGAAGAACATCCACATCGCGCTGGACTAGAGACGTGTCGTCGCAATTTCGATGGAAAACAGCCGCGGGAACGCTCGCAATCGCTACCGTCGGCGGCTTTCTCGCCAGCCTTGCGGGACTGCCGCTGCCGTGGCTGATCGGTGCCCAGATCGCGCTGTGCATCGTCGCCCTGATGCGGATCGACATATTCGGCGCACCACCCCAGTGGCCCCGCGCCAGCCGCGACCTTTTCTTGCCGGTCCTGGGAGTGATGATCGGTACATCCTTTTCCGCTGAAGTGCTGGAAGGGATACCGCAATGGTGGCCCAGCCTGCTCGCGCTGTCGGCATTCATTGTGGTCGTGCATGGCATCGTGTTTTTCATCTTTCGCCGCATAGGGGGATACGACAACGCCACCGCGTTTTTCGCTTCTTTTCCCGGTGGCTTCGTCGAGGCGACCATTCTTGGCGAGGAGGCAGGCGGCAATCAGCAGGTTATCGTCATTCAGCATTTCCTGCGTATCTCGTTGATCGTCTTCCTGGTGCCACTGATCTTCTGGGCAGTCAGCGGGACGGTGGTTGGAAGCGCTGCGGGCGTGACCATGGGCGGGGTTACGGGGCCGGCCCGACCGGTCGACTTTGCCGTGCTCGCGGTCGCCGGGGTCGTCGGCACGCTGGTTGCGCGGCGGCTGAGATTGCCGGCCAAGGACATTTCGGGAGCGATTGCCGCCAGCGCTTTCGTTCACATAATGGGCTGGGCTGATGGAGCCCTGCCGCCGGCGCTGATCGCGCTGACGCAGCTGATGATCGGCACCGCTCTCGGGGTTGGCTTCACCGGCGTCTCGCGCAGCGAGATCCTGCGGGCGACCGGCCTTGCATTCCTGGCCTTCGGCCTCGTTTTCCTCGGCGCAGTCGGCTGCGGATACTTCCTTCAGGATCTCACGGGCACGTCGCTGGAGGCGCTGATCCTTTCCTTCGCGCCCGGAGGGCTGGCCGAAATGAGCCTGATCGCCCTGTCGCTGCATCTGAGCGTACCCTTCGTGACGCTGCACCATCTGTACCGCATCTTTTTCACCGTGGCGGTGCTGCCGCAGTTATACCGCCTCATAGAACGCGGCGGCGCGCCGGAAGCATGAGGGACACGTGAAAAGGCCCGGCAGGCAATTGCCCGCCGGGCCAGGTTGCGTCCGGGGTCCCTGTCCCAGCCTACTGCCCGTATTTGTCGGGCGTCTTCACGAATTCCTCCAGATCGGGGATCTCGTCGATGAAGCCGTAACGCTTGGCCAGTTCTGCGCCCATCTCGAAATCGGTCGCGGAAAGCGTCGTGTTCCAGAACGGCAAGGCCATCGAGTGGGCTACCTTGGGATTGGCGTTCTCGTTGAACTTTGGAAACGAGTCGCGCACTTCTTGCGGGTTCTCCGAGGCGAATTCCATCGCCTTGTTGATGGCCCGAGTGAAGGCCGCGACAACGTCTGGACGCTGTTCGATCAGCTTGTCGGAGGTGAAATAGGCCGACATCAGGAAGCTAGGTCCCGTCTCGATCAGGGGATGCATGATGACGCGGGTGTCGCCAAACATGTCGCCCACGGTCACGAAGGGCTCGACCACCCAGGCAGCGTCGACCTGGCCCTGATTGACCGCGCCGACCGCATCCGGGAACTGGACCTCGATGAAATTCACCTGCTCCTGCGGGTTTTCGACGCCGGCATTCTCCAGCGCGCGCAGCAGCACCATGTGGGGCGTGTTGTTGAGCGTGTTGACCGAAACGGTCTTACCAATCAGGTCGGTCGCCTCCCGGATGTCACTGTCGATCTTCACGATGACGCCGTCCCAGGCAGTCTCGACGTCCGGCGAACCAACGACCGCCTTGGCTATGGCGCTGACACCCAGACCGCGCGAGCGTGCGATCAGCAACGATGTCTGGTTGGAGAAGCCGAAGTCGAACTCTTGGGCGACAACGGCGGTGACGATATCCTGCCCCCCCGGTTCGGGTTTCAGCTCGACCTCCAGTCCCTCGTCCTTGAACCAACCTTTCTCCACGGCCAGGAAGGCCGGGATCAGCGGCGCGATCGGAATGGTGCCGAGCGTGACGCGGTAGGGATTGTTCGGATCGAGCGGCTTGTCGTCCTGCGCCGCCCCCGGCGCGATGCCGGCTGCAACGAACGCCACGGCCAGCGCCACCGCGAGCGGCGCCCTGATGCCGATCGCTCGACGGGTTATCTTGCGCGGATGCATGTCCGCGCACATAGGCGTGTTCATAGGCTCCTCCCATGCAATGCGCGGCCGCATTGCGCCGCGATCCCACTAAAATCGCATGATCGCCCGGCCGGACCCACTACAAATGACTAATGGCAGCGCTGCAAAAATGTGGTCGCCGACCACCGGCATCCGGCGACGCAGCAAATTCGAAGGGCAGCCCTAAGCAAACTGTTGTGGGTTTGCCACAACGCGTCGTGCCATCAATCGCACATGCATGCGCACGGGGCGCTGCCGAGAGGACAGATGGCAAAAGAACCGAACGCGGATATCGACACGCGGGATGCCGCCCGGAACGGGACGGGCATCGCCGTCGTGCTGACCGGGGACGCGGCACTGCCGTGGCTCGGCACCTTTGCGTTCGTCGCCCTAGTCGAGTTCGTTACGCGATCCGGTATCGTGCCGCAGCAGTTCTTCCCCGCGCCGACCACCATGTTTGCCACGCTGGCGGCGCAATTCGCGCTACCGGACTTCTGGCTGGCATTGTGGAACACGCTCTGGACCTGGGCAGCGAGCCTCCTCATTGCCTCAACGCTCGGCATTGCGCTTGGCGTCGCCATGGGGGCGTCGCGCCTTCTCTTCGCAGCGCTGCGGCTGATAGTGGAGTTCCTGCGCCCGATTCCGTCCGTCGCGCTCATTCCGGCGGTGATCCTCGTCATCGGCATCAACTACGAGAGCAAGATATTTCTCGCCGCATTCGCCGCATTCTGGCCCGTCCTGATCCAGTCGATCTACGGCATGCACGATGTTGAGCCGGTGGCGGTCGAGACGGCTAGATCATTTGGCTTCGGACGCGCCGCCCGGCTGGCACTGGTCTCGCTGCCGCTGGCGCTGCCCTACATCGCCACCGGCGTGCGGATCGGCGCGGCCGTGGCACTGATCATCGTCGTGACGATGGAGATCGTCATCGGCGTCCCGGGACTGGGCAAGATCATCCTCGAGGCACGCCAAGGAGCCAATGTCGAACGCGCCTACGCACTGATACTAGCCTCCGGCCTGCTCGGATGGGGCCTGAACACGGCATTGGCCCGCCTAGAGTCGAAACTCCTTTTCTGGCACCCGTCCTACAGGAGGGCACACGCATGAAACCGCGCCTGACCGTCCTGCTGATCGCGCTCGAAATCGCCACGCCGCTGGCGCTGGTCGCCGCCTATGCGCTGTGGGCCGGACCGCGCGACGACTTCTTCTTTCCGCCTCTTCGCGAGGTTCTTTCGGTCTTCATGGCGGACTGGCTGGGGGAACGGCTGTCAAGCGACATATGGCCGAGCATCCGGCGCATCCTGATCGGTTTCACCCTGTCAGCGGCGCTTGCAGTCGGCCTCGGCATATTGTGCGGCCTTTCGCGGCGAACGCGCCTCGCCGTGACTCCGCTGATCGAGTTCTTCCGCGCGCTGCCGCCGCCGGCGCTGCTGCCGCTGACATTGCTGGTCCTCGGCGTGGGCGACAGCGCCAAGATCCTGCTGATCGCGCTCGTATGCGTCTTCCCGATCCTGCTCAACACGATTGCCGGCATTTCCGGAATCGACCCGACCCTGCGCGAGACGGCCCGCGTGTTCGGCATCACCCGGCGCGACACGCTGTTGCACGTCATCATTCCGGGTGCGATGCCCAGCATTTTCGCCGGTCTCAGGACAAGCATGTCGCTTGCCGTGATCATGATGGTGATCAGCGAGTTCGTGGCGGCCTCGAACGGCATCGGCTTCGGCATATGGCAGGCAAAGCGGCTGTTCGACATTCCCGCCATGTGGGCCGGCATCATCCTGCTTGGCATACTCGGCTACGGCCTGAACATGACGCTGCTGCTGGTCGAGCGCCGGGTGCTCGCCTGGCACCGCGGCGCGCGCGCTGCCGCGCACTAGCTCCCGGGGAGGAAAGAGGTGCTTCGCGTCGAGAAGTTGAGCAAGAGTTTCGGAACGGTACGCGCCATCGCGGATATATCCGTCGAATTTTCACAGGGCGCGTTCACCTGCATCGTCGGCCCGTCGGGATGCGGCAAGACCACCCTGCTGAAGTGTCTTTCCGGGCTGGTCCCCCCCAGCTCGGGCCGGGTGATCCTCGACGGCGTGCCGGTCACGAAACCGCCGAAGAAGATGGCACTGGTCTTCCAGGACTACTCGCGCTCGCTCTTTCCCTGGATGACCGTGCGCCAGAACGTGGCCTTTCCACTGCGCAACAAGGGCCTAACCGCCGACGACGCGCAACGCCTCGTCCGGGAATCTCTGGAGGCCGTCGGGCTGACCGAAGCGACGGACCGCTATCCCTGGCAGCTTTCGGGCGGAATGCAGCAGCGCACCTCGATAGCCCGGGCCATCGCCTACCAGCCGGAAATACTGCTGATGGACGAGCCGTTCGCCTCGGTCGACGCGCAGACGCGCTCGGACCTCGAGGACCTGATGCTGTCGATCAAGGCGCGCTACGGCATGACGATCCTGTTCGTCACGCACGACATCGACGAGTCCGTCTATCTGGGTGACCGGATCGTCGTGCTGGGCGCGCCGCCGACGACGGTGCAGGAAGTGCTCGACGTACCGCTACCCGGGCACCGCGACCAGATCACCACCAAGGCCGATCCGCGGTACCTGCGCCTGCGCGAACATGTCTATCGGGAAATCATGCGCCCCCGGCAGGACCGGAACGGCTAAACGGGAAAGAGGAGAAAGAAATGGCGACCATCGCGGGAGGAATCGGCGTGCCACATACGCCCTATTTCCCCAGATTTGCCGCAGCGGAGGGGCCGGACGGCGAGATAAACCGTCAATTCGGCAAGGTGCGCGCGGAACTTCAGCGCCACGATCCGGACGTGATCGTGATCGTCGACACCGACCACTTCAACACCTTCTATTTCGACAATTTTCCCACCTTCGCAATCGGCTGCGACCACACCTTCTACGGCCCCGTCGACGACGTGGCACTGATGCCGCCGCGTGACATCGGCTCGAACAAGGCCCTGGCGCTGCATCTGCACCGTCGGCTCGTCGCGCAGGAATTCGACACGGCACTAGTGACCAACTACCGGGTGGGCCATTCGATCGGCGTGCCGTTCTATTTCCTGACGCCGGACCTCGACATCCCGATCATTCCGGTCTTTCTCAACGGGCACCTGCCGCCGATGCCGCTCGCCTCGCGATGCCATACCTTCGGCCGTGCGCTCCGTCAGGCGATCCTTTCCTGGCCGGAAGACATCCGCGTCGAGGTCATCGGCACTGGCAGCTTCTCGCTCGACGTGGCCGGACCGAAAATGTTTCCCGGCGAGAACTACGGCGTGCCGGACCTGCCTTGGGCAAAGCGCGTCATCGAACTGATGTTGGCCGGTGACATGGACACCCTTCTGTCGGAAGCGACGGAGGAGCGAATGCTGGCCGCAGGAAATGTCGGCGGCGAACTGCTCAACTGGATCGCGATGATCGGCGCGGTCGGCAACGACCGGGCATCCTGGATCGACCTGCAGGAGATACGTGGCCACGCCTACGGCGTCTGGGAAGCGGGAGGAAACCGATGAGCATCTATGCCGTGAACCGAATGTGCCACCAGCTCATGCACGACAAGAATCACCGCTACGCGATGCAGAACTATCCCGAGCAGGTCGTCGCCCGGCTCGACTTGACCGACGAGGAGCGCGAGGCCGTGCTGGCCGGCGATGTCGGCAGGCTCTACCTGATGGGCGCCAACGCCTTCCTGCTGGGCTACCTCACCCGCTTCGAAGTGCTCGGCCTGACCCTGCCCGTCTACAACGAGCGCATGCGCGCCGTCGACGGGCTGACGCCGAAGACCGACCTGTGAATCCGGCAACACCAAAGCCCGAGAAAGGCCCTCCGAATGAGTAACTTGCAATTGTCCATGGCAGTAGGCGACTATGACCGCGTTCGCCCGCTGTTCGACGGCGAAGTGCAAATCGACGGGGTCGATCCCGTCTTCCTGCGGCTGTCCCCGGAGGAAATATTCTTCCGCGCCTTCCGCCACGCCGATTTCGACATCTGCGAATTGTCCCTCAGCTCCTTTGCCGTGAAGACGGCGCGCAACGACTGCCCCTATGTCGGAATTCCGGTCTTTCCCTCGCGAGCCTTCCGGCACACCTCGATCTATGTGCGCAAGGACCGCGGAATCGACGCCCCGGCGGCGCTGAAGGGAAAACGTGTCGGCGTACCGGAGTACCAGCTGACCGCCAATGTGTGGGCGCGCGCGCTGCTGGAAGACGAGTACGGCGTCAGGCCGGCCGACATAGAGTGGGTGCGCGCCGGCATCGAGCAGCCGGGACGGCCGGAAAAGATCAAGCTCGACCTGCCCGGCGACGTCATGCTGAGCGATGCGCCGGAGGGCCGCACGCTTTCCGGCATGCTCGCCGCCGGCGAGATAGATGCGCTGATCGGACCGCGCATTCCCTCGTGCTTCGGGCCGGAAAACAAAGTTGGCTGGCTGTTCGACGATCCCAGGGCGGCGGCCCTGGACTACTACCGGCGCACTCGCATTTTCCCGATCATGCATGTCGTCGGCATCCGCCGCGACCTCGTCGACAATCATCCCTGGCTTCCGGCGACCGTGGCCAAGGCTTTCGACGCGGCCAAAAGGGTTTGTGCCGACCGGCTGTCCGACACCTCGGCAACCAAGGTCATGCTGCCCTTCATCGAGGAGCAAATCCACGAGGTGAAAGAACTGATGGGCGAGGACTACTGGTCCTACGGCCTCGGGCCGAATCGGCACGTTCTGGAGACCTTCCTGCGGCATCACCACAGCCAGGGCCTTTCGCCGCGCCAGGTGGCGCCGGAGGAACTGTTCCATCCCAGCACCCTGGAGACCGCCGTCATCTGAGCGTCAGCCGCTTTCCCCATCCTCGCTCAGCTCGGCGAGATCGTCCAAGTCCATGGCCAGTTGCTTCACCACCGAGCGCATCAGGCGCATGATGCCATTCTCGTTGACGAAGGCGCCACGCCCGCACGGGCGGGCCAGATAGAGCGTTCGATGGAGCTGCGGCTCGACGATCCGCCGCGAGACGAGCTTCCCGGCGGCCAGTTCCTGCGCCACTGTGCCGTAGGGAAGGATGCTCGCCGCCGAGCCTTCCATGACAACCCGCTGCGTCGCCTGAAGCGACTGCACTTCGTAGGCGACATTGACACTCAGACCGCGTTCCTGCGCGGCCCGCTCGACAAGGATGCGGATCGGGTCGCGGCTGTGGGCGAGCACGAGCTCCATGCCGAGGAGATCGGCGAAGGATACCGCCGGCGCCGCCGGCGCCATGCGCGGATGGGTCACGAGAAGCAGTTCCTCGACCAGCATCGGCGTGTTCGCGATGGGTGTGTTCGCCGGCAGTTCGTAGGTGAGTGCAAGGTCGATCTCGCCGCGCTGCAGGCTCCCCTCCAAGACGTGGCTCGTTTCCTCGATCAGGCTCAGATAGACATCCGGCAAGTCGCGCCGCACTGCAGTGATGATCTCGGTCCCGACGAGGCGCATGATTGAGGGCGTGACGCCGAACGTCAGCATCTCCTGACGGTTTTCGCCAAACGCCCTTAACTCGGTTTCCGCCTCTTCCATCAGCTGCAGGATTACGCAGGCGCGCTCATAGAGCCTCTGGCCCGCCGGCGTCACTGAGACGCCGCGGGAGTGGCGCTCGAACAGCGGCGTGCCGAGCAGTTCCTCCAGCTGCCTGATCTGGATGCCCAGCGCCGGCTGGGCGACATGCAGCAACGCAGCGGCCTTCGTCATGTTGCCGACCTCGGCAACCTTCACGAAATACCGTAGCTGCCGGTCATTGATGTGCATCTGTCTCGGCCGGGCCTTTCGGGTCGCGCGTCCTAGTCGTCAGCAATACCGTAGCGCGCAAAGGACTGGCAAGGGTACACCGTGAGGGCTATTGGTGAATGGCCGTGTCGCGGCCGGATTGCGCCGAGGAAATCATCGCCTCGACGACGGCGATCCCATTCAGCGCCTGCTGGTTGGTGACTGGATAGGCCCTGCCACCGGCGACGAAGTCGGCGAAGGCCTCCAGTTCCGCTCGTTCCTTGTCGGTACCGACCAGGGGTATGCGTTCCGGATCGTTGCCAAGCTTGCAAATGACGAGGTCGGTGTCGCCGCGCATTTCCAGCCATCCCCGGGTGCCGTAGGCTTGCAGCCGCCAGATCTCGCCGGTCGCGTGATGCGAGGCGAGATAGCCGGTCACCCCGCTGTCAAAACGCAACAGCGCTGAGGTGACGTCGTCGATGTCGACGTCGAGCACCCGCCGTTCGCTGTAGCAGAACACCGACTTGACCGGCCCCGCCATGGAAATCATCGCGTCGAGTGCGTGAATGCCGCGCGCCGTCATCGCGCCGGCCGGGCACTCCGCCCGCTCCGCCCGCCACGTGCCCGGCTTGAGCGCATAGCCCGAGGGACCGGAAAACTGGCCTTCAAGATGCAACATCTCGCCGATCTCGGAGGCGTGCAGCCGCCTGACCATTTCCAGATAGGCCGGCGCGAAGCGGCGGTTGAAGCCGTGAGCGAGCCGGACCTTCGCCTTGTCGCAAGCGGCAATGATCCGCTCTGCGTCGGCGACGGTAAGGGCAAGTGGCTTCTCGATGAACACGTGCTTGCCCGCCTCGGCAGCCATGACTGCGAGATCACGGTGACTGGAATGCGCCGTCGCGATGAGCACGGCATCGATGGCTGGATCCGCCAGCACCTCGTGGTAGTTGCGAATGGCAATGCCGTATTTTTCGCCGAAATCGACATGGCGGTCGGGATTGCGGCTCGCCGCCGCCTTGAACGCGATCTTTTCGCTCTTGCCCTGTACCGATCCAACTAGGCGATCCGCCCATTTGCCGGACCCGAACACTGCGATGTTCAGCATTTCATCTGGCTCCCTTCGTGCGGCAGCGGCAAGGATGCCGTTTAGGAGACGTCAAACCAAATTCTCTCGCTTTGTTCCAAAACATTTGGCGAAGCGCTGCTAGCCTTTTAAAGTTTGATTTCCTCCACAAGCATACAGGCTGGGTATCCGCGGTCCGCACGCCGGTTGCCGCGAGCAGATGCAAGGCTCTGTTGACCAAGGGGATTCCCAAATCAGCGGGGTTCTAATTCCAGGCTTCAATCTGGGAGGCAGTCTTGGCCATAAGGCGTTTTCAAAGCGATTTGACGGACGAGGAAATGGCCATCATCGGTCCGCTTCTGCCGCATAGCAGCGCGCTATGACAAGCTGACACGCAACTTCCTACCCGCTGTCGCCCTTGCCACGCTCATAGCGTTCCCGATCTGAACGAGTCTCGATCCCATTGAGCTTTCATCCAGCGTCGATCGGAGCCTGGTTGGTGTCGACGCGGATTTGCGCAGGTTGCGCAATCGCCTGCGGGGCCCGGGTAACCATCGTCCCGATCCGGTCATGCACGAACAATCAAGCTGGATCACTCGGGCGGGGTGATCAGCACCTCGATGCCGCGATCAGCTTCCCTTTTGCAACCAGAACACGATTTCGGCGAGATATTCCTGCGACGGCAGGAATCAGCCTTGCTCCGACCGACATGTTCCGGCGAGCTGTCCCTCTCCATCGACCATGCGAGTCCTCCCTGAGAGCCATTGACCGGCTCGCATCGGTGGTTACTCTTGCAAAGCTACCATAGTCCGTATCCATGTAAGCCATTGAAAGGACTGGCGCACCCGACAGGATTCGAACCTGTGACCTCTGCCTTCGGAGGGCAGCGCTCTATCCAGCTGAGCTACGGGTGCTCCGGGCGCGGGGCCAAAGCCCGGCCTTGATAACCGAGCAGAACGATTCCTTCAATGCGAAATCGTCCGGCAGTTTCATGTTTCCCGCTCGCGCGGCCGACGCCGTCGCCGCCAGGTTGTGAACTCGTTCCGTACCGGATGGACAGTCTCGCGACATCCGCGCTATCGGCATTGTCGTCGTGGTAGCCTGTCACGGAAACGGGGATGAAGACTCGAGCGATGCTGGCCGCGTTGGCGGCGATCCCGGCCCTGCCATCCGACGCCGGGGAGAACGAAGCCGTACGATTCGCGATCTTTCGCGGCTACACGGCCGCGATCGAGGCAAGCTGTCCGGAATATTTCGCCTATCCGAGCGCTGTATCCGGCGGGCACCTGAGTGCGCGGGACCGGTCGGCAGCGCTGGCGGACGCACCAGCCTGGCGTGTTGAAATGCAACGCAACGTGAAAGCGCTGGGCTGCGACGCAGCCGCTCGGGACGCCATGGCGTTCACCGACCTGAAGTTCGAGCAGGTTTGGGAATACAAGCAATAGACCGTCAGGCCGCGGGGAACATGTCGATATCCCTGACGACACGGTCGCGACCCCGCTCCTTCGCGACGTAAAGGGAACGGTCCGCCGCCCGAAGCACGTCGTCCAGATCCTGCCCGTTGCGGTGGCGAGCGATCCCGATACTGACCGTAACGCCGACCTGTGCAAGATCCATGCTTTCGGCGATTGGGTGGACCCGGGTCCGGATGCGCTCGGCGACAACCTGCGCTGCCGCCGTGTCGGTCCCGTTCAGAAAAACCGCAAACTCCTCGCCGCCCATGCGGGCGGCGACGTCGGCCGATCGCAGGCTGTCGCGAATGACCGCACCGAGCGCGACAAGGACACGGTCACCGACACCGTGCCCGCAAGTGTCGTTGATCTTCTTGAAATGATCGGCGTCGATGAAAAGAAGCGTTCCGGCTCCATGCGGGCACTTCGATGCGGAAATCAGGGTACCGACCGAAGCCATGAACTCGCGACGATTGGCAAGACGCGTCAGATGATCGGTCTGGGATGCCTCCCGCAGCTCCTCGACGAGCCGCGCAACCCTGGTCGACTGCCCCATGAACAGCCAGCTAATCGGAAATGCCACGGCAAAGGTGATGACGGCGGTCAACACAAGGTCCAATACGAGCCGGTCCGCGAAAAACAGGCTGTAGAAGACCAGCGTGAGTATGTCGGCACAGAGAACGGCAACAATCGTCACGAGCACCGATTGCTGCCATGGGTCCAAGCCGCTGAACCATCGGGAATAGGCGCCGCCATCGATCATGAGTCATTTCCCCGAACCATGGCAACATCCTGCACCGCCGCGACAAATAGCGGCCCTACATGCCAATCAAATACTTAATTTTTCGCGCCACGGACCCGGAATCGGCCAGGAAATCCCGCAAACAGCGGGAAACATGCAAGTTCAACCGGTGCAGTAAACCGCCTGTTCAGGAACGATCGGTAGTTTCCGTGGGGTGAGAACATCAAGTTCGCGGAGAATCGAATGACTTTCGATCCGGACACCATGACCTTCCTGCTTCTCGTACTGTTCGGTGCTGCGGGAGCCTATTTCATCGGTTATGCGATGGACGGCGTCATGCAGCAGGACGGATTCGGCGTGCTGATGAATTCGGTTATCCTGATCGCCGGCGGCATCATCGGTTTTCGTGCGAGCAAACTCGTCCATCTTCCATTCGATTCGGTGACGACGACGTCGGTCCTGATCGTCGCGGGCGGCTTTTTCAGCCTTGCGGTGCTGGCCGTCTTCAAGGGGATATTTCGCCGACTGGGTTACTGACGGCGGAAGACGCCGGCCGACAAGAGCGATGGACAAGCCTGCCGCCCGGCAATAACGTCGCGCGATGCACGGCGTTTCGGTATTCGACAGCCGATATTCATGGATACGACTCGCGATCACCCTGCTGATCGCAACCGTCGTCAATGTCGGCATGTGGTCCATCATTTCCGTCATGCCGGATGTGCAGGCGGAATTCGCCACGGCGCGCGCGACCGCCTCGCTGCCATACACACTGACCATGGCGGGCTTCGCACTCGGCAATCTAGCAATTGGCCGGGCCGTGGACCGTTTCGGCATAAGGCGCGCACTTGTCGGCGCGGCGATCCTCCTGGGCGCAAGCTACGCGGCAGCGGCAGCCAGCCCGTCGATTCACGTGCTTTCGGCAGCACAGTTCGCCATCGGCCTGGGAACCGCGGCGGGTTTCGGTCCGCTGATCGCAGACATTTCCCTGTGGTTCCAGCGTCGCCGGGGCATCGCGGTGGCAATAGCGGCAAGCGGCAACTATCTCGCCGGCGCTGTCTGGCCTTCGCTTCTGCAAGGCGTCCAGAGCGAAGGGGGCTGGCGAGCGGTCTACCTGTCCCTTGCCGCAATCATCGTTGCCAGCGTGATACCGCTCTCGCTTCTGCTGGGTCGCCGGATACCGGCAAGCGCCACCGGAGTGCCACTCGCCTCGATCGCGGGGTCCCGCAAGGCAGCGGCCTTCTCGCCACGCACGATGCAATGGCTGCTCGGCCTCGCCGGAATCGGTTGCTGCATCGCCATGTCGATGCCGCAAGTGCACATCGTTTCCCTCTGCGTCGATCTCGGCTTCGGGCCTTCCATCGGCGCGGAGATGCTGTCCGTGATGCTTCTGGGCGGCGTCGCCTCCCGCCTCATTTCGGGAATCGCGGCCGACCGGCTCGGCGGCATGGCGACGCTCCTGATCGGATCGACGCTCCAGTGCATCGCGCTTTTTCTCTACCTGCCCAATGAGGGGCTGGTTTCGCTCTACATGGTCAGCGCCATCTTCGGCCTGTCGCAGGGCGGCATCGTGCCCAGTTACGCACTGATCGTTCGCGAGTACATGCCGGCAAGCGAAGCCGGCACGCGCGTTGGCTTCGTGATGATGGCAACCATCGTGGGCATGGCGGCCGGCGGCTGGATGTCTGGCTGGATCTACGACGTTACAGGTACATACCGCATGGCATTCCTCAACGGGATCGCCTGGAATGTCCTCAACATCGCGATCATCATCATGATCCTGTCGCGCGCCGGCCGCCCGAGGCCGATGGCAGCCTGAACGCCCCTATTCGGCTGCCTCGACCTTCAGTTCACCGGACTCGATCTGCTGGCGCTCGATCGACTCGAACAGGGCGCGGAAGTTGCCTTCGCCAAATCCGTTGTCTCCCTTCCGCTGGATGAACTCGAAGAAGATCGGCCCGATCACGGTTTTGGAGAATATCTGCAGCAGGATCTTCGTCTCACCGCCCCCGACGACGCCTTCGCCGTCAATGAGGATGCCGTGCTTCTTCATCCGGTCAAGCGGTTCGTCGTGGCCGTGTACGCGATCGCGGCTCATCTCGTAGTAGACATCCGGGGGGCCGGGCATGAACTGCAACCCGTTCTCGGCCAATGCATCCGTCGCATCGTAGATGTTCTCGGTCCCGACGGCGATGTGCTGGATCCCCTCGCCCCTGTACTTCCGCAAATAGCTCTCGATCTGCGACTTGTCGTCGGTCGACTCGTTCAGCGGAATGCGGATCTTGCCGCAGGGCGAGGTGATGGCGCGGCTGACAAGGCCGGTGAGCTTGCCCTCGATGTCGAAGAAGTGGATCTGTTCGAAGCCGAACAGCTCGCGGTAGAAGTCCCACCACTTGTCCATGTTGCCGCGATAGACATTGTGGGTGAGGTGATCGAGATAGTAGAAGCCGACACCCTCCGGCCTGGGATCGCGTTCGCCGATCCACTCGAATTCCGCATCGTATGGCGACCCCTTTTCACCATAGGTGTCTATGAAATAGAGGAGCGAACCGCCGATCCCGACAATGGCCGGTACGTCCAGCATCTTGTCATCGCCTTCATAGGGCGTGGCCCCCTTCGAAACGGCATGATCGAAGGCATGCTTCGCATCGACCACCCGCCACGCCATGGATGGTGCGCAGGGTCCGTGCTCGTCAACGAAACGCATCGCATGCGAGCCGGGTTCGGCATTCACGATGTAGTTCACGTCGCCCTGCCGCCAGACCGTGATCGCCTTTGACTTGTGGCGCGCAACGGGCGCATAGCCCATGCGCTTGAACAGCGTTTCCAGTTCCTGTGGATCGGGGTGGGCGAACTCGACAAACTCGAATCCGTCGGTACCGGCCGGGTTCTCGGCGGAAATCTTCGCCTTCGGTGCGTTGTGCGGAAAAGGACCCATCAAAAACTCCTCCTGTTTTCCTGATGACAGGATAACGCGCAAGCTCCGCAATGTGTTTGCATTCTGGCGCGTCATATATCAAAAATATGCATGGTTCATGCATCAAAGGGACGGCTGACATGGGCGAAACGTATCTAGATGAAACCGACCGCAAGATCCTTGCTCTCTTGCAGGATGACGCGCGGCTGACCAACAACGACCTCGCCGAGCGCATTCACCTGTCGCCGTCGCAATGTTCACGCCGGCGCGCGCGGCTGGAACGCGACGGCTTCATTGCCGGCTATCACGCGCACGTCGATGGCGAGAAAGCCGGTTTCGGACTGGTGAACTTCATCTCGGTGACGCTGTCGACGCACAACCGCAACAACGCCGCGCGCTTCGCCGAACTGATGACGAGACTGCCGGAAGTGCAGGAAGCGCATGCGCTGACCGGCGAGATGGACTACATTCTGAAGGTCGTCACGAAAGACCTGCGCGGCCTGTCGGATTTCGTCAACGAGACACTGCTGCCGCACGAGGCGGTGCAGAACGTCAAGACGTCGATCGTGCTGCAGACCCTGAAGGAGACGAGCGCACTGCCACTGTGACCGCCGGATGGAAAGTCGCTATCGCGGTTTCCTGCCGAAGACCCTGGCGTATTCCTCGACGCCACCCCTGGCGAGCGCCTTGGCCTGCCTCACCCAATCGTCCCGCTCGATGCGTCCCTTGAACTTCAAATGGTCATCGACCCAGTCGCGCTCGGCTTTCTTCCACTTGGCGACCTGTTCGTACTTGTAGATGCCGAGCCCGTTCAGGATACCCTCGATCTTCGGCCCGATTCCCGAGATGAGTTTCAAGTCGTCCGGTTTCGCCGGCTTGCGCATGCCCCGCGGACGCGCGTTCTTTGCAGTCGAACGTTTCGCGCCGCCTTTCGGGGCCGCCATCCCCGCACCGGCAGATGCCTTCGCAGACCTCCGCACGGCAGGCTTCTTCGGGGCCTGACCCTGTTCCGCCGCATCGAAGGAAATGACCGGCTCCATCGCCGAGAAATACTCGTCCGACAAATGGCAAAGCACAGAATGTCCACTTCCGAAGCGCTTGACCGGCGGCACCTGCGTCTCGCACAAATTTCCGGGCACCTGCCCCTTGTGGGGACAGCGCGTCTGGAACGGACATCCCGGCGGCGGATTGAGGGCCGAGGGAATATCGCCCTCCAGGATAATGGATTTCTTCTTCACCGACGTGTCCGCAATGGGAATCGCCGACAGGAGCGCCTCGGTGTACGGATGGTAGGGCGGCGCGAAAACCTCGTCGGTGGTGCCCTGCTCCACGATATAGCCGAGATACATGACCACGACGCGATCCGCGATATAGCGCACGACCGAAAGGTCATGGCTGATGAAGAGCATGGTAGTGCGTGACTCGCGCTGGATATCCATCAGCAATTCCGTCACCGCGGCCTGCACGGAAACATCGAGCGCCGAAACCGGCTCGTCGGCGACGACGACCTTGGGACCGCCGGCGAAAGCGCGGGCAACACCGATGCGCTGCTTCTGACCGCCCGACAACTGCCGCGGCATACGGGTCTCGAAGGCGCGTGGCAACTTGACGAGGTCGAGAAGCTCCAGCATGCGCTCGCGCCTCTCCTCCTGGCTCGAACCGATATTGAACTTCTCTAGCGTCCTGATGATCTGCGAACCGACGGAGTGGCTCGGATTGAGCGTGTCGAACGGATTCTGGAAGACCATCTGGATCTGCGACACGAGGTCAGCGCCGCGTCTTTCGACCTCGATTGCCTGGATTTCCTCGTTGCCGAGCCTGACGGTGCCGCTGGTCGCCGTTTCGAGGCCGAGCAGCACCTTTGCCAGCGTCGACTTTCCGCAACCGGACTCGCCGACCAACGCGACGGTCTCCGCCTCGCGGGCATTGAAGGTGATCGACTCGTTTGCCTTGACGGTACGCCGCTCGCCGCCGCCGAAAATCGCGTTCGCGGCAACATCGTAATACTTCTTCAGGTCTTCGATCTGGAGGATCGGATCACCGGGTTCGACCTGTTCACGCCGCCGCACCCCTTCCGGCGTCTCGTTCCAGTCAAGCTCCGGAAAACGCTCGCAGCGGCTGGAGTGTCCGGCATGGCCGGGAACCGCCTGCATCGGTATCTCGCGAACATCGCAAACACCCTCCCTGAAATGGTGACAGCGGGGAGCGAAATTGCATCCCCTGGGGCGCTCGTGCGGCAGGGGAAGCTGACCGGGAATCGCGATCAGCGGGCGTTCGTTCTTGTCGGTGCCCGGCAAGGGAATCGAGCGAAAGAGACCCTGCGTATAGGGATGGCGCATGCGGTCGAACACGTCCCGGACATCGCCGGTCTCCACCGCCTCTCCCGAATACATAACGGTAATGCGGTCACAGGTCTCCAGTATCAGGCCCAGGTTGTGGGAGATGAACAGCATCGACATGCCGAACTTCTTGCCGAGATCCTTGACCAGCTGGACGATGCCGGCCTCGACCGTGACATCGAGGGCAGTGGTCGGTTCGTCGAGCAGGAGCAGTTCCGGATTGGACAGAAGCGCCATGGCGATAACGACGCGCTGCTGCTGACCGCCCGATATCTGGTGCGGATAGGACCCCATCAGGCGCTCGGGGTCGGGCAAGCGCACTGCCTCGAGCATCTCGACCGAACGCGTCCACGCCTCTTCCTTCGAAACGCCCTCGTGGATGATCGGAACCTCCATCAACTGGCGCCCGATCTTCATCGCCGGATTGAGGGAGGCCATGGGCTCCTGATAGATCATGGCGATCTTGGAACCGCGCAGGTCACGCAGCTCGGCATCGCTCATCTCGCCCATGTCGCGACCCTTGAACCTGATCGTGCCGGACTTGATCTTCCCGCGATTCCCCATGTCGCGCATGATGCCGAGCGCGACCGTGGACTTGCCACAGCCGGACTCGCCGACGATTCCCATCGCCTCGCCGGGCATGACCTTGCAGGAAAAATCCATCACGGCCGGTATCTCGCCGGCACGGGTATAGAAGGAGATGTGCAGGTTCTCGATCTCGAGGATCGGTGTCTGCGCGGCACCCTTCGAACCTGTCATTTTCGGGGCTTCGGTGGTTGCGGTGTTCATGTCATTCCCCTCAATCCTTCAGCGATTCTTCGCGAAGCGCATCGGCGAGCAGGTTCAGGCCAAGCACGAATGACATCAGGGCGACAGCAGGCACGATGGCCGGCCATGGCGTGAGTCGCAGCAGTTGCGACCCGTCCTTGATCGCGGTTCCCCAGTCGGGGCTCTCCGGCGGCATGCCAAGGCCGAAATAGCCCAGCGTTCCGAGCAATATGGTGGTGTAGCCGATGCGCAGGCAGGCATCGACGATGAGCGGACCGCGTGCATTGGGCAGCACTTCCCACAACATGATGTACCAAGGGCTTTCACCGCGGGTTTGCGCGGCCGCGACATAGTCGCGCGTCTTGATGTCCATGACGAGACCGCGAACGATGCGGAAGACACCGGGGCTCGACGCGAAGACCACCGCGACAAAGATGTTGAGCTGTCCCGGCTCGATGGAAATGATCTTGAAAATCGGCAAATCGAACAGCCACGCCAGCGGCGCCGTCAATCCGTTGCCAAGCCTTGTCACGACGATCTCGTTCGAAACGAGCGAAATCCACACCCATGCGCCGATCACAACGGACAGGATGATCCCGGTCCACATGATGTTCGGTCTCGACTGGTAGCGCGTGTGAAAAAGCGTGACGAGAAATATGATCGGGAAAACGAAGAACAGGCCGGCCATGGAATAGGGGATCGGCGTTTCCATGATCCCCGGCGTCACCAGAAGGTAGAAGAGCAGGATCACCGGGAAGGCCAGCACGAGATTGGCCAGGAAGGACAGAACGGAATCGATCCGGCCGCCATAGTAACCCGCCGGAAGGCCGAGCGTGATGCCGACCATCAGCGCAAAGGCCGTCGCCGCCGGGGCGATCATGAGCACGATCTGCGACCCGTACACCATGCGGCTGAAGACATCGCGCGCCAGCTTGTCGCCGCCGAGAAGGAACGGATTTCCGCTGGCGGGGTCTATCGCGCCGGGCGCCGCATTCTTCATGACCGGCACCACCCCGAGCGGATCGAAAGGTGCAACCATGCCGGCGAAAAGCGCGGTGAACAGCCAGAAGCCGATGAACAGAAGCCCCGCCATGCCGATGCCGGAATCATAGAGCTGGCCGTAGAGACCCAGCCGTTCCCGGTTGAACCAGGACAGGCCGCCGACGACGACCAGGGCCGCCCAAACCGGCCAGAAGCGGACGATCAGTTGCAGGATGATTTCCAGTGCGGAAAGCGTTTCCATTTGCCTACTCCGTACAGCCGGTCACGACACGCGGATGCGCGGGTTGAGAAAGGCATAGCCTATGTCTGACAGGAGCTGGGTCAGCAGCACCACGATCACGGATACCAGCGAGCAGGCCAGGAGCAGGTCGATGTCGTTGTTGGATGCGGCCTGTACCAGCGTATAGCCGAAGCCCTGGTAGCGGAACATCGATTCCACGATGACCACGCCGGTCAGCAGCCAGGGAAATTGCAGCATGATGACGGTGAACGGGGCAATCAGCGCATTGCGAAGCGCGTGTTTCACCACCACGGCTCCGAAGGAAAGCCCCTTCAGGCGCGCCGTGCGTATATATTGCGCGGTCATTACCTCGGCCATGGATGCCCGCGTCATGCGCGCGATATAGCCCATCCCGTAGATCGCCATGGTCATGACCGGCAGCGTGAAATTATAGAATGAAATCCCGTCGCGGGTGGCAGTGGCGGCAGAACCGTTCAGCCATCCCAGCCAGGACGCGAACACCACCGTGAATATGATGCCGGAGACATATTCCGGCGTCGCCGTCGACGCGATCGAGGCAACGGAAAGCGTTCGGTCGGTCCTCGATCCCTCGCGCATCCCCGCCAGCACTCCCGTTATCAGGGCGCCCGGCACCATGACCAGCATCACGTAGAACATCAGCCAGCCGGTCGCGGCAAGCGCCGGAAACAGCTTGCGGGAAACCGTGGTCTTGAATTTCGTGGAACAGCCGAAATCGCCCTGAATAACCCCGGAATAACGCACTTCCGCGGGCTCGTCGCAGTACCGAAACCGCGGAACCGCCTCACCCGTTTCCGGATCGACATTCGGCCTCTTCGGATAGACGCCTAGCCATGCACCGTAGCGCAGCAGGAAATTGTCACGATAGCCATTCTTGACCAGCCAGCTTTCAATCTGCTCGTCGGTCGCCCGCATGTTTGTCTGGCTGATCGACAACTTGCGCAGGTTCGGTTCGAGATTGACGAGGAAGAAGACCACCATCGTCAGGCACAGCATGGTCAAGATCATGGTGCCGAACCGGCGCAATATGAATGACAGCAAGAACTCACTCCCTGTTCTGTCGTGCCCGCCCCGGCAATTGCCGCCTCCGGCTGTCAGACACGCTGCTGTTGGGCGGACCCGGCGCAGTCACGCCGGGTCGCCAAGTTCGAATGATGCCTCAGGCGTCGAGCCAGACCTTCTCCAGGTCCAGTTCGTAGGTCGGGTGCTGATAGTAGTTCTGCACCTCGGGAACATTGAAGTTGAACAGAGACCGCCAGTAGGACTGAACGATGATGCCCGAATCCTGCAGGATCTTCTGGATGTCCTTCATCAGCTCGCGGCGCTTGTCGGCATCGGCAATGCCCATCGCCTCGTTCAGCTTGGCATCGAATTCCGGATTTGAGTATCCGCACTCGTTCCAGGCCTCGCCGGTACGATAGGCCAGGGCAAGGATCTGCACGCCGAGCGGACGGTGGTTCCAGTTGGTGGACGAGTAGGGATACTTGGTCCAGTCGTTCCAGAATGTCGAGCCGGGAAGCACGGTCCGCTTCACCTTGAAGCCGGCCTCGCGAAGCTGCGCGGCAACGGCATCGGTGGTGTTCTTGCGGTAATCGTCGTCGATGGAAATCAACTCGTGCTCGTAATCCATCTGGCCGGCTTCTTCCATCAGCGCACGAGCACCCTCGATATCGCGTTCCTGCTTCGGCAGTTCCGCATATTCGGGATGGATCGGCGCGACATGGTGGTTCTCGGCCACCTGCCCCTGCCCCGCGATGCCTAGCTGCAGGACGACATTGTTGTCGACCGCCTTCTGCAACGCCTGACGAACGCGCTGATCGTCATATGGCGGATTGGTGACATTGGTGCGCACCACCACCGTGGCGCCAGTCACAGCCTCGTTCTTCACAAGGCCGAGCCCCTCGAAGATATCGACGAAATCGCCGGTCACCTCGTAGTTCGCATGGACCTCGCCGGACTCGAAGGCAGAGATCTGGGCCGACTGGTCTGTCCCGTAGTCAATGAACTCCACGCCGTCGAGCAGGGCCGTACCGCCCCACCAGCCGCTTTCGCGGCGCTTGTACTCCGCGCGGTTGCCGACCTCGAAGGACACGAGCTCGAAGGGTCCCGTGCCGATCGGGTTCTGCGCCAGGTCGCCGGTCTCGGCATAGGAGGGATGCACGAGCAATGCCGGGTAATCCGCCATGCCGGCTATCAGCGTGATGTCAGCCACCGGAAGATTGAGGCGAACGGTGTAATCGTCCACCTTCTCGATGGCGCCATCCATCGCCTTTCCGGTCGAGTCATCGATGATGACGGCAAAGCGGGACGCCATGGAATTGCCCTCGACATCCTTCTCGCACCAGCGCTGGATATTGAAAATCACGTCATCGGCAGTGAAATCGTCGCCGTTGTTCCACGTCACGCCCTTGCGGACGTTGAGTGTGTAAGTCCTGGCGTCATCCGAGATTTCCCATCCCTCGAGCAGACGCCCCTCGAAGGTAAAGTCGTTCGTGTACTTGACCAGCGGTTCCAGAAACTGGCGTCCGAGATTGCCCATCTGGGACCAGTCGAATGTCCGGGGATCCTTCAGCTCGCGGACATCCATGGCGATCCGCAGGATGCCGCCGGGTCGGCCTTCCTGGGCCCGGGCCGGCGAGGGAGCGGCCAACCCGATCATGGAATAGGCGACCGCCGTCGACGCGCCGAATGTGCTCGCGAGGGCGAGGAATTCGCGGCGGTCCATCCTGCCTTCCCTGGCGGCTTTCGCCATGCCGACAACATGGTCAGGCATGGGTTCGCCGCTGCGTTTGAAAAATGCCATCTCAATAACCTCCCTGAGTAGCGCATTCCGTGGTCCAAGCTTCGGTCATCGCCGTGGCGATGTCAAAAGCGCAGACAGCATGCGCCCGGCCAACGACCGTTTTATTACAGATGCGACATGCACTATCGATTTTCCGGCAACTTGTAAAATTGCGACATCTTCGATTTCGTGAATTCCCGCGATTAGCGGACGACCGACCATCCGACAGCTCGCAAACAGGACTGGCCAGCGCGAACGGTTTTCGTGTATGCCGCGC
This sequence comes from Oricola thermophila, assembly GCF_013358405.1. Taxonomy (NCBI): domain Bacteria; kingdom Pseudomonadati; phylum Pseudomonadota; class Alphaproteobacteria; order Hyphomicrobiales; family Ahrensiaceae; genus Oricola; species Oricola thermophila. The sequence continues at coordinate 3,141,324 of NZ_CP054836.1, forward strand.
CGGTACCTTTTCCCGCTTCCGCCTTCCGACGGCACAAACCGGACTTCACGCATGGCTGACCAGACAATCGTCGAAGCGCTTCTTCTCGGCATACTGGAGGGTCTGACCGAGTTCGTTCCCGTATCGTCTACCGCGCACCTTCTGCTGGCCGGCCATTTCCTCGGTTTCGAATCCACCGGCAAGACCTTCGAGGTCCTGATCCAGCTCGGCGCGATCATGGCAATACTTACGGTCTATTTCATGCGGCTCGTCAGGATGGCGGCCGCGCTGCCGTCAGACCGCAAGACACGGCGTTTCGTCGCCGGAGTCCTGCTCGCCTTCCTGCCGGCGGCGGTGATCGGCGCAGGCGCCCACGGTTTCATCAAACAGGTGCTCTTCGAGACGCCGGTCCTGATCTGTACCGTACTGATCGTCGGCGGCGTGATCCTGCTCTGGATCGACCGACTTCCTCTGAAGCCGCGCTACACCGACATAATGGACTACCCGCTCGGCCTCTGCTTCAAGATCGGACTCTTCCAGTGCCTCGCGATGATACCCGGAACCTCGCGATCGGGTTCGACAATCGCCGGGGCATTGTTGATGGGCACCGACAAGCGATCTGCTGCGGAATTCTCCTTCTTCCTTGCCATGCCAACCATGGCCGGAGCCTTCACGCTCGATCTGTACAAGAACCGCGATGTACTCACATTCGACGACGCGGTCATCATCGGCGCAGGGTTCGTTACGGCCTTTGCCGCCGGTGCGTTCGTCGTGAAATACCTGCTCGACTACGTGTCAAAGCACGGTTTCGCACTATTCGCGTGGTGGCGGATCGCCGTCGGCACGGTCGGCCTGATCGGGCTTCTCCTGCTCGGTTAAGGAATCGCGTGGCGCATTTGACTTGCCCGGACCGGGGCCTGAAGCGCGCGCTGCAAAGGAACCCGCATGACGATGCCGCGACCAGACCGGCAGCGGCATCGAGGGAGAATGCTTGGGAGCTAAAGCGCCGTGGCGGTCACGATCAGACAGTACCGTTCATCTCGGTCGGCACGTTGGGATTGGGAAACTGGCCGGTCTCGCGGAAGCGCCAAAGATAGGCCGGCAATATCGCATCGACCGTCGTACCGCGAATGCCTATGCCGCCCAGCGTGCGGCCTTCCTGCTCGGCTTCCGGGGAGACCACGTTGTCGCTCTTGAGCAGCGTGACCTGATCGACCGTCAGCGGCGGTTTCGGCAGAAGGCCGAGAATGCGTCCCTGGAGCCGGGCGGCCCACCACGGGATGTTGACGAAGAACCGCCTGCGCTGCGTGACTTTCAGCACCTCTTCCATGCACTGGCGGAAGGAAAGCACCTCCGGCCCACCGAGCTCGTAGACGTTTCCTCCGACGAGATCGCCATCGACCGCGCGCGCGAATGCCTCTGCGACATCGCCGACATAGACAGGTTGGAACTTCGTCTTTCCGCCGCCGATCAACGGAAGGAACGGAGAGAAGCGTGCCATGTTCGCAAACTTGTTGAAGAAGTCATCCTCCGGTCCGAAAATCACGGAGGGACGCATGACGATCGCCTTCTCTCCAAGCGTGGACAACACGGCCTCCTCGGCACACCCCTTGGTACGGGCATACTCGGATTCGCCGTCGGGATCGGCACCCAGCGCCGACATGTGGACCAGCGGAAGATCCGCCTTGGCACAGGCCTCGGCGACGGCGCGTGCGCCGAATTCCTGCACCGCGGCAAAGCTCTGGCGGCCGCTCTCGTGCAAAATGCCGACCAGGTTGAACACCGCGTCAGCGCCTTCCACTGCCCGCTCCACGGACCAGCGGTGTCGAAGGTTGGCCTGCACGGCCGCTATCTGCCCGACATCGCCAAGCGGCTGCAGGTGGAAGGCAAGATCCGGGCGCCGCACGGCAACCCGCACGCGGTAACCGCGCCGCGCAAGCGCGCGAACGACATGGCGTCCGACAAATCCCGAGCCTCCGAATACCGTCACCACCTTGGGAAGATTGGTTTTCTCGGTCATGGATTTCTCCGGATCTGGCTGCCGTTTCTCTATCGCGCTCCACTACCGTTTTTGGTCGCCGAGGTGAAGGGGAAAATTGTCATGTGCGGTTTCTTGTCCGCCCTCGCCGGACTTGACCACGCCGGCAACATCGGCAGGCTGGCCCCAAAGCGGGAGTGACTTCATGAAGACCGGCATATTCGGCGCGGGGTCGGTCGGCTGCCATGTCGGAGGCATGCTTGCGGCGGCGGGTCTGGATGTCGTGCTCGTCGGACGACCGGCCATGGACCGGCGCCTGACGCAAGGCATGTTGCTTACGTGCTTCGACGGATCGGGGCGCCATGTTCCGGCCGAAGACTTCGCGTTTTCGACCGAACCGGCGGCGCTCGCCGATCGCGACGTTATATTCGTCTGCGTGAAAAGTGCGGCAACGCGAGAGGCCGGCCGGGAACTGGCGAAGGCGGCGAGACCGGACTCGGTCATCGTGAGCCTGCAGAACGGCATCTCGAATGCCGCAGAGCTGGAGGAGGCACTTGCCCCGCGTACCGTGCTGCGCGCCATGGTCGGCTTCAACGTGGCGCAGATCGGAGGCAACAGGTTTCACCGCGGAACCGAGGGTGAGATCGTCATCGGCGATGGCACCCAAGCAGGCGCGGTCGTGGACATGCTGGCGACTGCGGGGATCGCGGCGAAGACCACAAGCGATATCGAGGCCGTGCAATGGGGCAAGCTGCTGCTCAATCTCAACAACGCGGTCAATGCGCTGTCCGGCTTGCCGCTGAAACGGGAACTTTCGATGCGCGCCTATCGCCAGGTGCTGGCCGCGTCGATGCGGGAGGCGCTGACCGTTCTCAAGACCGCCGGAATCCGTCCCGCTTCCGTCGGCAAGACCGGGCCGGCGCTGATCACGCGGGTTCTCGACCTTCCCGACTGGCTGTTCGTGCGCCTCGCGGCATCGATGCTGAAGATGGACGAGGAGGCGACATCCTCAATGGCCGAGGACCTGGCACGCGGACGCATGCCGGAAGTCGACTGGCTGAACGGCGAGATCGTCGCGCTCGGAAAGCAGGTAGGTGTCGCCACGCCCGTCAACGAGCGCATCGTGGCGCTGGTCAAGGCCGCCTTCGCGAATGAAGGCCCGCGCAGCTACAGCGGCGCGGAACTGAAAAAGGCGGCGGGAATCTGATCCCCGCCGCCTTTCCGGTTGCCACCGGCACCACCGCGACCAATGCTCCGCCTCAGGCGGCCGTGGCCCGACCTCCGGCTTTTATCAACCGGACAAATTTCATCCGATTACATATTGCAATCACGACACATTCGGGCTTTGCTCAATGCTTCCGCACTTCGAGACGAAGTGCCGTTCCCTGTTCCAAAGCATTTGGAACAGGCTTCCTGCACGTTGAAGCATTGCAAATGGGAGCAATCATGAGCATTCGAAAAATCACCTCGTTGCTGGCAGCGACGATGCTCGCATCGGGGCTGGCAACCGCGGCCAGCGCGAAGACACTGGTCTACTGCTCGGAAGGATCGCCGGAGGGATTCGATCCCGCGCTCTACACGTCGGGCACGACTTTCGACGCCTCTTCCAAGCCGGTCTACAGCGGCCTCGTCCAGTTCGAGCCGGGCACGACCAATGTCATCCCCGACCTGGCCGAGAGCTGGGAAGTCTCCGATGACGGGCTGGAATTCACCTTCCGCCTACGCCCCGGCGTCAAGTTCCATTCGACCGACTTCTTCACGCCGACGCGGGATCTCAATGCGGACGACGTGATCTTCAGCTTCGAACGCCAGATGGACGCGAACAACCCGTTCAATTCCTACGTAGAGGGCGCGAGCTGGGAATATTTCAACGCCATGTCCATGCCGGACCTCATCAAGTCGATCGAGAAAGTCGACGACATGACGGTCAAGTTCGTGCTCAACCGTCCCGAGGCACCGTTCGTGGCGAACCTTGCCATGGACTTCGCGTCGATCTTCTCGAAGGAATATGCAGACAGCCTGGTCGAGTCAGGACAGCTGTCCGATCTCAACCAGAAGCCGATCGGCACCGGCCCGTTCCAGTTCGTGGCATATCAGCCCGACGCGGTAATCCGCTACAAGGCCTTTGACGGTTACTATGCCGGCAAGCAGCCGATCGACGATCTCGTCTTCGCCATCACGACCGACAATGCCGTGCGCCAGCAGAAGCTGATCGCCGGCGAGTGCCACGTGATGCCCTATCCGAACCCGGCCGACGTGCAGGCGCTGAAGGACAACCCGGACATCACCGTGATGGAACAGGAAGGGCTGAATGTCGGCTACCTCGCCTACAATACGCAGCAGCCGCCCTTCGACAACGCCAAAGTGCGCAAGGCGTTGAACATGGCGATCAACAAGCAGGCGATCCTCGACACCGTGTTCCAGGGCGCCGGCAAGGCCGCCAAGAACCCGATCCCGCCGACCATGTGGTCGTACAACGACGCGATCGAGGACGATCCATACGATCCGGAAGCCGCCAAGAAGATGCTCGAGGAAGCCGGCGTATCCGACCTGTCCATGAAGATATGGGCAATGCCGGTACAGCGTCCGTACAACCCGAACGCCCGCCGCATGGCCGAGGTGATCCAGGAGGACTTCTCCAAGATCGGCGTGGATGTCGAAATCGTCTCCTATGAATGGGGCGAGTACCTGGAGCGGTCAAAGGACGTGAACCGCGACGGCGCCGTGCTGCTCGGCTGGACCGGCGACAACGGCGACCCGGACAACTTCCTCGCCGTGCTGCTCGGCTGCGACGGCGTCGGCGGCGCCAACCGTGCCCAGTGGTGCAACGAGGAATTCGACGCCCTGATCAAGAAGGCGAAGAGCGGCAGCCAGGAAGAACGCGCCAAGCTCTACGAAGAGGCACAGGTCGTCTTCAAGCGCGAGGCGCCGTGGGCGACGATCGCGCACTCGGTGGTCCACATGCCGATGCGCAAGAATGTCGTCGGCTACAAGATGGATCCGCTCGGCGGCCACAACTTCGAAGGCGTCGACATCGCCGAATAGTCCCCCGAAACGTGTCGCCCGGCCTGTTGCCGGGCGGCACATTCCGCGTTAGCGGATACGCCGCATTTGAAATGTCGGCAGAAATCAGGCAAAGCCCCACGCCATGCTTCGATTTTTCCTCTACCGGCTCGCGCTGGTCATCCCCACCTTCATCGGCGTCTCCATCGTCGCCTTCGCATTCATCCGCCTGTTGCCGGGCGATCCGATCATGCTGCTCGCCGGCGAGCGAGGCATGACCGAGGAGCGGTACCAGCAGTTGCAGGCCGTGTACGGCTTCGACCAGCCGCTGGTCATGCAGTATCTCGATTATGTCGCCGGCATACTCCAGGGCGACTTCGGCTCCTCGATCGTCACGAAGCGGCCGGTGCTCCAGGAATTCTTCGCCCTGTTCCCGGCGACGCTGGAACTGGCAATCTGCGCGATCATCCTGGCCGTCGCCATCGGCATCCCGGCCGGTGTCTTCGCCGCCGTGAAGCGCGGCTCCTGGTTCGACCAATCGATCATGGGCATCGCGCTGACCGGCTACTCGATGCCGATCTTCTGGTGGGGCCTGCTGCTCATCATCTTCTTTTCCGGTTTTCTTCAGCTGACCCCGGTCTCGGGGCGCATCTCACTGCTCTATTTCTTCGAGCCCGTGACGGGCTTCATGCTGATCGACAGCCTGCTGTCCGGCCAGAAAGGCGCCTTTTCCTCGGCGGTCAGCCATCTCGTCCTGCCCACCATCGTGCTGGCGACGATCCCGCTCGCGGTGATTGCGCGGCAAACGCGTTCCGCCATGCTGGAAGTGCTGGGCGAGGACTATGTCCGCACGGCACGGTCGAAGGGCCTGTCGCCGCGGCGCATCATCGGCCTGCACGCGCTGCGCAACGCGCTGATCCCCGTCGTGACCACGATCGGCCTGCAGGTGGGCGTTCTGCTGACCGGCGCCATCCTGACCGAGACCATCTTCTCCTGGCCGGGCATCGGCAAATGGATGGTGGATTCGGTCTCCAAGCGCGACTACGCGGTTGTCCAGGGCGGCCTGCTGCTGATCGCCAGCGTCATCATGATCGTGAACCTTGCCGTCGACGTGCTCTACGGCCTGATCAATCCGCGCATCAGAAGGTAGTCCCGTGGCCCAGACCGAAGCGCAAAACACCGAAACCCTGAACCGCCACGCAGTGGATGCCGGCGCCATGCGCAGGGCCATGCTGTCCGAGTTCTGGTTCTACTTCAGCCAGAACAAGGGCGCCGTGATCGGCCTTGCCGTGTTCACGGCCATCGTCATCGTGGCGATCTTCGCGCCCCTGATCGCACCACACAGCCCGACCCTGCAGAACCGCGAGGCGCTGCTGCTGCCGCCGGCCTGGATGGAGGGCGGCTCCCTGGCGTTCCCGCTCGGCACCGATGCCGTCGGGCGCGACATCTTCTCCCGGCTGGTCTACGGGGCGCGGTTCTCGCTGTTCATCGGCGTGGTCGTCGTGGCGTTGTCGGTCTCGGTCGGCGTGGTGGTCGGCCTGGTGGCCGGATTCTTCCGCGGCTGGATCGACACCGCGATCATGCGCGTGATGGACATCATTCTCGCATTTCCGTCGCTGCTGCTGGCGCTGGTCCTGGTGGCAATCCTCGGCCCGGGCCTGATGAACGCCATGATCGCGATCGCGCTGATCCTGCAACCGCATTTCGTACGGCTGACACGCGCCTCGGTGCTCTCGGAACGCGAACGCGAATACGTGATCTCGGCGCGCGTGGCCGGCGCAAGCAAGCTCAGGCTGATGTTCGTCACCATCCTGCCGAACTGCCTCGCCCCGCTGATCGTGCAGGCGACGCTCGCATTCTCCAACGCCATCCTCGACGCCGCCGCGCTCGGCTTCCTCGGGCTGGGCGCACAGCCGCCGACGCCGGAATGGGGCACGATGCTGGCGGAAGCGCGCGAATTCATCCTGCGCGCCTGGTGGGTGGTCACCTTCCCCGGCCTCGCCATCCTCGTCACCGTGCTCGCCATCAACCTGATCGGCGACGGACTGCGCGACGCGCTCGACCCGAAACTGAAGCAGAGCTGACGCGATGAGCCTTCTCGAAATCGAAAACCTGTCGGTCACGTTCAAGACCTCCTCCGGACCCTTCCGGGCCGTGGACGGGGTGTCGCTGACCTGCGACCGTGGCGAGATCCTGTCCATCGTCGGCGAATCCGGGTCCGGCAAGTCCGTCTCCATGCTGGCGCTGATGGGCCTGCTACCATGGACGGCGACGGTGACGGCGGAGACCATGCGCTTCGACGGCAAGGACGTGCTCTCGCTGACGCCGCAGCAGAGGCGCAGGATCATCGGCAAGGACATCGCCATGATCTTCCAGGAGCCGATGTCGAGCCTGAATCCCTGTTTCACCGTGGGCTTCCAGATCGGCGAAAGCCTGCGCATCCATCTCGGCATGAACCGTGCCGAGCGCAGGGCGCGGACCATCGAGCTGCTTAACCTCGTCGGGATACCGGCACCCGAGAAGCGCCTGAACCAGTTCCCGCACCAGCTCTCCGGCGGCATGAGCCAGCGCGTGATGATCGCCATGGCGCTGGCCTGCAACCCGAAGCTGCTGATCGCCGACGAGCCGACCACGGCGCTGGACGTGACCATCCAGGCGCAGATCCTCGACCTGCTGGTCGACCTGCAGAAGAAGAACGAGATGGGGCTGATCCTGATCACCCATGACATGGGCGTCGTCGCGGAGACGGCGGAACGGGTGCAGGTGCAGTATGCCGGGCAGAAGGTGGAGGAGCAGGAGGTGCGCGAGCTGTTCACCGACCCGCACCACCCGTACACCCAGGCACTGCTGTCGGCGCTGCCCGAGCGCGCCACCCGGCACGGAAGGCTGCCGTCGATCCCCGGCGTGGTGCCGGGCCAGGGCGACCGGCCGTCCGGCTGCCTGTTCTCGCCGCGCTGCCAATACGCCACCGAGCGCTGCTCGCGCGAGGCGGTGCGCCAGGGCGCGGATTTCGGATTCGCGCTGTGCAACTTTCCCCTGAAGGACGGCAAGCCGACAGGGCTGCCGGCGGAGACGGAGGCGGCGCGATGAGCGTGACGGCGGCAATCCCCGAAAGGCGGACCGGGACCGGCGAGGTCGTCGTCGAGGCCCAGAACCTGAAGCGGCACTACGAGGTCGGCGGCGGCTTCTTCGGTGCCAAGGGAACGGTGAAGGCGCTGGACGGCGTGTCGTTCAGCCTCGAGGCCGGCAAGACGCTGGCCGTGGTCGGCGAGTCGGGCTGCGGCAAGTCCACCCTCGCCCGCCTCGTCACCATGATCGAGCGGCCGACCGACGGCGTGCTGAAGATCGACGGTCTGCCGGTGACCGAATCGACGCCGGAGCTGCGCCGCAAGATCCAGATCGTCTTCCAGAACCCCTACGGCTCGCTCAACCCGCGCCAGAAGATCGGGACCATCCTGGAGGAGCCGCTGCTCATCAACACCGACGACGACGCCGCGACGCGGCGCGACAAGGCGATCTCGATGATGGAGCGGGTCGGGCTGCGGGCGGAACACTACGAGCGCTACCCGCACATGTTCTCCGGCGGCCAGCGCCAGCGCATCGCCATTGCGCGCGCCCTGATGCTCAACCCGCGGATCCTCGTCCTCGACGAGCCGGTCTCGGCGCTGGACGTGTCGATCCAGGCGCAGGTGCTCAACATCCTGATGGACCTGCAGGAGGAGTTCGGCCTCGCCTATCTCTTCATCAGCCACGACCTCTCGGTGGTGCGGCACCTGGCCGACGACATCATGGTCATGTATCTCGGCAAGCCGGTGGAGACCGGCCCGGCCGAGGAGGTGTTCAACGGCCCGCGCCACCCGTACACGGCGGCGCTGCTCTCGGCGACGCCGGTGGCCGACCCGTTCCGCGAGAAGAAACGCATCAACCTCGTCGGCGAGCTGCCGTCGCCGCTCGACCCGCCGAAGGGCTGCGCCTTCAACCCGCGCTGCTGGCGCGCCGACGACAGGTGCCGCAACGAGCAGCCGCCGCTGATCGACCAGGGCCTGCAGTGCCACGCCTGCTTCCACCCGCTGCCCGTCGGCGACGGCGCGCACGGCTGACCCCGGCGGGCGCGCGGCGCTGCGACGCCGTACCGCACGGCGCGGGCCTTCGGCACGGCGGCGCATTTGGCTAGGCTGGCGGCGAGGAACCCAAAGCTTTCGGGAGAACCGCCATGCAAGCCGCCGAGAAACCCGTGCCCGCCGGATTTTCCGCCGCGCAGATCCGCCTGCACTGGATCGTCTTCGTGCTGATCGTTCTGCAATACGTGTTGCACGAGCCGATGTCGGACGCCTGGCGGGCGATCCGGCGCGGCGAGGACTTCGCCTTCGACCCGCTGGTGGCGGCGCATGTCTTCGGCGGACTGCTGGTGCTGCTGCTGGCGATCTGGCGGCTTGCCCTGCGGGCCCGGCGCGGCGCGCCGCCGCCCCCGGACAGGGAACCCGCGATCCTGAAACGCGCCGCAGCGGCAACCCATTTCGGCCTCTACGCGCTGATGTTCCTGATGCCGGTCTCCGGCATGGCGGCATGGTTCGGCCACATCGACGCCGCCGCCGCGGCGCACAGCATCATGCGGGTGATCCTGCTGGCGCTGGTCGCGCTGCATGTCGCCGGCGCGCTCTACCACCAGTTCGTGCTCAAGACGGACGTGCTGAACCGGATGCGAAGGCCGGGCTGAGCGCCGGGCCGCCGACGGGGCGCCCGGGCCGCCGCGCCGTATTCGTGCCCCGCCCAAGCGGAGACCGATGCCGATGATTGCCGAAACGCTGGCAGCCGTCGCCGCGATCAACCTGGCCAGCTTCGCCGCCTTCGGCCTCGACAAGCGCCGGGCCCGCACCGGCGGCCGGCGGATCGCGGAATCGACCCTGCTGCTCATGGCGCTCGCCGGCGGCACGCCCGGCGCCTTCGCGGGACGCCGCGCCTTCCGCCACAAGACCCGCAAGCAGCCCTTCGTGGCGCGGCTGTACGCGGTCGCGGCGCTGCAGATCGCCGCCGCGATGGCCGCGGCATGGTGGCTGACCCGGCAGGGCTGACCCGGGCGGGGACCCCGCTGCCTCCGCGTTCGTCGCCCGAAACGGTTCACCGGATCGTTTCGTCCGCTGCGCGGACCGCGCCTCGTCTCCGAAGCCGGTCTTCCGGGCGCGAATTGTCTTCCGCCACTCACGACGTGTTCCAGGCGTCGAGGGCCAGGGTGTGGCATTCCTTGAGCACCTCCCCGATCTCATCTCGCGGGCGTCTTCGCCAGCCCGGCGGCAGGCCGGGGCGGAAGGGGCGGAAGCGCCACGGCGTCGGTCTCCGCACTGCATCCGGCGTCATGCCGTCGAGCTTTCCCGCGTCCGCCAGTCGGATGCGCTCGATGGCATGGCCGAAGCGCGCCCGCCAGCGGGCGAGGCGGGCGGCCTGTGCGTCGAGATCGTCCAGCGCCAGCGCGAGCGCCCGGATGCGCCGCGACAGGGCGCGGGCATCCACCAGCTCGTCGGGGTCGCGGTCCGGTTCGGGCCAGTCGTCGCCGTCCTCGTCGTCGTACTCGACGAAGACGTGGCCGAAGGGGCCGTCCATCCCGGTGACGTCGAACAGGAAGGGCGCGTAACGCTTCCACGGGTCGAACAGCGCGAAGGAAGGCCGGTCGCGCCAGAGGTCGAACAGTTCGGCATCCGAGGGGCCGGCGTCCGGCTGCACCTCCGGTTCGCTTGCAAGCGCGGTGCCCGAATGCCCGTCCGGGCATTCGTCGCGGAGGACGACAGTGAGCGCGCTGTTCTTCGGCTCCGGTGCGGGCGCGGCATTCAGGGAATGGTCCCTCGGGTCATCACCGGTCCCCGGCTCAAGGCCGGGGATGGCGGGGGATTGCCTGCCGCGCGGTTCCGCCCTGCGGGTGACGACCGTCACCAGCTTGCAGGCGGCCATGGCGACCAGGCGCCGCGCGGCGAACTCGGCGGGGCGCAGGATCGACAGGATAAGGGCGCGCAGCGCGCGCGGCAGGAAGACCAGCGAGCGCCCGGTCCTGATCCCCGCGAGGACGAAAAGGCGCGCGACGATCCACAACAACCCGTCCAAGTTCCGCTCCACTGCTCGTTCCCAGTCGAACTCCATGACCCTCTCCGTTGTCATTGGGAGACAGGGTAAGGGAGGCCGAGGCGGGGTGGATTACATTTTCATTTTGAAAGCGTTTCGGGCCGGTTCTCCGGCCTGGAATGAATGAAGCATCAGGGCGGCCACCCTGATGCTTCGGGCTGCAGGCGGGACAGTGGTGGATGGGCCTCTTGCGACGGCCGTAACTTATCTTATCCCCCTGCAGCATCCATTCCGGCCATCCGAACGGTAGAGAGGCCTTTGCGGCCGCATGTAATCCAGGACGAACGGACAACCGCCATGACAATGTGCAATTCCAATCCTCTCGGCAAGCCAGAAGCCGAACACACCATTATCGCCTTCGATGTCGCCAAGGAGACCCTCGCCATCCATGTGCTGCCCGACGACAGCGCCCATGCGATCGCAAACAGGCCGGCGGCTGTACGCGCCTTCCTGCGGCGCGCTGCCGTCAAGGCAAGGACGCCTGTGCTCGTCGTCTGCGAGGCGACTGGCGGCTACGAGCGCCATGTCGTCGATGCGGCGCACGCTCTCGGCCTCGCGCTGCATCGCGCCCATGGCCAGCGCACCCGCCTGTTCGCCCTCTATCGCGGCCTGGCGGCCAAGACCGACCCGCTCGACGCGCGCATGCTGGCGCTTTACGGCCGCGATACGCCGGACCTGCGCCTGCATGCTCCCGACGATCCCGACCAGACCACCTTGCGCGCCCTGCGCAAGCGTCGCGACGACCTGGCGATGATGATTGGCATGGAACAGCGCCGGCTTCACCATGCCGGCTACAAGCGCATCGAACGATCGATCACGCGCCATATCACGGCCATGCGGAAGGAGCTCGCCGAGCTCGACGCCGAGATTGAGACGCTGATCGAGACGTCTCCCCAGCTTGCCCGCAAGGCCGCCCTCATCCGCTCCATCAAGGGGGTCGGGCCGATGACCGCCCAAGCCTGTCTCGCCTACATGCCGGAATTGGGAACGCTCACCAAGGGGCAGGCCGCGAGCCTGGCCGGCCTCGCCCCCGTAGCGCGCGATTCCGGCAAGCTGTCCGCCCCGCGCCGTATCAGCGCCGGCCGGAAAACCCTGCGCTCATGCCTCTACATGGCTGCCGTCGTCGCAGCCTCGCACAATCCGGTCTTCAAACAATATGCCGCCGAAATGCGCCAGCGCGGCAAGCCTGCAAAGGTCATCATCACCGCCATCATGAGACGCCTCGTCGTCATCATCAACGCCATCCTAAAGGAGGGCAAACCATGCCGACAAAGCATCCCTGCTTGACAACCAGAGACGGTAGATAAGATTGGGCAGGAATGCCCGGATTCGGGGCAACCGGGGCGGAATTCATGCAACGTGAAGGGTGGGAAGCAAGCCGGCGCGAAGCGAACGGCGCCCTTCGGCCACCTGGCGGCGACCGGTTCGCCGACGCTCGCGTGGCACCCCGATCCCTCCCCACAAGGAGAGGGACCGGGCGCGGCGCCGCGAGGTCCGTTTCCGGCCGGGCCGTGCTACTGCGCGGCCACGAGGGTAAGGGTGGACACGGCAAGCGCCACGTTCAGCCCGGTCTGGCCCTCTACGGACACCGGCTGAAGGCCGATATTCTCGGCCTGGCCGCCGATCAGGGCATTCGCGCCGAGGCCGATGCCGAGCGAGATGCCGGTGGACACACCGGCATATTTGCCGGCCAGCGTATGCTCGCCCATCTCATTGCCGGCCGGGGTGAAGACGACCCACTTTATGAAGGACTTGCCGGTTATGCCGACATCGAGGCCGATCTTGTTGATGGAGCCGGTATAGTTCTCGCTGGCGCCGTCGGCGGCCGTGAAGATGCAGGCGAGCTTCTTGCTGGAGCCGACGAGCAGGCCGATGCCGCCCTCGACCTCGCAATCTAGGACGCCGAGCTTCTGGCCGGTGACTTCGGCAGAAACGGGAGACGCGGCCGCAATCGCCGCGGCGGCAAGAATGGTGGTCATGCGCATGTGGTTTTCCCTTTCATGGGGGTTGTCTGCCGATAGCCGGCATCCGGGCGACATGCGGCGGGCCCGACCTCAGCGGGCGTCTTGCGCCCCGGTCGTCAGTGCCTCGCCGTCGCTAACGCGGTTCTTCCGCGGCCGTCCGGGAAATCGCCATGCCCGGGTGGTCGCTTCCCTTGCAGGGAGCCTTTCCACGGGCAATGGCGCAGTAACCGGCACGGATCCGCTGCCGCGCATCTGCGCATGGCCGGATCCGGACCTGCCGGTGCACGATCATAGCCCATCGCAAGACATAAAGATAACGGAATTGTTCGAAGGGGCGGGTGCGGGGCCGCAACCATATGGTGGCCGATCGCCAATATCGCAGGCGCCCGGTCTCGCGGACACCGCTTCTCATCCGACTTCGCTTCGTTCAGGCACCCTCTCCCACAAGGGGAGAAGGGCGCGCGGGATCAGAAATCCAGATTCGCCACGTTGAGCGCGTTGTCCTGGATGAAGATCTTGCGCGGCTCGACCTCGTCGCCCATCAGCTGCGAGAACAGCGAGTCGGCGTCGGTGGCGTCGTTGATCTTCACCTGCAGGAGCGAGCGGGCCTCCGGGTCCAGCGTGGTCTCCCACAGCTGCTCGGCATCCATCTCGCCGAGACCCTTGTAGCGCTGCAGCGTCAGCCCCTTGCGGCCGAAGGCGAAGACGAGGTCGATCAGGGCCATCGGGCCGTTGATGACGTCGGAAATCTCCTTGCGGCGCAGGACCGGCGGCTCGGAATAGACCTCGGCCAGCCTCGGCGACAGCGAATGCAGCGCGCGCGCATCGGCCGAGGCGATCAGCCCCGCATCCAGCGTCACCGCCTCCTTCACGCCGCGCACCGTGCGCTCGAATATGTAGCCGCCGGCACCCGGCTCGTTGGACGGGTTGACGCGGCCGGTCCAGCCGCGCTCGGTCTCCTCGGCGATCATGTCGAGGCGGCGGGCGACGGCCTCGGCCATCGCCGCGGCGCGGCCCGGATCGGCCAGCACCGCCGGGTCCATGGCGCCGGCAATGGTGGCCTGCTCGACCACCGAGCGGTCGTAGCGGGTGTGCAGGCCGGACAGGACCGAGCGCATCTGCAGCGCCGTCTCGATGACCGCGCGCAGGTCCAGCCCGGTGCGGACCTCGCCGGAGGTCAGCTCCAGCGCCGTGTCGTCCAGCGACAGGTCGATGAGATAGTTCTCCAGCGCCTTCTCGTCCTTGAGATACTGGCTCTGCTTGCCGCGCGTGACCTTGTAGAGCGGCGGCTGGGCTATGTAGAGATAGCCGCGCTCGATGATCTCCGGCATCTGGCGGAAGAAGAAGGTCAGCAGCAGCGTGCGGATGTGGGCGCCGTCCACGTCGGCGTCCGTCATGATGATGATCTTGTGATAGCGCAGCTTCTCGATGTCGAACTCGTCCTTGCCGATGCCGGTGCCGAGCGCCGTGATCAGCGTGCCCACCTGGTCCGACGACAGCATGCGGTCGAAGCGCGCGCGCTCGACATTGAGGATCTTGCCGCGCAGCGGCAGGATCGCCTGGTTCTTGCGCGAGCGGCCGCCCTTGGCGGAACCGCCGGCGGAATCACCCTCGACGATGAACAGCTCGGACTTGGCCGGGTCCTTCTCCTGGCAGTCGGCCAGCTTGCCCGGCAGGGAGGTGATGTCGAGCACGCCCTTGCGGCGCGTCAGTTCGCGCGCCTTGCGGGCGGCCTCGCGGGCGGCGGCGGCCTCGACCACCTTGCCGACCAGCGTCTTCGCCTCGGCGGGATGCTCCTCCAGCCACTCGGAGAGATGCTCGTTGACGAGGCTCTCGACGACCGGACGGACCTCGGAGGAAACCAGCTTCTCCTTGGTCTGGGAGGAGAATTTCGGGTCCGGCACCTTCACGGACAGGACGCAGGTCAGGCCCTCGCGGCAATCGTCGCCGGTGAGCGAGACCTTCTCCTTCTTGATCAGGCCGGACTTGTCGGCATAGCCGGTGACCTGGCGGGTCAGCGCCGAGCGGAAGCCGGCCATGTGGGTGCCGCCGTCGCGCTGCGGGATGTTGTTGGTAAAGGCGAGCACGTTCTCGTGGTAGGAATCGTTCCACCACAGCGCCACCTCGACGGTGATGCCGTCCTTCTCGCCGGTGATGTGGACCGGGGTCTCGATCAGCGGCTTCTTCGACCGGTCGAGATAGCGGACGAACTCGATCAGCCCGCCCTCGTAGAAGAGCTCGGTCTCGCGCGTGTCGGCATGGCGGTTGTCCGCGAGACGGATGCGGACGCCGGAATTGAGGAAGGCCAGCTCGCGCAGGCGGTGCTCCAGCGTGTCGTAGGAGAACTCGACATTGGTGAATGTCTCCTGCGAGGGCGTGAAGGTGACCTCGGTGCCGGTGTAGTCGCCGGCGTCGCCCGTGACCTCGAGCGGGCCGTCGGCAACGCCGTGGGTGAAGCTCATTTCGTGGAACTTGCCGTTGCGGGCGATCTTCAGCTTCAGCGAGGTCGACAGCGCGTTGACCACGGAAACGCCGACGCCATGCAGGCCGCCGGAGACCTTGTAGGAGTTCTGGTCGAACTTTCCGCCGGCATGAAGCTGGGTCATGATGACCTCGGCCGCCGACACGCCCTCCTCCGGGTGAATGTCGGTCGGGATGCCGCGGCCGTTGTCGGTGACGGTCACCGAGCCGTCGGCATTCAGCGTCACCGTGACCAGATCGGCATGGCCGGCCAGCGCCTCGTCGATGGCGTTGTCCACAACCTCGTAGACCATGTGATGCAGGCCGGAGCCGTCATCGGTGTCGCCGATATACATGCCCGGCCGCTTGCGCACCGCGTCGAGGCCCTTGAGCACCTTGATGGAGCCGGCGCCGTACTCGGCGGGATCGGCAGGAATTTCTTGAGGAATTTCAGGCGTTTCTGTCATGTGGTCCAAGGCTTTCCGGGGCGCGCCGCGGCCGCCGGGGATGGCGGCCGAATCAAGCGCGCGGAACATCTGAAACATATAGGATTTCCAACGGGAAATGCCAATTCCGGCGCGCGATCAGGCAAGCGCGGCGACGGCGGCCAGGAGGGCCAGCGCGGCCAGGACGAAGACAAGGTCGCGCCGGCGCGGCACAGGCGCGCCGAGAACGGTGCGCGGGACGCCGGCGGCGAGCCCCCGCGTCTCCATGGCGATCGCGGCCCGGCCGGCGCGGCGGATCGCGAAGGCAAGCAGCGGCACGACCAGAGAGGCAGTCTCGAACGGCCCCGGCACGCGGCGCGGCGGGCGGCCGGCGCGCATGGCGCGGGCAAGGCGGACCTGGCGGGCCTCGCCGGCAAGGTCGGGCACCAGGAGCATGGCCGAAAACAGCGCGTAGCCGATGCGCGGCGACAGCCGGCAATGCACCATCAGCGCCTTGACGAGGGCGGCGGGATCGGTGGTCAGCGCGAAGAGCGCCGAAACCATGCCGCAGGCGACGGCGCGCAGGAACAGGACGACGCCCGCGGAAACCGACGCCGAGCCGAAGGGCGTCTCGGCGGCGGCATGCAGCGCGAAGTCGGACTCCCGGCCGAACAGCACGCTGGTGGTCAGGAAGCCGAAGCCGAACAGGGCGAAGGGCACCATCAGCGCGAGGACGAGAAGCGGCGGGCGGCGCTCGGCGACGACGAGAAGCCCCGCGGCAAGCGCGATGACGGCGAGCTGGAAGCCGGCGTCGAAAACCAGCACGGAGGCGGCGATCCACGCGAGGCACACAGCGAGCTTGGGCAGCGGATGAAGGGCGCTCAGCACGGCACCGCCTCCCGCCAGGCAAGGGCAGGCCCGATCGCCGGCGGCGCGAGGCCGGCGCGGGCGAGCAGGGGCGCATCCGCCAGCAGGCGCGGCGCCGGGCCGTCGGCAAGGATGGCGCCCTCGCCGACGATGACGGCGCGCGGGCAGGCGGCAAGCGCGAAGCCCGTATCGTGGGTGACGAGCGCGACGGCGCGGCCCCGGGCGCGGAATGCGGCGATGGCGCGGGCGACCATGGCGGCGCCGGCGGCATCCAGCCCGGCGGTCGGCTCGTCGAGGACGAGCAGCGGCCAGCGGCCGGACGCCGACAGGGTGGCCAGCGCGAGTCGCCGCTTCTGGCCCTGGGACAGCTCGAAGGGATGGGCCCCGGCGAGGCCGTCCAGCCCCCAGGCGGACAGGTCGCGCAGGGCGGCGGCACGGCGCTCGTCGCGCGGGAGGGCGCGGTCCTGCGCCTGCTCGAGTTCCTCCAGCACGCTGCCGCCGACGAACTGGCTTTCCGGGTTCTGGAAGGCCATGCCGCCGGTCGGGCCGTGGCGGCGTCCTTCCTTCAGGCGCAACAGGCCGGCGAGGCTGGCCGCCAGGGTCGACTTGCCGGCGCCGTTGGCGCCGAGAATGGCCACCGCCTCGCCAACGCGGATCTCCAGGTCGATGCCGCGCAGGACGACCGGGCCGAAGAGCGGCGCGCAGGCGCCCCCCTCGAGGCGGGCGACGGGCGCGCCGGGCGCGCCGGCGGGTGCCGCGACGCGGCCGTCGAGAAAGGCGCGGATGGCCGGCGCGGCGGCCGACTCCCTGCCCGGCGGGATGCCGGCCAGCGCCTGCCCGACCGTCAGCGGCGGGCTCTCCGGCGCCAGGCCGGCCCCGGCGAGACGGGCATCGAGCGCCGCTGCGACGGGAAGGGCGACGCCGAGTGCCTCGAGATCGGCGCGGCGGGAGCGGAACAGCGGGCCGGGCGGGCCGTCGGCGGCAACGCGCCCGTCGCGGCCGACGACCACCACCCGGTCGATGTCCTCGACCAGCTCGTCGATGCGGTGATCGACGACGACGAAGGTGCGCTCGCGACGGTCCTCGCGCAAAAGCGCGCGGAAACGCTCGGCGGCGGCTGGCGCCAGGTGGGCCGTCGGTTCGTCGGCAATGAAGAGCGGCGCGTCCTGGGCGATCGCCGCGGCCAGGGCGACGAGCTGCCGCTCGCCCCCCGACAGCGCCGCGGTTCGGCGGCTCAGCATGTCCTCGGCAAGGCCGGCGCGGTGCATGGCGGCGGCGACGCGACGCCGGATCTCGTCCTCCGGCAGGGCGCGGTTCTCCAGCGCGAAGGCGATCTCGTCGCCGACCCTCATGCCGCAGAGCGTCTGCTCGGGATCCTGGAACAGGCGCGCGACGCGGTCGCTCCAGCCCGAGGGCGGCCGGGCCGAGACCGGCTCGCCGTCGAGCCGGACATCGCCGACGACCCGCGCCGGGACGATGCCCGGCACGATGCCGGTCAGCGCATTGAGCAGGGTCGACTTGCCGGAGCCTGTCGGCCCCATGAGCAGGACCCGCTCGCCGCGATGCAGGCGAAGCGAAACCGGGCCGACCGCATCGGCGGCGCGGTAGGGATAGCGGACCGCGACCTCACGCCATTCGGCGGCCGCGTCAGGCTCCGGCCGAGCGCAGGTCATGGTCGATCCCCAGGCCGGACAGCACGCCGGTGCGGTACAGCGCCCTGACGACCATGTGACCGGCAAGGCCGCCGAGAAGCGCGCCCGAGAGGCAACGCAGCACGAACATGGCGACCAGCAGACCCGGCGCGAACGTGCCGTAATCATAGAGGAACCAGGTGTAGATGTAGGAGAACACCGCGGCACCGACACCGGCGAGCATGAGCACCGGCAGGCGATAGTTGCGCCAGCGCGTGGCGGCGAAGACGGCCTCCGCGCCGGCGCCCTGGATCGCGCCGGCAAGGAGGAGCATCAGGCCGGCCGGGCTGCCGAGCAGGATCTCGACCAGCGAGGCCAGCACCTCCGAAAGAAACGCCGCGCCTGGCTTGCGGATGATGGCGGCGGCGATGATGGAGACGATGAACCAGAAGCCCATCACGACATCCATGGTCAGGGCGCCGAAGATTGCCTGGGCGACGAGCCAGACCTGCACCCAGCCGAGATAGAGCACGGCAAAGACCGCGCCGAGAACGGCGAGAATCAGGATTTCGCGAAGGGACCAGCGAAAGGGATTGTCCATGACGGGGACCTCGATTTTTCAACGGAAGGAAGGTGCGGGCGCGGCCGAAGGCGCGACCGCGATCAGGCGACCGGTGTCGGGCTGTTCGCCGAAACCGTCATGTCGAGCGCGACATGGCCTTCCGGCGCACCGAAGCGAAGGAAGGCTTCCGACAGGGTGGCGAAAACCGGGCCGGCATCGCCGCGCAACTTGGTGCAGAAATTCTTTTCCCGGTCGAAGACGCCCGACGACTTGAGAAAGTCGATGCAGCCCCAGATCTCGTCCATGTGGCCGTCCGCGCCGAGCGGGTAGAGCGAGAACTGGGCGGCCACGGCCTGGCCGGTGGTCTCCGCCGCGGCGACGGTGCTGCGGGCATCGCGCATGCGATCCTCGAGCGGACGGTCGGCACCGATGCCGGAAAGCGGCGTGCAGATGTCATCGTCCGGCGAGCCGGGACAGCCCCGCGATACCGT
Organism: Oricola thermophila; assembly: GCF_013358405.1. NCBI lineage: Bacteria > Pseudomonadati > Pseudomonadota > Alphaproteobacteria > Hyphomicrobiales > Ahrensiaceae > Oricola > Oricola thermophila. Next base: position 3,160,795 of record NZ_CP054836.1, read on the forward strand.
GGCCGAAAGCACGCAATGGACGCCGCCCGAGGCCGCCGCCACGAAGAGATCGCGCATGGCGGGAAACAGCAGTTCCGGCGGACCGACGACGAGAGTGGAGAGATCGTCGGTCTCGATACGGAATTGCGGACGGTAGGGATCGAGCGCGCCAAGCGCGCTGAGGATGACGCCGACGAAATCGTCGGTCATCGGGTAAAGGGATAGCTGTGCACCTGAAAACATGTCGTTCGCCTCGCTCCGCTGGCATTAACCAGATCAGCTTCAAGGGTCCCGGAACATGCGTCCCGATCTCAGCCCCGGCGATACGGAGCACCCCTGTCGATGGCCGTTGGGTAACACCAGGCGGGCGGGGAAGGCAAGAAGAAATCGGCGGGAGACATGCTCCCGCCAATGCGATCCTACGTGGCCGGCAATCAGGCCGGCAGCTTGTAGTGGGCAAACTGCTCGCGCAGCGCCGTCTTCTTGATCTTGCCGGTGGCGGTGTGCGGGATCTCGTCGACGAAGGTGACGTCGTTGGGCATCCACCAGTCGGCGATCTTGCCCTTCATGAAGGCGAGAATGTCCTCCCTGGCCGGCGAGCAGCCCTCCTTCGGCACGACGATCAGCAGCGGTCGCTCGCCCCATTTCTCGTGCGGCAGGCCGATCACCGCGGCCTCGGCGACCTCGGGATGGCCGACGGCCAGGTTCTCCAGCTCGATCGAGGAAATCCACTCGCCGCCCGACTTGATGACATCCTTGGAACGGTCGGTGATCTGCATGTAGCCATGCTCGTCGATATGGGCGACATCGCCGGTGTCGAACCAGTTCTCGTCGTCGAACTGCTCGGCGCCCGCGCCGCCATAGTAGGAAGAGGCGACGGCCGGGCCGCGCACCTTGAGGCGACCGAATGTCCTGCCGTCCCAGGGCAGCTCGTTGTTCTCGTCGTCGGTGATCTTCATCTCGACGCCGAAGGGCGCGAAGCCCTGCTTCTGCTTGATGTCGAGCAGTGCGTCGCCGGTCTTGTCGCCATGTTCCGGCTTTATGGTGCACAGAGAGCCGAGCGGGCTCATCTCGGTCATGCCCCAGGCGTGGATCACCTCGACGCCATAGACCTTCTCGAACTTCTCGGTGATGGCCCGCGGGCAGGCCGAACCGCCAATGACGACCTTGTTCAGGTACGGCAGTTTCCTGCCGGTCTTCTCGAGGTATTGCAGCAGCATCAGCCAGACGGTCGGAACGGCGGCGGAGAAGGTGACCTTCTCGGCGTCCAGCAGCTCGTAGATGGATTCACCGTCCATCTTGCCGCCCGGCATGACCATCTTGGCGCCGATCATCGGGGCGGTCTGGCCGAGCCCCCAGGCATTGGCGTGGAACATCGGAACGACCGGCAGGATGACATCCCGGCAGCCGATGCCCATGGCGTCGGGCATGGCGGCGATCATGCCGTGCAACACGTTGGAGCGATGGGAATAGACGACGCCCTTGGGATCGCCCGTGGTACCGGAGGTGTAGCACATGCCGCAGGCTGCATCCTCGCCGACATCGGCCCATTCGAAATCGCCGTCGGCGTCCTTCAGCCATTCCTCGAAGGACACGACGTCGGGCAGCGCCGTTTCCGGCATGTGGGCGGCGTCGGTCATGACGATGACCTTCCTCAACGACTCCACCTGCGGGGCGATCTTCTCGACCAGCGGCATGAAGGTGAGATCGACAAAGAGCGCGCGGTCGGCGGCGTGGTTCATGATCCAGGCGATCTGGTCCGGAAACAGGCGCGGATTGAGCGTGTGATAGACGCCGCCCATGCCCATTATGCCGTACCAGGCCTCGAGGTGGTTGCCGGAGTTCCAGGCCATGGTGGCGATGCGGTCGCCCGGCTTGTAGCCCTCGCGCGAAAGAAGCTGCGCGATCTTCAGCGCGCGATCGCGCACCGCGGCATAGGTGGTGCGCACGATCGGCCCCTCGACCGAGCGCGAGACGACCTCGCGCCCCGGATGCTGGCGGGCTGCGAAGTCGATGATCTTGTGGCAGACGAGCGGCCACTCCTGCATCAGTCCAAGCATGCGATCTCCTCCCAAAGATGCTGTAAGGGAACAGTGACGGAAAGACCGGGGCATTGTCCAGTGGATGATTTCAGGGGGACGGCGCGCAGGCCGCCGCCTCATCCATCAAGACGATGACCGCGCCGCCGGCGTGGCGGGATTCGACGCGGCGATGGGCCGCGGCGATGTCGCGCAACGGGAAGCGGCTGTCGACGACGGCACGGATCTCGCCAGTCTCCAGCAGGCCGGCGAGGATTTCCAGGTCCGCGCGGCTGTCTCCCGACACGTTGATCACGATCTTCGGGCCACCCGTCACGCCCGCCCACAGCGCCTGCAGCATCTCGCGGCCGCCGAATTCGAGCGGAAGGTAGCGGCCGGTTCTCGCGAGGATGCGCCGGGCCCTGGCGAAGGGAAGCTTTCCGGCGGTATCCAGAACGACATCGTAGCGCTCGCCGGATGCGGCGGGATCGTCCTTCCGGTAGTCGATGACGCGGTCGGCGCCGAGCGAGCGGACGAGATCGACATTGCCGGTGGAGGCGACGCCGACGACCTCGGCGCCCAGATGCTTCGCGACCTGGACGGCCCACGAGCCGACACCGCCGGACGCGCCGGCGACGAGGACCTTCTCGCCCGGCTTCACGCCGGCGAAATCGCGCAGGAAGACCAGCGCCGCCAGGCCGCCGAAGGGCGCGGCGGCGGCCTCGTCGTGACCGATGTTCGCCGGCTTGGCGACGACCGGCCCGTCGGCCTTCACGGCGACATATTCGGCATGGGCGCCCGCGCCGGAAAAGCCGAAGACGGCGTCGCCCAGCGCGAAACGGTCGACATCACCGCCGCGCGCCACCACGCGGCCGGAAAAGGCGGTGCCCAGCACCTTCTGCCGGGGGGCGAAGAGGCCGAACATCAGCCGGCCCGGCAGCGCCATGATGCCGGGGAAGGCGGCGGCACGCAGACGCCAGTCGGCGGTGGTGACGGCGGCGGCGCAGACCTTCACGAGGATCTCGCCGTCGGCGGGTTCGGGACGGGCGATGTCGCGGATTTCGAGCACACCGGCGTCGCCATACTTCTCATGGATCGCGGCTTTCATGATCTTCTTTCCGTTGCGTCATTGATCGTACCACGTTCTACCCATTCAATTTCGCAGAGTTAATTGACCGATTTCCTTGATCTGGTATGCGTTTTCGCATGGATTGGAAGGCGGTAAAGTTCGACTGGAACCGGGCGCGGGCGTTTCTCGTCACGGCGGAGGAAGGGTCGCTGTCGGCGGCGGCGCGGGCGCTGGGCATGGCGCAGCCGACGCTGGGACGGCAGGTCGACGCGCTGGAATCGGAGCTGGGGGTGCTGCTGTTCGAGCGCGGCGGGCGCGGGCTTACGCTGACGCAGGCCGGGCTGGAACTGCTCGACCACGTGCGGGCGATGGGCGAGGCGGCGGGGCGCGTCTCGCTGGCGGCATCCGGACAGGCTCAGTCGATCGAAGGCTCGATCACGATCACCGCCAGCGAGATCCATTCCGCCTTCCTGCTGCCGCCGGTGGTGGCGCGGCTGCGGCGCGAGCAGCCCGGCATCGAGGTGGAGATCGTCGCCTCCAACGCGACCATCGACCTGAAACGGCGCGAGGCCGACATCGCGGTGCGTTCCTTCCGTCCGACCCAGCCGGACCTGATCGCGAAGAAGATCGGAGACGAAATCGCCCGGCTCTACGCCGCCGAAAGCTACCTGGAGCGGATCGGCCATCCCCGGACGCCGGAAGAGCTGTCCGGCGCGGCGTTCATCGGCTTCGACACGACCGACGTGATGGTGGACGGGCTGAACCGGCTGGGGCTGAAACTGACGCGCAAGAACTTCCCGGTGCTGACGGCGAGCCACCTGGTGCACTGGGAGCTGGTCAAGGCGGGCGCCGGCATAGGAATCGTGCCGGAGGCGGTCGGTGACCGAGAAGGGGGCGTGCGCCGGGTGCTGGACGACCTGCCGCCGATGGAATTCCCGATCTGGCTGACGACGCATCGCGAGCTCAATACCAGCCGGCGGGTGCGCCTGGTGTACGACATGCTTGCGGAGGAACTGGGCAGGGGGTAGGCCAGTCGCCGACTGCCGCCGGTGAACGGCCCGCACCGGCACCCGCATCACGACAGACACCGGATCGGACCAAACCATGCATCTTCCCCCGCTTGTCCCGACGCTGGCGCTTGCCGGCCTGATCGCGATCTCCCCGGCAAAGGCCGACGACGCCACCAGCCCGCTCGCCGGCACGGCGTGGACCGGCGCGGGCGAAAGGGCGTCCTTCGCGGACATCGAGGCCGCGGCGCGGACGGCGGATTTCGTGCTGGTCGGGGAAATTCACACGAACCCGGAGCATCACGCCAACCAGGCGCGGCTGATCGCGGCCATGGCGCGGGCGGGGCGCAAGCCCGTGGTGGTGCTCGAAATGGTGCCGAAAAGCCTGCAGGGCGCGCTCGACGCCTTCCTGGCAGAGGAATCGCCGGACGCGGCGGAGCTGGGCGAAAGGCTGGACTGGGAAAAGCGCGGCTGGCCGGACTGGACGATCTACAGGCCGGTCGCCGAGGCGGCGCTGGCGGCCGGGCTGGCCCTGGCCGCCGGCGATCTCGACCGGGAGACGATCCGCGCCATCGGCAGGGGCGAGGCAGAACCGGAGGAAAGCGTCGCCTATCCCGACGACACCCGCGAAAAGCTGGGCGAGGAAATCAGGCAGGCCCATTGCAACCTGATGCCCGAGGAAGCGATTCCCGCCATGGTCACCGTCCAGCAGGCGCGCGACCTGTCGATGGCGGACGCCATGCTGGCGGCAGGCGACGACGGCGCGGTGCTGATCGCCGGCGGCGGACACACGCGCAAGGACTGGGGCGTGCCCTTCGTGCTGCGGGCGAAAGCGCCGGACAGGACGGTCCTGTCCATCGGGCAGATAGAGGTGGCGGAGGGAATGACCTCCTTCGCCGACCATCTCGGCGAGGGCGAGACCTCCCTGCCCCACGACTACGTGGTGTTCACGGAGCGCAGCGACGACACGGACCACTGCGCGGAACTGGAAGAGCGGATGGGCAAGGGGCAATGAAAAGCCCGCGGGAGAACTCCCGCGGGCCGTTGCGAGACAGCAGTTCTGCCGACAGATCAGAAATCCATGCCGCCGCCGGGCATGGACGGGGCCGGATTTTCCTTCTTCGGCAGCTCGGCGACCATCGCCTCGGTGGTGATCAGCAGGCCGGACACGGAGGCCGCGTCCTGCAGCGCGGTGCGCACCACCTTCAGCGGGTCGATCACGCCGGCCGAATAGAGATCCTCGAAGGTGTCGGTCTGGGCGTTCCAGCCCCAGGAGAAGGTTTCGTTCTCGCGGACCTTGCCGACAATGACCGAACCCTCGGCGCCGGCATTCTCGGCGATCTGGCGAACCGGGGCCTCGATGGCGCGGCGGACGATGCCGATGCCGACCTCCTGGTCGTGGTTGTCGGCCTTGACGCCGTCGAGCACCTTCGCGGCACGAAGCAGCGCGGTGCCGCCGCCCGGGACGATGCCCTCCTCGACGGCCGCACGGGTCGCGTTCAGGGCGTCGTCGACGCGGTCCTTGCGCTCCTTCACCTCGACTTCGGTCGCACCGCCGACGCGGATCACCGCGACGCCGCCGGCCAGCTTGGCGAGGCGCTCCTGCAGCTTCTCGCGGTCGTAGTCGGAGGTGGTCTCCTCGATCTGGGCCTTGATCTGGTTGACGCGGCCGTCGATCTCGGACTTCGAGCCGGCGCCGTCGACGATGGTCGTGTCATCCTTGGAGATGACGACCTTCTTGGCGCGGCCGAGCATCTCGAGGGTGACGTTCTCCAGCTTCACGCCGAGATCCTCGGAGATGAAGGTGCCGCCGGTGAGGATGGCGATATCCTGCAGCATGGCCTTGCGACGGTCGCCGAAGCCCGGGGCCTTGACCGCCGCGACCTTGAGGCCGCCGCGCAGGCGGTTGACGACGAGGGTCGCAAGGGCCTCGCCCTCGACATCCTCGGCGATGATGAGGAGCGGCTTGCCCGACTGCACCACGCTCTCCAGCACGGGCAGCATGGCCTGCAGGTTGGAAAGCTTCTTCTCGTGCAGGAGGATGTAGGGATCCTCCAGCTCGACGCGCATCTTGTCCTGGTTGGTGATGAAGTAGGGCGACAGGTAGCCGCGGTCGAACTGCATGCCCTCGACGACTTCCAGCTCGGTCTCGGCGGTCTTGGCCTCCTCGACGGTGATGACGCCCTCGTTGCCGACCTTCTCCATGGCCTCGGCGAGGAACTTGCCGATCTCGGCGTCGCCGTTTGCCGAGATGGTGCCGACCTGGGCGATCTCGGAGTTCTGCGAGACCTCGCGGGCGTTCTTCTTCAGCTCGTCCACGACGAGGTCGACGGCCTTGTCGATGCCGCGCTTCAGGTCCATCGGGTTCATGCCGGAGGCAACCGCCTTGGCGCCTTCCTTGACGATGGCCTGGGCAAGAACGGTGGCCGTGGTGGTGCCGTCACCGGCGATGTCGTTGGTCTTGGACGCCACCTCGCGCACCATCTGGGCGCCCATGTTCTCGAACTTGTCCTCGAGCTCGATGTCCTTTGCGACGGTCACGCCATCCTTGGTGATGCGCGGCGCGCCGAAGGACTTGTCGATGACGACGTTGCGGCCCTTGGGGCCGAGCGTCACCTTCACGGCATTGGCGAGAATGTCGACGCCGCGCAGCATCTTCTCGCGGGCTTCGGTGTGAAACTTGACTTCCTTTGCAGCCATCTTGTCACTTCCCCTTGTCAGGCGGCCTTCTGCGCCGCGGCTTCACCTTCAATGACGCCGAGAACGTCGGATTCCTTCATGATGAGGTAATCCTCGCCCTCGAGCTTGATCTCGGTGCCGGACCACTTGCCGAACAGGATGCGGTCGCCGACCTTGACGTCGAGCTCGACCAGCTTGCCGGAGTCGTCGCGCGCGCCCGGACCGACGGCGATCACCTCGCCCTCGGACGGCTTCTCCTTCGCGGTGTCGGGGATGATGATGCCGCCGGCCGTCTTCTCCTCGGCCTCGATGCGGCGGACCAGAATGCGGTCATGCAATGGACGGAACTTCATGCCGTTTTCCTCCTGGACAAACATGGTTTGAAAAAGTCCCGCCGGCCGCCGTTCGGATCCGACCCGGCGGCAGGCGCGCGAACCGGTCTCCGGCTTCGCGCGCCGGAAATCTGGTTTCGCGCATTTTTCGATTCAAGAGGGTGCGGCGAAAAAATCAGCACTCGCCCAACGCGGCTGCCAACAACATGAAATCATTGACAGATTCCAATTTTGCCCTAGCCTTTCAACCGTGCCCAACCCGAAAGGAGGAGCACCGATGCAAGAAAAGAGCGCCCTGGAACTGCAACTGGAAGGCTACGGGCTGACGACCGCCCACATCCTGTACCGGATGCCGGACCACCCCGACCTCCTGCAGACATTCATCTGGCAGGACTACGATCTGGCGCCGGACTTTCCGGAGATGTTCGGCTTTCTCGACTTCTGGAACGAGAACCTAGACGGGCCGCTGCACTCGGTGCGCTACACGCATCAGCGGCTGATCAAGCCGGGCGAGTTCCGCCGGGTGAACGGGGAAATCCTGCTGCACTGACCGTCAGGCGCCGCACCAGGTCTCCGCCGGCTCGCGCCGGCCGCGCCAGTGCACGGCAAGGCGCTGCGCGACGAGGGCGGAGCCGACGTCGCCCTCGGGCGTGACCAGCGAGGCGAGCGTGCGCCCATAGCGGTCCCTGCCCTCGCGGTCGAGCCGGATGGGCCGGTTCGACACCAGGCTCGCCAGCATGCGCGTCGCCGTGGCCGCACGCTCGCGCTCGGCGCGGCAACGGCCCTTCACCTCCGGTGCGTCGATATTGACGATGCGGATCTTCTCTCCGTCCAGCCACAGCGTGTCCCCGTCGACCACGCAATTGACGCGCCGGCCGGAGCCGCAGAGCGGCATGGGGCGCGGCGCGACCGACGCCAGGAAGGTCGCGGCGCCCTCCGGCTCCGGCGCGTAGGCGCTCGTCGTCATGGTGTCGACGAGACCGGTGAAGCGGCTCAGCTCCAGCCCGTCCGTCTGCCGGACCAGCAGGGCGGCACCGGCGCCTATGGCGAAAAAGGCCGCGAACAGCGCGAAGCGGCGTATGCGACGGGCCGTCCTGCGCGCATGGAGGGGAACAACAAAGGACGATTTCGAAGCCGCCATTTCCTGCCTTCCGTATGCCGATGGGAGCGGTCAGGGTGGCGGCAACAGGTTACTTTTTCGTTCAGGCCGGGGCGGACGGAACGGCCGGAGGCGGCCTTCCCATCGGGGCCGTCATGGCCTAATCCTTCGGGCGGGAATAGTTCCGGAACGGGAGGCGGAAATGCCGGACAAGGCACTGATCGTCATCGACGTGCAGAACGACTTCTGCCCGGGCGGCGCGCTCGCGGTGGAAAACGGCGACGAGATCGTGCCGCTGGTCAACCACCTGATCGCCAGCCACCACAACGTGGTGCTGACGCAGGACTGGCACCCGGCGGACCATTCCTCCTTCGCCTCGCGGCACGAGGGCAGGCAGCCCTTCGAGACGATCGAGGCATCCTACGGGCCGCAAACGCTGTGGCCGGATCACTGCGTGCAGGGATCGAAGGGCGCCGATTTCCACCCGGACCTCGACCGGACGAAGGCGCAGCTGGTGATCCGCAAGGGTTTCCGCGCGGAAATCGATTCCTACTCGGCATTCTTCGAGAACGACCACGAAACCACGACGGGACTTGCCGGCTACCTCAAGGAGCGCGGCATCCGCGAGGTGGTGCTGTGCGGTCTGGCGACGGACTTCTGCGTCGGCTTCTCCGCACTCGACGCGGTGAGGTGCGGCTTCAAGACCTCGGTCGTCATGCAGGCCTGCCGGGCGATCGACCTCGACGGCTCGCTGGCCGCCATGACCGAAAGGATGCGCGCCGCCGGCGTGCACCTTCTCTAGCCCCGGACAAGAAAATGGTATTCCGCGTCCTCGACATCGCCAAGCGCGTCCACGACCACACGTGGAAGCTCGACCCGATCATCCGGTCGCTGCTCGACACCGACTTCTACAAGCTGATGATGCTGCAGATGATCTGGAAGATGCATCGCGACGTGGACGCGACCTTCACGCTGATCAACCGCACGACATCGATCCGGCTGGCCGAGGAGATCGACATCGGCGAATTGCGCGCCCAGCTCGACCATGCGCGCACGGTGCGGCTCACCAAGAAGGAGGCGATCTGGCTGGCCGGCAACAGTTTCTACGGCCGCAAGCAGATCTTCGAGCCGGATTTCCTGGCCTGGCTGGCCGAGTTCCGGCTGCCCGACTACGAGATCGCGCAAAAGGACGGGCAGTTCGAACTGCATTTCCACGGCAAGTGGACGGACACGACGATGTGGGAAATTCCCGCGCTCGCCATCATCAACGAGCTGCGCAGCAGGGCGGCGATGCGCGGCATGGGGCCGTTCGAGCTGGACGTGCTCTATGCGCGGGCCAAGGCGAAGATGTGGGAGAAGGTGGAGCGGCTGAAGCAGCTGCCCGGCCTGTCGATCTCCGATTTCGGCACGCGGCGGCGGCACTCCTTCCTGTGGCAGCGCTGGTGCGTGCAGGCTCTGCAGGAGGGCATCGGCGAGGCGTTCACCGGCACGTCGAACGTGCTTCTGGCAATGGACAACGACCTCGAGGCCGTCGGCACCAACGCGCACGAGCTGCCGATGGTCTACGCGGCACTGGCCGAGACCGACGAGGGCATCGCCCGGGCCAACTACAAGGTGCTGGAGGACTGGAACCGGCTCTATGGCGGCAACCTGAAGATCGTGCTGCCGGACACTTTCGGCACCGCCGCCTTCCTGCGCCACGCGCCGGACTGGGTGGCCGACTGGACCGGTTTCCGGCCCGACTCGGCACCGCCGATCGAGGGCGGAGAACGGATCATCCGCTGGTGGCAGGAACAGGGCCGCGACCCGCGGGACAAGATCCTGATCTTCTCCGACGGGCTGGACGTGGACACGATCATTAACACCTACCGGCACTTCGAGGGAAGGGTGCGCATGGCCTTCGGCTGGGGCACCAACCTGACCAACGACTTCGTCGACTGCGCGCCGCGCCGGAACGACCAGCTGCGCGCCATCTCCCTGGTCTGCAAGGTGACGGAGGCGAACGGCCTGCCGGCAGTGAAGCTGTCCGACAACCCGCGCAAGGCGACCGGCGACCCGCGGGAAATCGAGCGCTACCTGAGGATCTTCGGCTCGGAAGAGCGGGCGGAAAAGCCGGTCTACGTGTGAGGCAGGCCGGCGGCCGCGGAGCGGCTCGCGGCATTCCGCGACGGAAGACGGCGACCGATGCTGGACAAGCCGGTTTTCCTGTGAGAGGGCGGGCGAAACCCGACTCAGACGGAACCTATCCCATGACAGAGCCCCTCTATCTCGAAGACATCCAGGTCGGCCGGACCTTCGTCAGCGCCAAGCACGAACTCGACGCCGAGCAGATCAAGCGCTTCGCCTCGGAATTCGACCCGCAGTTCTTCCACACCGACGAGGAGGCAGCGAAGGACTCCTTCTTCAAGGGACTGGCGGCCAGCGGCTGGCATGTCGCGGCAGTGACCATGCGGCTCGTCGTCGACATGATACCGGCCGGCGGCGGCATGATCGGCGCCAGCGTGGAAATCACCTGGCCGCAGCCCACGCGCCCCGGCGACGTGCTGCAGGTGTTCAGCGAGGTCACCGAGGTGCGGCCGTCGCGCTCCAAGCCCGATCGCGGCATCGTCACGCTGAGAAGCGAAACCCGCAACCAGAAGGGCGAGGTGCTGCAGGTGCTGACCACCAAACAGCTGATGTTCCGGCGGCCGGCCTAGCCCCGCCGCCCCGAACCGACCCGGCCCGCGAAGCGGGACACCTTCCCGCCGCCCGCAGGAAAAGAATGGCCCTATCCGGCGTATCGACTTCCCTTTACGTAAACGTTAAACAACCGCCGTCCGACAAGGAGGAGCAGTCAAGATGAACCTCGTCTTCCGCATGATCCAGGTCATGCTCACCGCCATGCTGGGGGGAAGAATGGATGTTACCGAGGAAGGGCGCGTCCGGCTGCGCTGCTGGCCGAACGACCTCGACATCAACCTGCACATGAACAACGGCCGCTATCTCACCATCATGGACCTGGGGCGGCTCGACCTGCTGCTGCGGACCGGGCTGTGGCGGACGATGCGCGAGCGCAAGTGGTACCCGGTCGTCGCGGCGGAGAAGATCGCGTTCCGCCGCTCGCTCAACGCGTTCGACACCTTCGAGCTGACGACGCAGGTGATCGGCTGGGACGAGAAATGGCTCTATATCGAGCATCGCATGGAGCGCGACGGCAACGTGATGGCGCAGGCCTTCATCAAGGGCCTGTTCCTCGGGCCCGAGGGAAAGGTGCCGATGGCCGATCTCGTTGCCGCGGCAGGCCATGAAGGGCCGTCGCCCGAAATGGACCCGAAAGTAGTGGAATCCCTTTCCTGACGCAGAGTTTTCAAAATAAAATTCGTTAATCCAAAGAATTAATACGCGATGTGGAAAAAAAGAATCACGGATTAAACATATTAGTAATGTCCGCGTGATGAATTCCGGCGATGCCAGCCGTGGACAAAAGCCAATGAAGCTCGAGGAACAACTTGAACTCTCCGCGTTTCAAAGCGCGATTCTCGAGGCCGTCGCCACGGGAAGCGACTTCACCGCAGTCTCCGACCGCATCTGTCGCGGCGCCGAAATGCTCGCCCAGGGCACATATTGCACCATAGTAAGCGTGGACGAGGCGGGGCTGTTGCACCCGGTTTCCGCGCCGAGCCTGCCGGACAGCTATTCGCAGGCCCTGGAAGGACTGCCCATCGGGCCCGATACCGGCTCCTGCGGCACGGCCGCATACCTGGGGGAACCGGTGCATACCGAGGACATCGCTACCGATCCGAAATGGGCGGACTATCGCGGGCTGGCGCTGCCGCTCGGCCTCAGGGCCTGCTGGTCAACACCGATCAAATCCCGCGACGGCCGACCGGTAGCGACATTCGCCTTCTATTTCCGCGAGAAGCGAAGCTCGACGGAGATGGAGCGCGAGCTGGTGGCGCGCTGCGCCCACCTGTGCACCATCGCCTACGAGCATACCGAGATGACCGCGCGCAATCACTTCCTGGCCTACCGCGACCAGCTCACGGGCCTGGGAAACCGTCGTTCCTTCGAAGCGGCATTCAACGCGCCGGCGCTCTTCCACGACTCCTTCGGGCTGCTGATGCTCGACATCGACAATCTCAAGATCGTCAATGACAGCCTCGGACACGAAGCAGGCGACCAGCTGATCAGCGCGGTCGCCCGGCGCCTGAAGAAGATGTTCGGCCCCGACCACGCGTTCCGGCTGGGCGGCGACGAATTCGCCATCATCCGGCATGGATGCGGCGACCACGAAACGCTGGAGGAAACGGCGCGGGCGTTGCTGGACCTGGTAATGGCACCCATCGTGCAGAAGGGCGCCACCATCAATCCGAGCGTGACCCTGGGCGGCGTGATCAACGGTGCGGACGGCAGTTCGCCGGAACAGCTGAGACAAAACGCGGATCTCACCCTGTACCACGCGAAGGAAACCCGGCGCGGCGGCTACATGCGTTTCGACCCCGGCCACAAGACATCCATCGTGCGCCGGATCGACCAGTCGCGCCAATTGGCGGAAGCGCTCAACGAAGACCGCGTGCTCGCCCATTTCCAGCCCGTGGTCAGTCTCGAGACCGGCCGGATTACCGGAGTCGAGGCGCTGGCGCGCATCCGCCAGCCGGACGGGCGTATCGCGGAGGCGGGAGAATTTCTCATGGCATTCGCCGACCCGCGCAACGCGGCGCGACTGACCGACCGGATGATCGACCTGACCACCCGGGACTTCCGGGGCTGGCTGGACGAAGGCCTGCCCATCGAGCACATGGCGCTCAACCTGACCACCGCGGATTTCCGGGCGACCGATCTCGATGTCCGCCTCGGAGACGCCTTCGGAAAGGCCGGCATTCCGCTCAAGCACCTGCATCTCGAAGTGACCGAGACGGTGATGATGGAAAACCGGCTGGTGCGTCAGATGTCAGATCTGCGCGAGCGCGGCGTGCGCCTGGCGCTGGACGATTTCGGGACCGGCTTCGCCTCGCTGACCCACCTGCTGAGCTTCCCCGTCGACATCATCAAGATCGACAAGACCTTCGTCACGCGGCTGCTGTCCGACCGGCCGAGCGCCGCCATCGTCCAGGCCCTGATCGACATCGCGCGCAAGATCGGAATCGACATCGTCGCGGAAGGCGTGGAGGAGACGGAACAGGCGGAGCGGCTCGCGACACTGGGCTGCCACTACGCGCAGGGCTACCTGTTCTCGCGGCCCGCGGACGCGGCAACCATCGCCCGGCTGCTGCGCTCGACCCTGCCAACCGGCCGGATCGATCCGCCGGAGGAAACCGGCCTGGAAGACAAGCGCGCCTGATCCCGGCCGCTAGAGCGGAAGCGGGTATTTCCGGTAGACCGCCTGTATCTCGTCGAGCACCGCCTCGGAAAGCTCGACGTCGACGGCCGCGATGTCGGTCCTCAGCTGATCCATGCCCGTCGCGCCGATGATGGCCGCAGTGGTGAAAGGCCGCGACAGGACGAAGGCCAGAGCCATCTGCGCCGGCTCGAGTCCGTGCCTGTCCGCGATATCCAGATAGGCGGCGACCGCCGGCTTCGAGCGCTCCGTCCAGCGGCCGTTGAGATCCGCCTGCATGGACATGCGCGAGCCCGCCGGTACCGCGCCGTCACGGTACTTGCCCGACAACAGCCCGGCGGCAAGCGGGGAATAGGCGAGCAGGCCGATATCCTCGTGCGCGCACAATTCGGCGAAATCGGTGTCGAAAATGCGGTGCAGAAGCGAATACTCGTTCTGAATCGAGGCGACGCGCGGGAGACCCCGTTCCGCGCCGATGCGCAGATAGTTCATCGTGCCCCAGACGGTCTCGTTGGAGAGGCCGAAATGGCGGATCTTGCCCTCCTTGCGCAGCGCCTCCATCGTTTCCAGCGTCTCCAGGAAATCGGCCCGCGCCTTCTCGCCGTCATGGGTGTGCGGCGCCCATGTCCAGGTCTGGCGAAAGTGGTAGGAACCGCGGTTCGGCCAGTGGACCTGGTAAAGATCGATATAGTCGGTCTGCAGCCTCTTCAGCGAACGCTCGCAGGCGCGACGGATCTTTTCCGCCGAGAGCGGCGCGCCGTCGTCGATATGCGGCCGGCCCGGCCCGACGACCTTGGTGGCGAGCACGATGTCCTGGCGCCTGCCGCGGCTCGCGAACCAGGTGCCGATGATCTCCTCGGTGCGGCCATAGGTCTCCGGCCCCTGCGGGGTCGTGGGATAGAGCTCCGCGGTGTCGAAGAAGTTGACGCCCTGCGAGACGGCATAGTCCATCTGCTCGTGGCCCTCGGCCTCCGTGTTCTGGGAACCCCATGTCATGGTGCCAAGGCAGATCGCGCTGACCTCGAGGCCGGTGCGGCCGAGCTTGCGGTATTTCATCGCTTTTTCCGTTCAGGATCGAAAAACCAGTGGAAGGACGGTGGCGTCGTTATAGCCGGACTGCGCCAGACGGCAACCGCGCGGCTGGACAAGTGCACGAAACGTGGTGTTCACTCCGGCCGATAGTCATGCACTGTTCCATTGTTCACAGGGAGGAAACCATGAAAAAACTGATCGGCCTCGCGGCCGCCTTCACGCTCGCATCATCGATCGCCGCCTTCGCGTTCGAGCCGTCCAACACCGAGTGCATCGCCCCGGCCAATCCGGGCGGCGGATGGGACTTCACCTGCCGCCAGGTCGGCAAGACCATGCAGGATCTCGGCCTCATTCCCGGCACCATGCAGGTGACGAACCTGGCCGGCGGCGGCGGCGGCGTGGCCTATGCCGAGGTCGCCAACAAGCGCAATGACGACAACAACCTGATCGTCGCGGCCTCGTCGGCGACGGCGACACGGCTGGCGCAGGGCGCATTCCCCGGCAACACGATGGACCAGATGCGCTGGGTCGGCGCGGTCGGCGCCGACTACGGCATCATCGCCGTGGCCGCCGATTCCGATGTCGAAACGCTCTCCGAGCTGATGGACATGATCAAGGCCGACCCGACCTCGGTGTCGGTGGCGGGCGGTTCGGCCGTCGGCGGCTGGGACCACCTCAAGGTGCTGCTCGCCGCTCGCGAAGCCGGCATCGAGGACGTGCGCCAGATCAAGTATGTCGCCTTCGACGGCGGCGGCGAGGCGGTGACGCAGCTGCTCGCCGGCTCGGTGCAGGCCTTTACCGGTGACGCATCGGAAGCCAAGGGCTTCGTCGATTCCGGCGACATCAAGGTGATCGCGGTGCTCTCGCCGGAGCGCCTGGAAGGCGATTTCGCCGACTTCCCGACCGCAAAGGAACAGGGCATCGACGTGATCGGCGCCAACTGGCGCGGCTTCTACGCGCCGGGCGGCATGTCCGACGACGCCTATGCCTTCTGGACCGACGCCGTGGCCAAGACCTACGCTTCCGACGAGTGGAAGGCCGTGATGGCGCAGAACGGACTCGCGCCGCTCGACATGACGGGCGACGCGTTCGAGGCCTTCGTGGCGGAATCGATCGCCTCGATCACCGACCTGTCCAAGCAGATCGGCCTGATCAAGTAGGCGCGCAGCCACCGAATCGACATCCCGTCCGGCGGCTCCGCGCCGGACGGATTTCGGATCACGGGGGGGAGGAGTGATCATGAGCGACCGAATTTTCGGCGTCATCGGCCTGCTGCTGGCAGGATTCTATGCCTGGCAGGCAACGCTGATCCAGGAAAGCTTCATCCAGGACCCGGTCGGCCCCAAGGCCTTCCCCTTCATCATCGCCGTGGTGCTGGCGGCATCCGGCATCGTCTTCGTGCTCAAGCCCGACCCCGCGCCGGACTGGCCGGCCGTCGGGCGCATCTTCGAGATCGCCGTCACGGTCGCGGTGATGATCGCCTATGCGCTGGCGCTGCCGGAAGCCGGCTTCGTCGTCTCGACGGCGGTGGCCGCGGCATTCCTTTCCTGGCGGCTGGGCGCGAAACCCGCCCGTGCTCTGGCGGCGGGAATCGCGATTTCCGTCGGCATCTACGTCATTTTCCATCTCGTGCTCGGCCTTTCGCTGGCCGAAGGTCCGTGGGGGTTCTGAACGATGGACGTGCTTTCCTCGCTCGGTGACGGTTTTGCCGTCGCCTTCACGCTGCAGAACCTGATGCTGGCGCTGGTCGGCTGCTT